>NZ_CP021850.1:946243-1261657 GCF_002896855.1 Clostridium thermosuccinogenes | reverse complement strand
ATAAATGTATTCATCCTTTGCAGTATATTGATAAACAACACCGAAATAAATGCGATAAACCCCATACCAACTACCGAAAGAGCGGATGTGACCAGATTTTTCACCAATCCATAGGCATTGGTAACCAAAACGCCGAAGAATATCAATGCAAATGCCCAAGCATAGGCAAGGGTGGTGAAAAAGTTTACAAACTGCAGTTCATTGAGCACAATAAAGTTGCTTAATATGGTCACCGGAATATTTATCACAACAATTGGCATCAGGGAATAGGCAGAAGCGGTATAAATATCCTTGAAGCTTCCTTCCCCGTCCATCAGTGTGGTCAGACCCCAGTTGGCACATACCCACAGCATGAAAGGAATCAGAACTTTGAGCACGGTATCCTGTAAATCAATCGCTCTAAAGTCGGTGGGATACAATGCATAACCTCCTGCCAGTGTTCTGAAAATATCCACGGCCATTACCAGCGCCAGAATCACAGTGGCTGTCTTCGCGCTCCCCCTTTTCTCATGCTTCAGATCCCAGAAGCCATCAAAGGGATGAAACATGATATGAAAGGAATACAAAAGCTCCTCCCAGAGCGTCCTTTTCCCTGTTTTCTGCCATCCGGCCTCGTTCACCTTTCTTACATATTTGAAAAAAGCCATGCATAACCCTATTACCGCCGCAACAATAACAGGAATAAGAAGGATTATCTTTCTAACTACATCCTTGCGGTATTCACTGTAGGCTTTAAAGTAGTTGTCCCAGTCATTGGCCAGTTTGTAGTTGGCCATAGCTTCCTTGTAATTCTCCTTGCGCATATTGGACTGCCCTGCGCCGGAATAGGCCAATTCAAAATAAGGATTACGCTTTAAAACTTTTTCCCAAGCAATTATCGCTTCATCATACCTGCGGTTTTTCTGCAGGTGGATGGCCTCAGCGATACAGTCCCCGTACTCGGTCCTTCTGAACACGGTTATATATCCGGTATTCCTGTCCACCACCAAAAGCTTTGTGCCTTGATATGCCAGGGCCGAAGCATTTTCAAAAACACCCTCCTGTGTACCGGTGCCTCCGAAAACATATAAAAGGTTTCCATTATCATCATAGGTGAAAATCTTGTTATGGGTCGTATCCAAGGTGCTGTATACGCCGTCTTCCGTCAGTGCAACGTCAATAAACCGGGATACATTGAACCAGTTGTTTCTGATATCTCCCGCAGGGGGAAAGGAACCATTGCGCTTCAGAACATCTATTCCTGTGCTGTTCAGCCTTTTTACCGGCGCATAATGGCTGCTTTTATCTCTGTTCATCATCGCACTGCGCTGGTTTCCTGCCGGAATCGCACTGCTGGTCACATAAGCAAATCCGATATCGTCCATGGTGATGTTGTTGTATTCGGTAGGAACATTTTTGGCAGTACGCCTTTTCTGTTCATCCGTGGTGATCAAATCCCAGAATATGTCCAGTACATTGGGCACTACCTTTTCCGCGCCTATAAAGCCTTCGAAACCTCCGTCGGCATTCAGAGCCATAATGCCCATGTTGGTGCTTTTGGATACAACGTACATTCTGCCGGCCGGGTCCACTCCTAAAGCTGAAGGCTCATACATAAAGCCTTCCGGAAATACATCGGAATCCGGAGCATCAAATATCCGCACGAAGGTTCCGTCCTTTTCAAATAAGACGATTCTAAAATTCTTTGAATCCGCTACATATATGCGTCCATCCTCCGTTACAAAAAGCCCGGCTGGAGCATTCAGGGTTTGAACGGAGCCATCGGCATAGAACTCCTTAATCTCAAATTTGAACCGGTAATTTTCGTCCAGGATAACAATTCTGTTGTTACCGCTGTCCGCTATATAAACATTATTCTCCTTATCCACCACCAGGTCGGAAGGGTTCTTCAGCCCCAAGTCGCCCAATTCCATGTCCTTGGCCTTTAAAACCTTTTCCGGGACATAGGCATCCGGCGATATGAAGTAAGTGCCATCGGAATCATAGAAGTAAGTTTCATAAGGAACCATAGCAAAAACAGATATGCCGTCCAACAGCATTATTATCAATACAATAAGCAAAATTGCCTTTTTTTTCATCCTGTCAAATCCCCCCTTTAGCTTAATCCTTCATACCGGAAGTCGACATGGTTTCTATAACATTGGACTGGGTTATGATGAAAGCGACAATCGGTACGATCATCATAAGGACAGCCGCTGCAGAACCTGTACCGGCACGGGCAATGCCTCCTGCCAGTATCTGCGATAGCGCATAATTGAGGGTTTTCAACTCTTCGCTTTGTATAAACTTGTTTGCTCCCATTCCCCATAAGCCCTGTATTGAAAAAATGGTCAGCGTCAACCAGGCAGGCTTAACCAGGGGCATGACAATTTTCCAGAAAACCTTCCATTCATGGGCTCCATCCATTCTGGCGGATTCCAGTACCGAATCGGGTATCATCTGCTCCATAAACTGCTTCATCAGATATAGTCCAAGGGAAGATCCGAAAGCCGGTATTATTATGGCTTTATAGGAATCTATCCAGCCCAGCTTTGCAACAATGATAAAATTCGGGATCTGGGTAACCACCCCACTGAACATCAATGAGAGAACCACCATACTGAACATAAGGTTTTTCCCCGGGAAATCATGCTTGGATAAGGCATAGGCGCACAGGGATGCCAGCACTACATGCCCAAAGGTACCCACTCCGGTGATTAAAAAGGTATTGAATATATACCTTGAAAAAGGAACCCAGGATTCGCTCATGATCCTAAACAAATCCCTGAAGTTTTTTAAGGTTGGATTCCTTACAAAAAAGCGAGGGGGAAAATACCATATTTCCTCCAGAGGCTTTAGTGAGTTGGAAATTGCATACACCATCGGAAGAACCATGAATAACCCAAAAAACAGCAAAAACAAATAAATCCCAAAATCCACAAAATATGAACGCCTTATACCGCTCTTGTTTCTGGACAAACGTATTCTTTTCAGCTTAATCACCTACCCTCGCCAGAATTTTCTGCACAATCTTGTTGGAAAAAATCATTATGAAGAACAAAACTGTTGCTATAGCTGAAGCATAACCCATTTCAAAGCGTATGTTCCCGTAATCCTCCAGATGGTTTATAATGGTATGGGCTGCGTAATCCTTGCTGGGCATACCGCACAATGCAGTTACTATGCCTCCGACGCCGAAGGAACCGGTTATGCTCATAACCGCACCAAACATGAGCTGGGGTTTCATGGAGGGTAATGTTACATACCAAAGCTCCTGCCAGCGATTTTTTACACCGTCGACTGCCGCAGCCTCGTACAATCCTTTATCTATGCCCTGCAATCCGGCGACAAAGGACAAAAAGCTTGTGCCTATACTGGTCCAGAGGGACACGATAATAAGCAGGGGCATCATATACTTGGGATCTTCAAACCAAAGGATGGGGGAAGTAATGATGTTGAAGCGAAGCAAAAGGGAGTTGGCAAAGCCATAGGAATCCTTGTTGAATAAAATTCCCCATACGAGATATACATTTCCTGATATGGACGGTGCGTAGAAAACCAGTGTCAGGATGGTACGCAGGGCTTTTGGCAGCTCATTTATCAGCCATGCAAACATAAGGCACATTATGTAGCTGATCGGCCCGGTCATCACCGCAAGTATAAACGTATTCCCTATTGCCTTTATGAAAATATCATCATCCAGAAACAGCCTTATATAATTCTCCACGCCGACAAAAACGGGAGCTTCCAGCAAGTTAAAGGATGTAAAGCCCAAAAACAGAGATATGATAACAGGCAGGGCTGTAAAGGTGAAGAATATTATCATATATGGAGCTGCAAAAAGATAGCAGATCCTCTTCTTCTTCACCTCTTTCCATGTCCTTGAAAGGCGATGCTTCGCATTAAAATTTGCTTTGATGTTGTTTTTTACCGCCAAACCGGTATTCATACTCTATATCCTCCCCGCATATTCTCACTCAAGGCCGAACTCCCGCCTTTTTCTTGTTATCTCGTCATTGGTTTCCGTCACATAATCCAGCAGCGTCTCCATGTCAGCGTTGATGTAGGCAGCTGCAGAAGCAAAATCAATCGCACGGGATACATAATAGCCTCCCGGCACTTCAGGAGTTCCGGTAACATATTTCCACTGTTCCATAAGATGGTCGTATTCCGTTTTGGTCCAGGGCATATTGACCAAAGCTTCCATGTTTGCGGTGGCATGTTTTGCCGACTGTCCCAGAACGGACTCCATTTCCACCGCAAACCGGGATTGGGTCTCTGCTCTGGTCCACCACTCCAAAAAGCTCCAGGCGGCTTCTTTGTTTTTCACACCTCTTAACATCATGGCTCCCGTTCCTGTGGATGGGGTAGCCCTGTTAATTGAACCATCCTCGGCAACTGTTCCCGGAAGCGGCACAAACTCCCACAGACCCCTTATTTCAGGAGCGAAGGCGATGAGATTGTTATAGGTTGTATAATCCGCTATGCCTATCGGCATTTCCCCTGTACGGAACCTGTTGGGAAAATCGAAGTCCCTGGGAAATTTATAGGTAGTAAAAAGCTCGGTCTGCTTCTGAAAAGCTTCAATCGTCATGTCCGAATCCAGTGTTGATCTTCTCCTGTCCGGGGTATACAATTCTCCGCCTTTTTGGTACAGGAATATCTGCATCCCTGATATTCCCTGAGGAAAGCCTATCTGCATGTTTTGCTTCTGAACCTCAGGTATAAGCTTGTAAAAATCATCCCAGGTCTGCGGAACCTCGAGACCCAGCTCAGCCAGGATGTCCTTCCTGTAAAAAAGCATGGGAAATACCTGGGTCTCCGGAATCGCATATACCTTTCCTTCAAAGGTATAGGGTACTAACGCACTGGGATGGAATCTCCCGGCCACTTCATCAAAGCCCGGCATTCCTTCAAGATTCACCACGGCATTCCTTATGGCGTATTGAATCGGATCACCCGCAGGATTGCCCAGCGATATATCCGGCCCGATCCCTGCCAGGACCGAGGGGAGAAGGGTGTCTGCCGATATCAGCTTTATATCCACATTCACATTGGTTTCCGGCGTAAAGGAATCGTTGATCATTTCTCGAAGGATCTGTGACTGATCCCGTCCGGAAGTAAGCCAGACTCTCAATATTTCATCCTTTTTCAGCTCCTTGGTTGGGAGAGAGGAGCCGAGGCTGTTGTAATCAACAAAAAAGGACATTATAAAGGATTTTATTTCGAATATCAGATTTTCAAAGAAGGAGCCTTCTGCCCTGGGCAGAGGGTCTGAAACCGGCATGATGCTGATATAGTCAACAGTAAGTGGTTGCTGGCCCACTGTCAGTATCCATGTACCCAGAGCCCCAATGTTTTCCTTGAATGGCTTAAAGGATTTTGCGATATTCTCCTCCGGGTCATCGGACATCTGCTCCAGCAATAAGGCAATCTTATCCAGAATGACTACATTTTCGCCCTTCTGGCCTATGTATTCCTCCATATCCGCAGATATCTGCCTGAGGTTGGCGGCTTCTTTTGCCATCACTTCTATCGCATCCGGTATCAGTTTCTTGAAGCCGTAATCTCTGTACAAGTCCGGCTCTGCTCCTGTTATCATAAGGATTTTTCTGTATGCTTCATTCAGATTGTAAAGACTGTCGCTAACCCTGTTTAACACATCGGCCATATCTCCGAGGGTAACTTCCATGGTCAGCTCATTTTCGCCTTTTTCCAAATAAAAGGCAAATTCCTGCTGGTCATCCCCCAGCGCTCTTACCTGCCAGTCCGTGCTGTAGCCAAATTTTACTGCTTCCGCTTCCTTAAAGGGTACTTCTCCGTTTATCATTATTTTGCGGTTTACATACAAACCGCTAAGAAGGTTTTGCCTGTACCGGAGCACTATCTTATAAAGCCCGTCCTGCTCTACATTAAAGCGCCATGTGATCCACTGCCTGGGCATCTTCCACTTTCCACCGTCTATGGTATTCAAACGCACCTTGGAAGGGTCCTGAGGCTCATTGATGGCCGATGACCTGTCGGAAGAAGGGTAAAGGGTCTTATCAGACTTTGCCCAGGTGTCTTCCGCCTGAATTTTTACAGGCTTCACATCAGCTTCTGTATATCCTTTGCTTTGGTATTCAGCTTTTATCTCTGCGTAAGATTTTTTTCTGTCCGCCTTGTAAACACGGATCATATTCAGAATCACGGGTTCTTTTACAGATTCAAACCCGATGGTGTGCTTCCCCTTTTCCAGATAAAACATTAAAGGCTCATTGAAGTAGCCCAGGGAATCATATATCTGGGTTTTTCTCCAACAGGGAGTCTCTACCTGGGAAGGCCTTATCTCATTTCCGTTGGCATCGCGATAAATGTCGCCATCATCACTCCAAACTCTTGAAAGGTAAGCATATCTCGCTTCTTTATATGGAACCTTTCCGTCGATGTATATAACTCTTTCTATCGTGTTGCCTTTCCCCCGTACAGGGTAGTAAAGCACCTCAATATTGTATAGGCCGCTCTGTTGGATATTCACTTCCCATTCTATATATCCGGTTTCACCGGTATAAATCGACTTGCCGCCGACACCTTCATACCCGTCTAAAATCTCCGTTTCCATGGCAGCATCCTTGGATATGAAATCGGCAGCCTGAATTTTTATGTCATCCGTTCCGTCCGGTTTGCCGGAGTGATCCTCAAGATATTCCCTGTAGCTTTTTTCAACCAGAAGGCTATTCCTTTCACTTCCATAAGCTGTACATGGTCGAAAAAAGGCAGCAAGTACCAGCCCTAACGCCAGAACTATATATCCTGATATTTTACTCCTCATATTTTCTCAGCTCCGTACTGTTTATTCTGCTTACTGTAATAAAAAAAAGCGATGTGATGCGTCGAATTCCTGCCTCAATTGTAATAATCCGGTTATGATATACCATATATATCAATTGGGATCCTTACCTACATTTATATATGTATATGTGCAAATGGCATATTCACACGCATACCTTTATATGCCCAAAAAGATATCCAAAGCCACATGCCTGCACATATGCTTAAACAAAATATTCACATGTACATGTCTTCATATGCCTAAATAGGATATTCGCACATACATGCCTACACATATTTAATGGGATATTCACATACACATGCCTATATATGCCTAATAGGAAACCCACAAAGAAACCCTGGGCTCTTTGTGAGTTTCCTTGCATCAATACCACTTTATCAGCTAATGATTTGCAACACTATCCTTCGTTATTTTCCTCCGGTTCCGGTTCAACCCACTGACCCAAGAGCATCAATCTCGCATTTTCAATACCTATTGCTACCTGCTCTTCAACCGAAGCGACTTTTGATGCCGGTTCTTCATCCTGCACATAGAAACCGCAGTGGGGCAGTACATTCAAGCCTTGCCAGATAGCGCCATCCAGCTGCTGGCCTATAAATGCCATATCCGATACGGCATACTTGCCCAGCTCTTTTAATATCTCAAAAGACTCATCATCCCTGAGCTTTGTATAGGCCACTTCATTCAGGCGGAGTTCATCCTCATCCTGGGATTTCCATGCAAGGGCCTCCAATATCAGACCTGTCTTATCCAGATCCGGATTGGAAACAGGTACCGCCAGGGAAGGTGCATCATGGCTTACCCAGCACTTGTATTCATTGGTGTTGTTACCCATGGGCATTGGGACAAATCCGAAATCATCTTCCATCTCATAAATCGGATCTATTACACCCCTGCCTCTGGAGTATGCCAGGAACAGCACTTTTCCTTCTGTAAAGGCTTTGACATATGCATCCATATCTTCACCGTCGTTCTTAGGGAAGAAGGTGTCGCCTCTTTTACACATCTTTTTAATCATATCTATAGTTTCAAAAGCTTTAGGCGTATTTACCACGTATTTCATTGTGCCGTCTTCTTTTACGTCGATGATTTTATTGCCGGACGCAAGGTAAAGAACTACGGAGATGTCCCAGTCATGGCCTGTGGCAAGACCGTAACGGTCGTTGCTGTCAAAAGCACCGTCACCATTCAAATCTCTCTTGGCAGCCTGCTGCATTTCCAGCATCTTTTCAAAAGTCCACTGTTTGTTTTTCACTAAATCATAGGGGTTTTCCAGTCCCAGCTCTTCAATAATGGCTTTATTGAAAGCTATGACCCATACCTCGTCGCTCTGTGTGATAAAAGGAGCTGCAGTGCCGTATTTAATGTCTCCGTAAGAAAGGTAGGATGTGCTGTCATATCTGTTCCAATACTCAGCATCCAATCTAAGGTGAGGTATTGTGTTCATGTTCACAAGTCGTTTTGCCTTGATATGTCTTCCCAATTCCCAGGTTGGCGTTACAATGATGTCGGCATATTTGTCCCCGGCCATAACCGCAGTTGCAAACTCATCCTCTGAATGATTTCTGATTTCAATCTTGCAATTGAACTTCTCCTGTACCCAATTGATTCTTTCAATAATAGCATTGGCCAAATCGGAGCTGCCGGCTTCCGGAAACCACCTGCTGGCATTGTTGTCTGCGACGGTAAATACATATCCTCCCAAATCCTGATCCGGCAGGCCGCTGCCGTCATCTTGCTCTTCCGGTTCCTCCGGCGTCGTTTCCTCAGGAGTCTCCGTTGATGCAGTTGAGCCGGCATTGGTTGTTGAATCCGTTGTAGTTTTCTTATCGCTGCTTCCGCAACCTGATGCAATGATGCCTATTATCATTGCCAGCAATAATACCCAGGTAATTCCCCTTTTCTTTAACATTTTTAACCCTCCTTAAAAAATTAAAGTGATTATTTTGATAAGTAAAGACATAAATATTTGTCTTCACGAAAAAACAGGGCCAGTATTTTATAACCTTTTCTTTATAATTCGATGTTAAAGAAGGCATGAAAACAACTTGTGGAATGTTCACATAACGATGAAATGTATATAATATGTACATTATTTTTCATGATATCAGGATGATTAAATGATATAGACATTAGTGCGTTCTCTCCTTGTCGAATATTGACAAAGTATGTATCATTTATGACATATATAGCATTTATTGCGTAAATGTCTGCATGATATGTCCTGAATTTATACCAATATAATATAATATGCTTTTTGCGCTGTCAAGATATTTATATGTTTTATTTGTTAAATTTAGTATATCGAATATTAATAGTCCATAGATTTCTGAAGGTAAATATTCCTTGCGAATATTTACAACGGCAGATGTTACGGTTTGAAAGGCATGATATGCTCTTTTCAGGCAAATCTTAAAACAGACGTGCTTGACTTTAAAAAAATAAAACTGGCATGCCTTCTTACGGAAACGCCTGAAACCCAATTTTTTTCAATGAAAACATTGCTGTTCCACGCGCTTGTATAAAGGAATCCCGAAGGTCAGACATGCATGTTTGCTGAAAATATTAAGTGCTGCATTATTTTTTTAGAAATTCGAAGGATTTGTGTTTTTAAGAAGGAGATATATTCTCGTAGGAAAGCTTAATGGCCTTGACATTGCTCTTCTAAAAAAGCCTGAAGAGATCACATTCGGGGAAGGGCATCCGGAAAGATGACATCCTGATTCAAAAAAAGCTTTGGAAGTTTGGAAAAGAAGCTTCGTAAGTTTTAAAGAAGGCTCCGTAGTTTGAGTAAAAAAGATCTTCAGGTTTTAGGTATTAATGAATTTGGAATTTCTTAAATTAAAAGCACGGGGAGAAGAATAGCAAATGAACTGACTGTGCACATACGTGACAGCTTTTTTCTTCTCCCCGCAGTTGTTTTTATAACGTAATCTTGCTTTATATGTCTATACGGATCTGGCTTTGCCTGTCGTAGTGCCTATAACCAGATCTGCATCCAGATATACCTTTTCCACATCTCCCTTTTTCTTCATCAGGTTCAAAAGCAGTCTCAGGGCTGTTTCTCCCATTTCAGATTCCTTCTGCTGGATAAAGGTAAATAAATACTCGTCCGCATAATTGAATGGGCTGTCAAAGCATACAATGGATAAATCCTTCGGGATGGCCTTTCCCAAGGATTTTGCAGCCTTCATAGCCAGCAGTGCGATATTGTATTCCATGGCATACATGCATGTGATCTGGGGATTTTCCTTCAGGAGTTTAACTATTTTATCTATATCCCTTTGCCTGTTCTCTTTCGCATCCTTTTCAGGCAATGTGCTGATCAGGTCGGTCAGCCACAACGAATCATCTATCCCCACCCCATGCTCCGCATGGCTTTTAATAAAACCCTCTATCCTGTCTTCGATTGTTGAGGTATTTTTATACGGAGGCGAGAGGATGGCGATGTTTTTATGCCCAAGTTTGAGGACATAATCAGTTATTTTTGCTGAAGCGCTGATATTATCGGTACCTACAAACGGAACCGGTATCCCACTCAAACATCTATCCACCGAGACAATTGGAAAGCCATCCAGGGTCAGCCGCAAAATTTCGCGGTTATACAGTTCTCCATGGACAGGCATGATTATGATGCCATCAACTCCCAATTCCAGCAGGGAGTCAATCACGTTCTCTTCTATGTCCTGTCTTCCATAGGAACGTTTTAGCACGATGAAGCAATTCTTTTCGGAGGCTTCCTTTTCAATACCCGAAAGCAGGGATGTACCATAAGACTCGGCAAAATCAGGCAGAATCACACCAATCATAGGAGGGCGGGCAACTTTGTCTTCCTCATTTTTAGGATCTTTCAGACACTCATTATCTGTTTCATCCGTCGAATTGCTCTTTACAAAAGATCCTCTACCGGGGGCCCTGTCAATCAGTCCTTTTTCAGCCAGCATCTCCAATGCTTTTTTGCTGGTAATCCGGCTCACTTTATACTCTTCCGATAATTCCTTTTCCGACGGAATCCTGTCTCCTACCTTGTATTGTCCGGACAGGATTTTTTTCTCCAAATCATTATAAATGCTTTTGTATAGCGACAGACTACCCTTTTTCATAGCGGCTGCTCCCTTACAAAAATTAGTGCAACACGGGCTTAGTTTAAATAATAACAATATGATATAACATCTGCAAATGATATGTCAATAAACGAAGGATCAACGATATAAAAACCATACTGGCATAGTCCATTAAAAACAGCAGCGATATCCGGCCTGTGTTATTTTAAACCCAGAATACTGTTGATGGCGCTTTTTATCCTGCGAAAGTCCTTTTCCACATACTCGGTATTTATATAGATTTTATGATCGAATATATTCAGACTGTAAAGAGATGAACCCTCTCTTTCCAGCGAAACAAATTCAACACTATACTCATTTTTCATAATGCTGTTCACGGAGTAATCAACAACGCACAATCCCGTTATGACCAGCAAAAAGAAGAAAAGAAACGACAATCTGAATTTTCTTCTGCTGATCCTGATCTCCCTGAATCTTTCAACCCTGCCCATGAAAAATCATCCTTTGCAAAAAATAATGGAAGTATCGTGGCAATATATCCAACTTCCATTATTCCCAAAAAAGGAAAATCTCATAACATGAGACTGTGCTATTTCATGCCTCCCAGCACTTCGTTCAATGCTTCCGCCAGATATTTCGTGCTTTCAATTGCTTCATCCAGCGTGTTTCCATCACCGCCTATTTCTATAATGAAAGCACCCTTTGAAACCTGCTGATTATATCTGGCATTTCGCAGCAATATCGGAAGCATCAAGCCAGGATACTTATCATTCATATATTTATGTAACTTTAAGGCAAGCTTGAAATTTTCCTTCCAGTTTTCATGATTTGTCCCGATGACGAAGAACATCTGGGCAGCATTCTTGTTGTCTATCTTGATCGCCTGTCTCAATTTATTTACCCCATCCAGTCCATCCCTGTGCAAATCTATAACCACCTTCAGGGACGGGTTTCCCTTAAGAATATTATCGACTGTTTTAGCGGCATTGACATATGAATCATTATAATCATAATCATTTATTGTTCCGTTGTGCATTACGTTAAAACCATACTTCTTCTCCAAATGTTTGTGAAGCTCATCCCCTACCCGGACTACATTATACCTGCTGTCCTGTGTTCTGCTGGGCACATTTTCCTTTCCCAAATCCTCCAGCTTTCGCAGATAACTTTCCGAGGTATGGGTATGGTAAATGAGTATTTGTGGTCCCTTCTCCTCAAACTTGAAGCTCAGTTCCTCTTTTAGCAGTTGTTCTATCATGGCATCATCCACTTCGTACTTACTTTCATTTTTAATTGCAATATTGCTGTTGTAGTCGTTATTTCCGCCGGAATCATCCCAGCCGGTCCCGTCCGTTCCGTCGTAATAAATAGAGCTTTGATCCTGCAAAAAGCCGGATGGGCCTTCATGCGGCTCCGTACCCTCATCCGTTTTACCTTCAGGCTTGTCGCCGGTATTGCCGCTATCGCTGTTTTCATACTTGCTTTTTTCCTTTTCCTTCTCAATTTCCTGCGCCAAATATTCCTTATAGCTGTTATTATAAAAATTATACATGATAGGAGACTGAGCATTCAGAATGGTGACAGGATTGTCCAGGTTAAAGTTAAATATATTGGCTATAAGATTGCTTATTTCCCTCGAAAGGGATATGCTGATATTGCCACTGTTGTAAACGGTGTCAATCAAGGGAATTGCCTTGTTGAGAGTTGATTTGAAAGATTCCACATGCACATTCCTGATTATATTGACATCAGTGCTAAATAACAGATTTCCCCCCGCTATTCCAAGCCTTACAGCCAAATAGGACAGTATCGCAAGGATTGCTGTCTTAAGTACCCTCTCCAATACATTTTTTCTATAATTTTTGTATTTCTTTTTCATGTTTTCCTCCGTTTGAAAGCAAGATATTTTGTCTACCAATCCCCCTTTTCATTAATATTCACAGGCATGTTTCAATATGACAGTATGTTGGCTGCCCTTTTTCTGAGCTTCTCAACATTCGATTGATTTATGCGATTCCAGCATATATAATATTTAATGACGCAATATATACTTAATGAGGCAATACTCTTACCCTGTTAGCCAGTGCTGAGCTTTGTGCGGTCGGGAAACGCATATATGCCTCTTATGCTCCGATTAGTAACTTACAGCTCCGCTTTCTGTATTTCCGGGGTTATATCTTACTAAAATTTAAAGGAGAATACGATGGATACACAGATCATAGTTTTGATAGCTACTGTTGCGACATTTGCAGTGCTCGGTTTTATGATGTACAGATCTATAAAGAAGTACGAAAAAAATAACATGAATAATAAGAAGAAAAAAAACAGGAGATAGGCTGTTGTAAAGCCTGTCTCCTGTTTTTTTGATCCATGTCGTCCGTTTTAGATGCCGGCGTTCGCCCCATGCTCGTCATCTTTCACGAGCTGGGCATTTCTGGCGCTGTTTCGCACCAGAGACTCTTCCCTTAAAAGTTCAGCGCTTTCCTTCTGCAAATTCTTAAAGGCAACCGAAAGCATCAGCTTTATCCTGTTAAGCTGATTTACCTCACTGGCTCCGGGATCGTAGTCTATAGCCACAATATTGGCTTCGGGATATCTTCTTTTCAGCTCTTTGATCATGCCTTTTCCGGTTACATGATTGGGCAGGCATGCAAAGGGCTGCATGCAGATTATGTTTTTTGCTCCGCTTTTTATAAGCTCGATCATCTCAGCCGTCAAAAACCAGCCTTCTCCCGTCTGGTTGCCTATAGACAAGACCTTGGAAGCATCCTCTGCCAGCTCGTATATGGAAGGAGGCGCATGAAATCTATTGCTTTTGTTTAATGCCTTCTTCATTTCTTTTCTGTAAAATTCCATAGCCATAATGGCTGCATTGCTCAAAATCTTCGACTTTCTCGAGCCCGCAAGCTTGTCATGTTTAAAGTTGGCGTTATAGGCCGTATACAGGAAGAAATCCAATAGATCGGGCATTACAGCCTCTCCACCTTCCTGTTCCACAATATCCACCACATTGTTGTTGGCAGTTGGGTGGAATTTCACCAGTATCTCTCCTACCAGCCCAACCCGTGGCTTTTTTATATTCAGAAGCTCCAGATTGTCAAAATCCTTGACGATTTGACGGATGTTTTCCTTAAAAGTCCTATGGTTGCCATCCATCACTGATTGCTTGCATTTTTCTATCCAACCTTCATAAAGCGCATTGGCTGATCCGGGAATCCTTTCATAAGGCCTTGTTCTATACAGCACCCTCATGAACAGGTCTCCGTAAACGATAGCCATTATGGCCTTATTCAGCAGTGAAGGAGTAATTTTAAAGCCAGGGTTTGATTCCAAACCGGCGGCATTGAGGGAAATAACCGGAACATGCCCAAAACCAGCTTCCTTCAACGCCTTTCGGATAAAGGCAATATAATTGGTAGCTCTGCAGCCTCCACCCGTCTGGCTGATTATTAAGGAAGTATTGTTAACATCATATCTTCCGGATTTCAGTGCTCCAATCAGCTGCCCTGTCACCAGGATGGACGGGTAGCATGCATCGTTGTTGACATATTTCAAGCCTTCATTAACGGCTTCCTTATCAACCGAAGGCAAAACCTCCAGATTATATCCGGCCGCCCTGAAGGCAGCTTCAACGAACTGGAAGTGTATAGGAGACATCTGGGGAGCCAAAATAGTATGCTTTGCCTTCATTTCCTCGGTGAATATCATTTTCTTGAAAGGCGGCTCCACCCTATGGGGCTCAAAGCCGTTGCCGTCCCTCTCCTCCATGGCTGCTTTCAACGAACGTATCCTGATCCTGGCTGCACCAAGGTTGTTTCCTTCATCTATTTTTAATGTGGTATAAATCTTTTCAAAACTGTTTAACACTTCCTGCACCTGATCGGTAGTCACCGCATCCAGGCCGCATCCAAAGGAGTTAAGCTGAACAAGCTCCAGGTTCTTGCTGGTCTTGACGTAGCTTGCTGCAGCGTAAAGCCGCGAATGATACATCCACTGGTCTACCACTCTCAGCGGTCTTTCCACTTCGCCCAGGTGGGCTATCGAATCTTCAGTAAGCACCGCCATGCCAAAGTCCGTAATCAAATTAGGGATGCCATGATTGATTTCCGGATCTATATGGTAAGGACGTCCGGCCAGCACTATACCTTTTCTGCCGGTTTCCTCCAGATATTTAAGAACCTCTTCTCCCTTTCTCCTGATATCTTCCTTAAAGTTTATGTCTTCCTGCCATGCTTTATCTACGGCAGCGGAAATCTCTTTCTTAGATATTCCGAATTCTCTGAATTCTTCATACAGCCTCGTTTTGAGCCTGTTCTTATCGTCATAGGGCAGGAACGGGTTCATGAACTTAATATTTCTTTCCTTCAGTATGTCCATGTTGTTCCTTATAACTTCGGCATACGAGGTAACTATCGGACAGTTGTAATGGTTGTTGGCATCCTTCTGCTCCTTTTTTTCATAAGGCACGCAGGGATAAAAGATAACCTGTACCCCTTTGTTGATAAGATCCATTATATGCCCGTGGGTAATCTTAGCCGGATAACAAACCGTATCCGAAGGGATGGTTTCCATTCCCAGCTCATATATCCTCTTGGAAGACCTGGCCGACAGCACCACCCTGAATTTCAGCTCCGTAAAGAAGGTGAACCAGAATGGATAATTCTCATACATGTTGAGCACTCTCGGAATACCGATGCTTCCCCTCGTCGCCTCATTCTCGCTTAAGGGCTTGTAACCGAAAAGGCGCTTATACTTGTAATCATAGAGATTGGGGATATCATTCTTCCTGTGCTCCAGTCCGGCTCCTCTTTCGCAGCGGTTTCCTGAAATAAACACCTCACCGGTGGAAAACTCATTTATGGTAAGCAGGCAGTTATTGCCGCACAAACCACATCTTCTCATGGAGGTTTCCGCAGAGAAGCTGTTAAGCTCATCGGCTTTTAGTATAGTGCTTTTGCTTCCTTCTTTATATCTTTCCTTTGCTATCAATGCAGCACCAAATGCCCCCATAAGGCCGGCGATATCAGGTCTTACCGCCTCCCTCTCCGATATGATTTCAAAGCAACGGAGTATGGCATCATTGTTGAAGGTTCCACCCTGTACTATTATCTTATTTCCCAATTCCTGCGGATTTCTGATTTTAATTACCTTATACAACGCATTTTTGATAACGGAGTAGGATAACCCGGCAGAGATATCCCCCACCGAAGCCCCTTCCTTCTGGGCCTGTTTTACCCTGGAGTTCATAAATACGGTGCACCTGGAACCAAGGTCCACAGGATTCTCAGCATGCAAGGCTTCCGCAGCAAACTCCTGCACATCCATGTTCAGGGAACGGGCAAAGGTCTCAATAAAGGAACCGCATCCCGATGAACATGCTTCATTCAATACTATGCTGTCTATAACCCCGTTTTTCACCCTGAGGCATTTCATGTCCTGTCCGCCGATATCCAATATGAAATCTACACCGGGGAGGAAAAAATCAGCGGCTTTATAATGGGCTATAGTTTCAATTTCTCCAATATCCACATGCAAAGCTGCTTTAAGCAGGCTTTCTCCATAGCCGGTAACCGTAGAGTTTGCAATTTCCGCTTCCGGAGGCATGTGGGAATACAAATCCTTCATTATTCTGACGGCAGACTTCAATGGACTGCCTTCATTGCTGCCGTAATATGAATAGAGCAAAGCTCCGTTTTCATCAATCAGAGCAGCTTTAGTGGTAGTTGAACCGGCATCTATGCCAAGGAAGCACTTGCCTTTAAATGTGCTCAAATCGCCTCTTTTTACCGAGTTGCTGCCATGCCTTTTCCGGAATTCATCCAATTCTGCCTGATCGATAAAAAGCGGTCTTAACCTTTCCACCTCATTGGACTGAAACTCATCCAGAGTCGAAAGGCGTTCATTCAATTCTCTGAAAGCCAGCGAATTTTCACTCTTTGAAGCGATAGCCGCTCCCAGGGCGACAAACAGCTGGGAATTCTCCGGGAATATCACTTGTTCGGGCTTAAGTCCCAGAGTTTCAATAAACCTTTTCCTCAGCTCCGAAAGATAATACAAAGGTCCACCCAGAAACGCGACATTTCCACGTATCGGCCTACCACATGCCAGACCGCTTATCGTCTGGTTTACCACTGACTGGAAAACCGATGCCGCTATATCCTCCCGGGCTGCGCCTTCGTTCAGCAAAGGCTGTATGTCCGTTTTTGCGAACACACCACAGCGGGCGGCAATGGGATAGATGACCTTGTATTTTTTAGCCAACTCGTTTAAGCCCTGAGCATCAATCTGCAAAAGGGAAGCCATCTGGTCGATAAAGGCACCTGTTCCGCCGGCGCATGTACCATTCATCCTTTGGTCTACTCCGCCGTCAAAATACGTTATTTTTGCATCTTCTCCCCCCAGTTCAATTACCACATCTGTCTGAGGGATGAACTTTTCAATGGCTTTAGTACCGGCGATCACTTCCTGTATAAATGGAAGCTTCAGCCATTTTGATACGGATATACCTCCTGAACCGGTAACCGTCACTGTAATGCTCGCATCCCGGAAATTATCGTATGCTTCTCTTACCAGTTGGCAAATGGTCTTCTTGATATCGGAAAAGTGCCTCTGATATCTGCTGTATATAATTTTATCATTCTTATCAATAACAACTAGTTTTACTGTTGTTGAACCTACATCCAAACCTAAATGCAATAAATTGTTCATACTTGAATATAAACCTACAGCAATGCAAAATCCTTCCGATTAAGCATCAAACCCTAAAACTTTCTCAGTACATACAATTGCTGTAAAATTTATATCTTAACCTCCTTCAAAATACAGAATACCCCCAAGTATTCAAAAAGCAGTGCCCTTATCCCGTACCGCAATACCATATTCCAAAGTCACTGCTGCACTGTTTTGTGTCCTCTATATTATACTTATTTATCTTAACACAAGTTTCAACAATAATAAAGTGCTTTAATAGCTTTCGTGCCAAAATATAACATAAACTCAATTGTTTTACATGCTTTATTTCAGGCTGCCAAACTTGCTGAAGGGATAAAATCTAAATATGGCCTTCCCGGTGATTTTATCCATATCGATGGCGCCCATGGTCCTGCTGTCAACGATTAAGGCCTCCCGGTTATCCCCAAGAACATACACCATTCCTTTCGGCACGGTCATCTTGCTATATTCAGGGTTTTGCTCCTGCGTATAACTGCCCTTAATGTAAGGCTCCTTTATGGCTTCCCCGTTCACATATACTTTGCCGTCTTTTATTTCTACAGTGTCATTTTCCAGAGCTATTATCCGTTTTATAATAGGACTCCTTTCCTCCCCCACAGTCTCCGGAGCGTCAATTGTCACTATGTCCCCATAATTGAACTTTTTCAACCTTGGACTTATCTTTTCCACCAGCAGATTGTCCCCTTCTTTCAGGGTAGGCTCCATGGAATAGTTGAACACAATTGTCCTCTGCGCCACAAAATTAACTATTAAAAAAGCTATTATCAGAGCGATCAATATATGTATTGCCCAGTCCAGAATTTCCTTCTTCAAAGCATTTCCGGTCATAAAAATTCCCCCTTGCTTGCCTGAGAATAAACCTATGGATAAAACAAAGAAAATGCAGCTTCCGTCCGCCGGCTTTTGGCTTGCACCAGGCCATATGCGGACGGAATAATTCAAAGTTGCATGATCAGTATATGAACAGCACCGGTTAAAATGGCAAGTCGCACTATTATGCCTTTTGCTTTATAGTGCGACATCCACCCTTTGAATTTTCGAAATCAACCTTTTATATCTGTCTTTATGTGAAGCTCCTCCAGCTGCCTGTCATCAACAAAATCCGGCGCATTGGTCATAAGGCACGAAGAATTCTGTACCTTCGGGAAAGCGATAACATCCCTTATGTTGCTCGTGCCGGCCATGAGCATTACAAGCCTGTCAAGGCCGTAAGCCATACCACCATGGGGAGGAGTACCATATTTAAAAGCTTCGAGGAGGAACCCGAATCTTTCCCAGGCCTGCTCTTTGGTAAAGCCCAAAAGCTCAAACATCTTCGACTGCAGATCCTGATCATGTATCCTTATACTTCCGCCTCCCAGCTCTACGCCGTTTAACACTATATCATAGGCCTTGGCTCTGACTTTTCCGGGATCGGTATCCAACAAAGGGATATCCTCATCCATGGGGGAAGTAAAAGGATGATGCTTTGCCACCCAGCGTTTTTCCTCCTCATCGTATTCATAGAGGGGGAACTCCGTTACCCACAGGAACTTGAATTCATCCTTGTTCAAGAGGTCGAGCTTTCTGGCCAGCTCCAGCCTCAACTGTCCCAAAGCATCATAAACTATTTCATTTTTGTCGGCAACAAGGCAAATAAGGTCGCCGGGTTCTGCTTCCATCCTTTCCAATAAAGCCTTCATCTTTTCGGGGGTAAAAAACTTGGTAAGCGATGATTTTATGTCGTTTTCTCCCACCGTAATCCAGGCCATACCCTTAGCCTTGTACGTCTTCACGAAATCAACCAGCTTATCGATATCCTTCCTGCTGAATTTATCGCCACAGCCCTTTGCATTTATAGCCCTTACGCTTCCACCATTAGCCACGGCATCGGTGAAAACCTTAAAATCGCAGTCTTTTACGATGTCGGATACATTGACCAGCTCCATTCCGAACCTTATATCGGGCTTATCCGAGCCAAACCTGTCCATTGCCTCCCTGTACGGCATCCTGAGAAACGGTGTTTCCAGTTCGATTCCCAGCACCTGCTTAAACAGCCTTTTTATGAATCCCTCATTTACTTCTATGACATCATCCACATTTACGAAGGACATCTCCAGGTCTATCTGGGTGAATTCAGGCTGCCTGTCGGCTCTCAAATCCTCATCTCTGAAACATTTCACTATCTGGATATAGCGGTCAAAGCCGGAAACCATCAAAAGCTGCTTAAATAACTGGGGTGACTGGGGCAGGGCAAAAAACTTGCCGGGGTGCACCCTGCTGGGCACCAGATAATCCCTCGCCCCTTCCGGAGTGCTCTTGGTGAGCATCGGAGTTTCAATCTCCAGGAAGCCTTTCTCGTCAAAATAATCCCTGGCAACCTTAGCCACTTTGTGCCTTAATATAAAGTTTCTCTGCATATCCGGCCTTCTCAGATCCAGGTACCTGTATTTCAACTTAAGCACCTCATTGACGTCGGAATCCTCTTCGATGCTAAAGGGTGGTGTTTCTGCAGTGCTCAGTATCCTCAGTTCCTTCGCCAGAACCTCTATCTCGCCGGTTTTCAGCTTGCTGTTGACAGCTTCAGGAGCCCTTTTGGCCACTTCTCCAACCACCGCCAGGACATACTCGCTCCTTATGCCCGAAGCCTTTTCAAACAGCTCCTTGTTGGAAGAGCTGTCGAATACCACCTGTATGATTCCGCTCCTGTCCCTCAGCCATACAAATATCAAACCTCCGAGATCCCTTCTTCTTTGCGTCCATCCCATCAATGTGACAGTTTCACCCACGTTTTCCAATCCCAGTTCCGCGCACCGGTGTGTCCTTTTCATACCATATATCGATTCACCCATGATAAATACCTCCATGTCATTATTTTCATAAACTCATAGTTCCCTGAAGAATTGTGCTGTATCAACAAACCATCCTGCAGAATTACAGCGACTCCTTTATCCTGGCGATAACTTCGTCCAGGCTGAGAGCCACTTCTTCACCGCTGCTCATGTTTTTCAGCTTGTACTTTCCGCTGCTTACTTCATCCTCTCCTACCACTACAACATAAGGTATGCCTAATTTATCCGCATAGGAGAATTTCTTGCCCATTTTTCCTTCATTAAAGTAGACCTCTGTTGCTATGCCGGCTCCACGCATTTTTGTTGCGATGTCCAGGGCATGGTTCATAGTATCCTGCATGGGTATGACAAGGAGATCCGTAGGAGTGGCCTTTTTGGAAGCACCCAGCAGTCCTGCCTCCCTCAACTGGTAGAATAGCCTTGTCAGACCAATGGATATACCTACCCCCGGCAGCTTTTTGTCGGTGTAATTCTCAGCCAGGTTGTCATAACGTCCTCCGGAGCATACGCTTCCTATGCCGGGATACTGGTTTAATATGGTCTCATATATCGTCCCGGTATAGTAGTCCAGACCTCTTGCTATTGTAAGATCCAGGGCGAAATTGCTTTCAGGAATTCCAAAGGAGCTTATATATCCGCAGACCTTTTCCAGTTCATCCAAACCTTCAGCAAACATGCTGCTGTCGGTCTGCATCTCCTTAAGCCTGTTTAGCACTTCAGCGTAATTTCCTTTAATGCTGATGAACTCAAGGATTCTCTCGGCCTTATCCCCGTCAACGCCTGCAGCGGCCAATTCTTCCCTGACCTTGTCTACGCCTATTTTTTCCAGCTTATCAACTATTCTCAATACTTCTGCCTTATCTTCAATCCCAAGGCTTTCAAAGAAACCGTTCAGCACCTTCCTGTTGTTTATCCTTATGGTGAAATCATCGAAGCCCAGAGCTTTAAAGGTGGAATATATCACGCTCAGTATCTCCGCATCATTGATCACGCTGAGCTTCTCATTGCCCACAATATCTATGTCGCACTGGTAGAACTCCCTGAAACGGCCTTTTTGCGGCCTCTCTCCCCTGTACACCTTTCCTATGTGATATCTGCGGAAGGGGAATGTCAGGTCGTTATAATGCTGGGCGACGTACCTGGCCAGGGGCACAGTCAGGTCAAACCTCAGGGAAAGGTCATTGTCCCCTTTGTTGAAACGGTATATCTGCTTTTCTGTCTCTCCACCGCTTTTGGCAAGTAAAATCTCCGACTTTTCAATCACCGGTGTATCCAGTGGTATAAAGCCGAATTTTTCATATGTAGATTTTATCGTGTCCAGCATTTTATTGAAAAGCATCTGGTCTGGAGGCAAAAGCTCCATAAAGCCCGGCAGTATCGATGGTGTCGTAATATTTTTTTTCAATTCTCTTCCTCCTTTTTCCTTGCAAACCTGCTCACTCAACAGGTCTATTCTGCGTATTGCTGAATGTATAGATAGTTAATTATTTTAATTTTTTAAAATTCACCAGGATGCAACTCACAGGTAATTTTTCTCCATATAGGCGCTATCATCAGCATACATATCCGTCTCCAAGCACGGGGCACTGCCCCAAGACTTTTGATTCACATTGCCCGGCTTTCTCATCAAGCTAATTCATATTGTTCCCTGCCAAAAGCAATCCTTATGTAATGCCTTATTCTCCATATACTATAAAAGCCTCTCGCCTGACATTTGTCAGGGACGAGAGGCTGATATTCCCGTGGTGCCACCCTAATAGATACATCTTCAACCTTCATGAAAATAGATGTATCCACTTTATTACTTTTAACGCAAGTACAACGGTCCGGACTACCCGCCGCAGACGCTCACCCGGACAACTCCAGGGTGTCCTTTCGTCAACCTTATCCTGAAAGCAATTTCAGTCACGTTGCTTTCTCCCTTGAGGCAGTATTGACTACTTTTCCCCTTCATAGTTGTTAACACAATGCTTTTATAGTATATATTATATATATTTTAATCATGTGTGCAAATATTGTCAATATAAATTAACTGATTATGTTAGTGTCAATTTGTTGTAGGTTTAAGAATTGCAGACTTCTTTTATTTCATCTAACTTTCTTAGTTCACTTCCGCCATAAAAGTTTAATACTTCACTCATGCAGTTCTCATAAATTTGCTGTATAATGTTATTCACAAAAGGCCTTCCTCGGTAATTGGTTTGTATGGCGACTTACATTTTATCAAAAAAAGAGTGGTCTCTTGTACTTTTTATCCTATAACAATTTTACACCGAGATAATTATATTCTTATTTCATTATTAAGATTTTAGTCTATAACTCATGCTGCGTATTTGACTTTGGATATCTAGTTTTCAATATCGTGCAAAGTGCTTATTTTTATGTCTTGTTTTTACTGGTGCTAATGGTGGTATGTTTATTATGGGTCTTTCATAGCATGTTGGAAGTTCAAATAAATTAAAATGAACGGGGGAGCATTAAATGAAGAGAATTGCAAAATTAAGCTTTTTTTATAGTATGTTGGGATTGTTTCTTGGAGCTTTTTATAGGGAATTTACAAAAATAAATGGCTTTACGGGAAAAACTGTCTTAAGCGGTCTACATCCTCATGTATTAGTTTTAGGGGCATTTTTCTTTTTAATTGTATTATTACTGGAAAAATCCTTTGAATTAACTAAGAATAAGATTTTCAATAAATTCTTTATAACTTACAATATCGGACTTTTATTAACAGTTATAATGATGGCTATGCGTGGATGTATAGAGGTATTAAACCTTGAAATATCAACTATGATAGATTCTTCAATTTCAGGTATGGCAGGTTTAGGTCATATTATTATAACAATAGCTTATATCTTATTCTTCCTGATATTGATTAACAGAATCAATGATGCTGATAATAAATAAAACAGACTATAAATATGATTATACCCCTTTTATTGGACATCCAGTGAAAGGGATTTATAAGTTCTTCTTTATCTGAAAGAAATCCACATATCAATTCTCGGTTCGGAAGAGTATCAATCATAGCGCTATATATTTTTAGGCTATGTCACAACAAATAGTTGATAAATAAGATTTTTTGTAGGAGAGCCTTATAAACTCTCCTACAAACTGGTATTTTTTACTTATCCTTATTCTCTTCTTCATCAGAGTCATTTTTCTTTGATTTGATCAAATATAAAGAACCAAGGCAAAACCACGTTGAACCGATGCAAAGATAAGTAATTCCCATGGTTCGCATATTTTCGTTCATGATATTCAGAACTGCAATAACATAAAAAACAACTGCAACACAATAGAGAATAATCGAAATAATCCTATGATTTTTCATCTTGTCCTCCTAAACAACTTAGTGTTTTATGCGACCAGTTCGAGTATATGGAATTGAAGCCTGCATGCTATTTTTATAGTATCTGTTCGAAGAAGCTTGTCAATGGGGTTTTCTATTTTTTTGAAAAACCGCCGTTTGTGGGAGCATATCGACCAATATTACATACAATTACATGTCTTTTAGCTTAGAGGTGGAGAACTTCTTACAAGCTATTGCTAAAAAACATAATAACATTGCTTACTCCAGCAATTGTATCAATATGGTTCGAAAAGGTATAAAGAATATCAACTGAGTCTGCTTGCTTTGTATTTATGAGCTCAGGAGCGCTGTAATTCTTCTATTGTTTCATCACACCAACGGATAACAGCTTCATTGGATATGATACCCCTTCTAAGAACCGCTTTGACAAAACAGACTCGCTCCTTCGATATGTCCTGGTTACCCTGTTCTAGATCCTTTAGCATTCCAAGATACTTATCTAAATTCTTTTCATGGAGTTTTTTATAATTCTCCAGCATATGGATAACTTTCTCCCTCGGCTGGCTGCTTGAAAACAATAATTTTAGCAAAAATTCAGAACGCATCGGCTGCGGAGTAGTCTCTTCTAAAAGCCATGCCTCAAGCTCCTGCTTTCCCTTTTCAGTTATTCCATACTTTATTTTCTTTTCGTTTTTTTCTCTGGAAACGACTTCAATCATCCCATCCTCCAGCATCATTTTCAATGTTGGATAAATATGTCCGAAATTTTCATTCCAAAACCCAGAGAGTACCTTGTCACTGTACTTTTTTATGTCATAGCCGCTGCTTGGTGACAGATTCAGAATACCCAAAATAGCATATATGGATTTATTCTTCAATGCCATTCCTATTTCCTCTCTTTCCAAGTATCAACAAATTTTTCGAGTTTCCATACTGTCTGTTCAGACTCAGTTAAATTCCTCATTTCCCGAGAAATTTTCATGCAGTTTTCCTTGATTTTTTTATCCATTATTAGCGCTTCTGTCTTGGATCTCAATGTTTCTGGTGACAATTCCTTTATGCTTTCTGACATTCCCAGTTCCATAGAAACAAGACGCTTGGCCACCATATGCTGGTCGTTGACCTGAGGTAATGCAAGCATGGGAACTCCAAAGTATAGAGCTTCGTTCACGCTGTTAAAACCTGCATGAGTAATAAATACATCAGCCCGCTTTAAAATCTCCAGCTGCGGAAGAAAATTCTTTACCAGGAAATTCTGTGGAATTTCCCCTAATTGTGAGACTTCACATTTCTTTCCGATGGACATGCATACATAATAATCCGTATTACGAAATGCCGAGATACATGTTTTATAGAAATCCAAAAAAGCTGTATTCAAACTTCCAAGCGATATGTATATAAGCTTTCTTTCTCCTACCACGGAAAGATCCAAATCGTCTGCTTCCTGTATCCGTTCGATGGACGGACCGGCAAATAAATAGTCCGGCTCATATACCCCATCATCTCCGTTAAAATCTTGAGTGGTGTATACGATATTCAAATCTCCTTTACTTGTAAAAACCTGTTCTAATGAAGGTTCCTCAATATTATAGCTTTCACAAATTCGTTTTAATATCTGATAGCAATGATCCAATTGAGGATGGAATCCTGGCACAAGCATCCGTTCCGGCACTGGTGTTTTACTCATCGCAAATGAGGAGTGGGAACACACAACCGGAACTTTAACAATCTGTTTTAAAAAACATGCTCCTCCGAAATAAGAATCACAAATAATCATATCATACTGATCTTCTTTAATAATTTCTAATATCTCTGGCAGCACTGCTTCATCATATAAAAGCATGTATTCCATCAGCATAAAAAAAGGATGTCTGTCTGTTGGTCGGTATTCTTTCAAAAAAAGATCCAACTTGTTACTAAATCCAATCCATTTTGCCCCCATCTTTGTTACCTGTTCCGAAAATGATTCAGAACAAAAATAGCTGACCTGGTTTCCTTTCTCTGTAAGTTTCTTAACCAATCCAAGCGTAGGGTTAATATGCCCATTCAAATTTGCATTTACAAACAAAATGTTCATTTTTCTTCTCCTTATATCACTCTGATATAGTTATATTATATCACTCTGATATACTTGTCAAATATTTTTAACATTTGCTAAATCAAAATGATCAATTCCAAAGGTGACAAGAAGTTAATCATAGATACAAAGTACTACGAGCATACAATACAGGTGATTTCCGATTCGATAACATTACCTTTATATCCGGCGATATTTATCAAATATATACCTTTGTCAAGACAGCGACAAAAGTTCAACCGGAAAAGTAGCTGGTGTTCTGTTGCATTCCAAGACAGATATGAAGATAACTCCTAATAATGACTTCATTATATGCAGAGAAACCCGCTTCATGCTCAACAGGCTGAAGCCTATAAATAATGGAGCGGGATTCAGAGAATCCCACACCAAGTATGAACTGCACCCAAAATGTTATTTAGTCTAACATTTTAGGTGCAGTTCAGTTCTTAATCAGCTGGCCATAATGTTCGAGGGACGGCTTGAAACGTACCTGTAGTAAATGCCGTCCCCCATCATCCAGAGGAGCTCGCCCTCATTGCCGGGCAGGCTAGACCCCACAAATAAGGGGGATCCATGCCTTAATGAAATTACTGCCAGAGAATTTTGATTTCATGCGTAAAAAACAAGCTTGCTGGTGTTAGTTTAACTATAAGTTAAGTTAAAGTCTCCTTGCTCAAGAAGGAGCATCCAGATTCAAACCAGCAAAATTATTTACACTCTTAATACAAGACATATTTTTCTAGTTTTCGAAAATAGAGAGCAGATATCCATATCCTCTTTCCTCCATTTGGCTTTTAGGTATGAATTCCAAGGCTGCGCTGTTGATGCAATATCTTAAACCCCCCTTTTCTGCAGGACCATCGTTAAAAACATGCCCCAGATGGGCATCACCCGTTTTGCTTCTCACCTCAGTCCTGCTCATACCATAGGAATAATCCGGTATTTCCTTGATTAAATCATCATTTATTGGTTTTGAAAAACTTGGCCATCCGCATCCGGAATCAAATTTGTCCCGGGAACTGAAAAGCGGTTCTCCGGTTGTGATGTCTACATATATGCCTTCTTCAAAATTATCGTAATACTCATTTTCAAAAGGCGGCTCAGTAGCAGCGTTCTGTGTTACATTATATTGAAGCTCACTGAGCTTGTTTTTTAGAGCATCTTTGGAAAGAGGTTCATACTTCACCGGTATCTCCCTTGCCTGTCTGGCTTTCTCGAATTTATCACGGCTAATATGGCAATAACCACTTGGATTTTTATCCAGATATTTCTGATGATATTCCTCAGCAGGATAATAGTTTTCCAGAGGCTGCACCTGTATGGCTATTTTCTTTTTATACTTTTTCTGCAACTCATCAATTGACTTTTGAATGATTTCCCTATCTTCTTCATCTACATAATAGATTCCGGTACGGTATTGAGTCCCCCAGTCTCCTCCCTGATGATTTATTGATGTTGGATCAATGGAATCATAGAAAAGCTGCAATAAAAATTCAAGGCTGATTTTCTCAGGGTCATACAGCACCTTTACTGTTTCTGCATGTCCGGTGTTTTTATGGCAAACATCCTCGTAAGTAGGATTTTCTGTATTGCCATTGGCATAGCCAACTTCAGTTTCCAGGACTCCGTATATCTGAGAAAGATACTTTTCGGTTCCCCAAAAACACCCTCCTGCAAGATATATCACCTTTACTTTTTTATTATCCAAATCTTTCACCCTCCCATGCCCACATAGGTATCCAAAGTAATCACACGACAGCAAACAGTAAGATTTTGATCTTACTATGTATAAAATTTATTTTATACTGTCCATATCCTTAATATACCCTGCATAAATCAGTGAAAATCTCTTCCCAGCAATTATTTTTCTTTTTTACTGAGTTATAGCCTCTTTACTGCGTAATATATAGCAATGAAGCATTCAGCGATGAAAATGGATTAAGAGTATATATGCACCTCCAAAGCACCTCTCAATTATACAGTGCTTTGGAGAATCAATAGAAAAAAGTTATCTGATGCTCAGCATCTTCATTATAATTAATGTCGTCATTATTGACACGCTTCGGTTCTAAATCCTCAACATCTCAAAAGCAAAAGCTTCGAAATATTTTCAAACATGCAGTTTGTGATAATTTCGTAAATGCTCAAAAAAATGCCCTTTTCGACTAAGTTAACAGATTATACAGTCGAAAAAGGTATATTAGAACGATGAAATCGCTTATTTATTTCATCCGATAAAAATGGCATTTTGTTGAGAATACCAGTTGAATGAATGTAATACCCATTTATCTAGTTATCTTTTTTATTGAAATCCAAATCCCATACTTATAATCATCAGACTGTGTATTACCAGGTCCATATACCTGAATATCATAATCCATGGATTTCTCACAACCACTTGATGGCAACCATTCTGAAAATATATCTGCTATGGGGACAGTTCTGGATTTTTGGCCACAGAGCAACAGATGGCTTTATGGACGTAATTAAATAAACGGGTTGCTCCGCTTCTCGTCTCCTATGGTGGTAGGTTCTCCATGCCCCGGGTAGACAACTGTCTCATCCGGCAGGGTTAAAAGCTTGTTTTTTATGGAATGGATAAGCTGATCCATATTCCCTCTGCCAAGGTCGGTCCTTCCCACCGACATTTTGAAAAGTGTATCCCCGGTAAAAACCATATTTCCTGTCTTTATACATATACCTCCCGGAGTATGTCCCGGGGTGTGGATTATTTCCAACACCATGTCTCCGGCCTTTATGATATCCCCATCCCTGACCTGCATGTCAGCAGCCTTGAAAGTTCTTCCCTGACCCGTATAGTGGGACACGTTAAGCCGAGGATCGTTGAGCGCAGGAATATCTGCCTCATGCACCACCACTTTGGCACCTGTCTTTTCCCGCACCTCATCTACTGAGCATATATGGTCAATATGGGCATGGGTTAGGATAATATATTTGATCTTAAGACCTTCTCTTTCTGCAGCATCCAGTATCTCACTGGTTTCTACTCCCGGATCGATAATTGCGCCCTCTCCCTTGTCGCCGATTATATAGCAATTTGATCCAAACATTCCAGTGGGCAAGCATTTAAAAATCATAACTTCTTAAACTCCTCCTTCCATTGTGGGGACAGTTCTGCCATTTCTCCAACTTTTCCGTCCGTGGGGACAGTCCTGTATTTTATATTATGGAGATAGTACTATAATAAATCCAATTTTTTCAGCCGCAAGGACAGTTCTGAAGTTTTCGGTTTTCCTATTGGCATAGGAAAGCTCTTAACATGGGGGACAGTTCTGGACTTTATGATGTTCCTGCCACCCATGGCCTAAGCCCTTTGACTTGGGGACAGTTCTGGAATTCTCAACTTTCCTACTGGCATAGGAACAGTTATTAACATGGGGACATTACTGGACTTTCTGATATTCCTGCTACCCATGGCCAAAGCCCTTTCCACAGAATATAGAATAAATAATGGCTTTTCATTTTCCTTTTTCATGGTAAATTCTTTATTCTGAGATAAGATGAGAGATCATGGTCCATAATCAAATGAAACCACCATAATGGCCTTGGGCAGCTCAGCTTCTGCCAGCATTAGCGATAGGCTTCTTGTCACTTTATCAAGCAATTTTCCATAAGAGAAAATCTTCTATTCATATAAATAATTGAAAAACTGTGCCTTAAAAGGTTTTTAACATAATGTTGGAACTGTACCCATTTCACATTTCGAACAAATATTGAGAACTGTCCCTATTTCATGTAATCATTGAAAGCTGTCCCTTAAAAGGCTTGAGACATAATGTTGAGGACCGTACCCACTTCATTGGTACATTTCAATCAAAGTTGAGAACTGTCCCCATTTCATTGGCACAAAGTTGAGGACTGTCCCCGATATCAGTCCCCGTTTAAAAATTCCTGCTGCTATCCAAAAGCAGGGTAACAGGGCCATCATTGAATATCTCGACCATCATCTCCGCTTGAAATTTACCCGATTCCACCTTCAGGCCGTAAAGTTTGCAGCGTTCCACAAATTTATCGTACAGCTCTTTTGCTCTTTCCGGTCTTGCCGCCTTGTCATAGCTCGGCCTTTTTCCTTTTCTGCAGTCGCCATATAAAGTGAATTGGGATACGATAAGCAGCTCCCCTTTAATGTCCATCAGGGAAATGTTCATTTTGCCGTTTTCATCTTCAAAAATCCTTAAGTTTACAATTTTATCAGCTAAATATTCTACATCTTGTTCAGTATCATCCAGTCCGACTCCCAGCAGAACAACAATACCTTTGCCAATCCGGCCTATTTCCTGTCCTTCCACTGATACGCCGGCTTTTGAAACCCTCTGTACTACAGCACGCATCTGTCTGTTCTCCTCATCGTTCGTCGTATATTGCCTGTTACAGTCTTTTGCTTATTGCTTGTTTCTGGTCACTTCAAATACGCTCTTGACCTTTTTCAGCTTTTTAATTATATTATCCAGCTGTTCGGTATTTGTTATCTCCAGGGTAAGGTTCATTACGGCTACCTGGTCTCTGGTAGTCCTGGCGTTGATAGCCTTAAGGGGTATTTTCGCTTCTCCGATAACATTCGTTATCTCCATCAAAAGCTCCGTCCTGTCGTTGGCCATGACAGTAATATCAGCTTTATACGAAACATTGGACGATGTATACCAGCTTACTTCGATAAGCCGGTCATCGTTTTCCATGATGTTCACCATGTTGGAGCAATCCCTTCTGTGAACCGAAACTCCCCTTCCCCGGGTAATATAGCCTATTATATCGTCGCCTGGAACTGGGTTGCAGCATCTTGACAGCCTCACCAGGCAGTTTTCTATTCCTTTTACAATAATGCCGTTTTCGGGCACAGCCTTTTTCTTTTGCTCAGGGCGCACCTGAACAGCGCTATCCAGACCTAATGCCTCAATTTCTTCAGGCTTTAGTGTCTTTTTATATTCCTCTTTCAGCCGTGTAATTATCTTGGCTGCGGTAACAGCACCGTATCCAATCCCGGCCAGAAGATCATCCAGAGTGTTGAAATTGTATTTTTTAAGAAGAATATCCACCCACTCAGCTTTAAACAGCTGGCTGAAAGTGAGGCCCTGCTTTTTGAGCTCCTTTTCCACCAGCTCCTTGCCCCTTAGCAGGTTTTCTTCCCTTTTCTCCTTTTTGAACCACTGGTTTATCTTGTTTCTAGCCTGGGAACTTTTGGCAATCTTAAGCCAATCACGGCTTGGTCCGTGTATACTGGAGGATGTGAGGATCTCTATGATATCGCCATTTTTCAGCTTATAACTCAGCGGCTCAAGCTTTCCATTAACTTTTGCTCCCATCATTTTGTTGCCGATGGCACTGTGTATCGAATATGCAAAATCTATGGGCGTAGAATCTACCGGAAGGCTTATAACATCGCCTTTGGGTGTGAAAACAAACACCTCGTCGGCAAACAGGTCGATTTTCAGATTGTCGATAAACTCTTTGGCGTCCCTCATGTCCTTTTGCAATTCCATGAGTTGTTTGAGCCATGTCAACTTCTTATCCAGCTCCGTACTGTTGGTCCCGCCACCATCCTTATATTTCCAGTGGGCTGCTATACCTACCTCAGCTACCCTGTGCATTTCCCATGTCCTTATCTGAATCTCAAAAGGTATTCCCTCCGGACCCAGCAGCGTGTTGTGCAGGGACTGGTACATGTTAGGCTTGGGCATGGCTATATAATCCTTGAATCTTCCTGGTATGGGCTTGTACAGTTCGTGCACCAAACCCAGTACCGCATAGCAGTCCTGTACCGAGTTGACAATAACCCTCACGGCAAAAAGGTCATATATTTCTTCCAAAGTCTTATGCTTTGTTTTCATCTTTTTGTAAATGCTGTAGAAATGCTTCGGCCTGCCGTCCACCTGGGCGCCTTCTATGCCGAGTTCCTTGATTTTAACGCTAAGGGTCTCGGTTATCTGGGTGATATAAGCTTCCCGTTCTTTCCTCTTTTTGGCAATCTTGTCCACCAGATCATAATAGCCCTGGGGGTCCAAATATCTTAAGCTTATATCCTCCAGCTCCCACTTAATCTTGGATATACCAAGCCTGTGAGCTAAAGGCGCATATATTTCAATGGTTTCCTTAGCAATCTCCGTCTGCTTTTCCGGTGCTTTGTACTTCAAAGTTCTCATGTTGTGGAGCCTGTCCGCCAATTTGATAAGGATGACCCTTATATCCTTCGACATGGCAAGGAACATCTTCCTTAGGTTTTCAGCCTGCTGCTCCTCCTTGGTTGTATAAGGAATTTTGCCCAGCTTTGTAACGCCTTCCACCAGCATGACAACTTCATCCCCGAAGTTTTCTCTAAGCTGCTCCGATGTATACGCAGTATCCTCAATGATATCGTGAAGTATGGCGGCAACAATTGATGTGCAGTCCAGTTCCAGCTCGGCAAGAATGCCGGCTACCTCCAAGGGATGAACGATATATGGCTCGCCGGATTCCCTGTGCTGACCCTCATGGGCAGCCTTGGAAAAGTTGTAGGCTTTTTCTATTATGCTGAGATCGCAATTTAATTTGTTTTCTTTAATCTTTTCAATCAACCGGCTGTACCCGTCACTCATTACATCCCTCCTTTGGAACCAAACATTTTTGCATTCTTAGAACTTCACCACTGATTCTACGTTATAGCCTTTAAGCTTTTCTCTTCCCTTCAGGAATTCCAACTCAATAAAAAATACAAGGCCTGCCACCTGGCCGCCTAATTTCTCAACCAGTTTTATATTTGATTCTATAGTGCCTCCGGTGGCCAGAAGATCATCAACGATTACAACCTTCTGCCCAGGTTTTATTGCATCCTCATGTATCTCCAATATATCGGTGCCATACTCCAACTGGTACTCAACGCTGATGGTCTTGTAAGGCAGCTTACCTTTCTTCCGGATAGGCACAAAACCTTTTCCCAGGGCATAAGCCAGAGGCGTTCCGAATACAAATCCTCTGGATTCCGGGCCTACTACCATGTCAAAGTCTCCGAAGCCCAAAGCCCTCTTTTTCATTTCATCCAAAGCCTGCCTGAATGCCTCTGCGTCCTGAAGAACCGTAGTGATATCAATAAAATCGACGCCTTCCTTAGGAAAATCCATTACATGCCTTAACTTTGCTTTTAGATCCATTAAAATCCCCCCAGTATATATTCTCAAGCTTCCTTAAGTTTTGCTTTCAACTGTTGTAAATACCTGTATGACTTTGAGTTTTCAAGGTTGGTTTTCTTTTTTCCATTGTCGGCCACCAGCAATGAAATTCTTTCCCCGCCAATCTCCCGGTATTCCATCAGCTTTAACTCATCAAATATTTCAAGGCTTCTCTTCAGTTTAAAGCTGTTCATATTTATTTTATAACTGTTTGATATGCGCCGTGACAGCATTAAAAGGCTATCCACCAGCTTGTTGTTTCTGCAGTTTGCCTTGACATACTGGTATACGGCCACCATATCCCTTCTGTCCGGTATCAGCTCATCGCTGTATATATTATCTATTAATTCATCATCAAGAAAATATATTCCGCTCTTATCAATCCTGCCTATGATGCTTTTCATATAGCTGTCCTTTACCCATCTTCCGCAAAAAACCACATTGTCTATTTTGCTAAAGTCCAGCGTATCCGGCTCCGGATTGATCAATGCATAAATTTTGCTAACATCAATGTTATAAAAAATAGTATAACAAATTTCTAACACTTTTTTAATATCTACCGAAATTTTTTTTAATAAACTCTCTATATATAATACAGTCTCCAATGTATTGGCAATGATGACCATGTTTTGCTGAGATCCGGCCAGATCTATAAACTCCTTCCTGCTGATGGGCTTCACCCTTTGCAGGATGCTGTCGCAGGACTCATTAAAAATACCGGCCTCTGCCGACTCCCTCATTTCCATGCACCGATCGAGGTTAAGATAATATTGCTCCTTTATGGCTGTTTCACTGCCGAAGCGCAAATCCCTCAAGTTCATCTGTATGGTATCAATGGAGTTCCAAGTATTTATCTCCAGGGTGCATGCGGCGTCTACCATATCTCCTGTTCTTAACACATCAGCTTTGTCACCCATGTTGAATCCTATCGCGTCAAAAAGATGTTCCTCATCCTGCAGCTTCAGCTTCAAATGCCTGTTATCCCCTACAGTCCTGATGTTGCCGATTTTAAGGTCTCGGTATACAAAAACAGGAGCCGGGTTGCCGGCGCCAAAAGGCGCTAAAGCATCCAACTCAATGATATTATCCCTGTTTAGGTCATCTTTGTCTATGCGCACATCTATCTCAATTTGGGGCATCAAATCCTCATCATTTAGAATCGAATCGGCATATTCATTAATCTTCTTCCTGAAAGCCGGCAAGTTATCCGCCGGTACAGTCAGCCCGGCAGCCTGCTCATGTCCGCCGAACCTGTCAATAAGGTCCTGGCAGTGGGTCAATGCTTCAAAGAGATCAAAGCTGTCGATGCTCCTTCCGGACCCTTTAGCAATATCCCCTTCCTTTGAAAACAATAAGCAAGGCCGGTGGTATTTTTCCGTTATTCTTGAAGCGACAATTCCAATCACTCCATGATGCCATCCTTCGCCGGCCACTACCAACACTTTTTCCTTCATATAGCTTTCATCGGCATCTATTATGGAAATTGCTTCATTGAGTATCTCCGCCTCCATATCCTGCCTCAACCTGTTTTCATCATTCAGCTGCAGAACAATGTCGGAAGCTTCTGTTTCATCCTCAGTGGTAAAAAGCCTTACCGCTCTTCTGGCATCACCCATGCGCCCTGCGGCATTTATCCTGGGAGCCATTACATAGCCTATCATCCAGGATGTAATGGGCTTGCTGTTGGGATTGCAGTTCTCCACCAGCTTTTTTAAGCCTATGTTGGCAGTATTCCGTACCTTGTCCAGTCCACAACTCACTATCACCCTGTTTTCATCCACCAGTGGCACCACGTCGGCCACAGTTCCCAGGGCAACCAGATCAAGATAATTCAAGTATTCGGTCCCCAGTCCCATCGCTATGCAGATGGCGTGGACAAGCTTAAACACCACGCCTACTCCGGCCAGATAACTGAAAGGATACTGGCTGTCAGGCCTGCATGGGCTTATCACGGCATGAGCGTCCGGTAGAATCTCCTTGCATTCATGATGATCGGTCACTATCACGTCTATCTTCCTGTTGTTAATATAGTTGACCTCATCTATAGCGGTTATACCACAATCTACCGTTATTACAAGGGATGCATTCATAGCGCATACCTTTTCTACAGTACCTGCCGTAAGCCCATAACCTTCATCTATCCGGTCCGGTATATAATAATCCACATCGGCATTCCTGGATTTCAGAAAATTGTACAATACCGATGTGCTCGTTATCCCATCCACATCATAGTCGCCATAAATTACAATTTTTTCTTTCCGCTCTATTGCCAGAATAATCCTGTCGACAGCTTTCTGCATGTCTTTCAGGAGGAAAGGATCATACAGCATGTCCAAGGAAGGGTTAAGGAATTTCTTTATGCTTTCCTTATCTTCCATGCCCCTGCTTATAAATATTTTGGCCAAAAAGCGAGATATTCCGGCATTACTGGAGACTCTGTCGATATCCTCCTGAGGAATCTCCTTGTAAAGCCATAGCTTATTATGCAGCATTGAACCACCCATTCTACGAATCGCTTTAGTTAATTATAAAGTATATACCGGTTTTATTCAATTTTTTTCAGTGCAAGACGATTAATGCCGGAGCGGCAAGTACAGATTTGAACACTCCAAACATCCTGGCATCATCACCACCGCAAAAGGCGGAAGCTGTGGTCCGCAAGCATCGAGTTGCTGTTTGGGAGCACGGCAGTAATCGAAAAGGCACACAAAAAGAAAGAGATGTTCTTCGAAATTTTTTCATTTTCTCACCTGAACATCTCTGAAATACTCTTTTAAAAGAGCTTATTCCTTTATAAAAACGTTTTTCCGGTCAAACAGCTAAGGAATATAAGGCCTTTCGGCTGTTTCTGTTTCATCAGCTTTTGATGCCAGCCTTCATTTTCCCAGATAGCCTTTCTCCACAGATTCATTGATAAATCTTTCGGCATATTCCCACATGGTCACCGAACCATCTTCAATGGCTTTATTCCTTTTTATCACCTTATCTTTAGTGACGCCATGCTCTCTCCAGGATTTTCCTTGAGTTTTGTAGTTGTGCAGCAGTGGCTGGAACCGGTCAAGGGCGGATGCAAAGCATGCTTCAGGGGTCTTTCTTTCTTCGAACTCCTCCCACAACTTTCTAATTTCTCGGGCTTGATCCTCAGGAAGGATGTTAAAAAGCCTGTTGGCAGCTTTTTGCTCCCGTTCTGCCTTATCTTCGCATGCTTTTTCATCATAACAGTACGTGTCTCCGGCATCGATTTCCACCAGGTCATGCACCAGCACCATTTTTATTACCTTCAGAAGGTCGATGTTCTTGTCCACAGCATGCTCCGAAAGCAGCATTGCCATCACAGCCAGGTGCCATGAATGCTCTGCGTCGTTTTCATGCCTTGAACCATCCATTAATATTGTCTGCCTGTTAATATGCTTAAGCTTGTCAATTTCGGTGATGAACTCCACCTGCTTTTCCAGTCTTTCGTTGAACAATTCCGTTTCCTCCTTTGAATTTCGTCAAATTTCGTCATCCTATTTGTTATTCAATTTATTCAAATCGCTTTATACCGAATGCCGGCATCTATTTTTAGCTTTCACAGGTTTCATTGGCTTCTGCAAGAAAAGGAGAATACATCATAACCGCATGATTTTCGGTAATGTATTCATCGGCTATAAGCTCTTTTGAAGCATTGTACACCCTTCTGAATATAATGTTGTGTCTCATATAGTCTCCCCAAAACTCATGGGTTATCCAATGTTTTTTCTCATAAACCTCAAAATGCCTGCCGGTTGGTTTTACAGCTCTCCATTCCCCCACCAGGTGGCTGTCGGTCAAATAGACATGGAGCTGATAGGGCATATCCGTTTCATTCAGCATTTGAAGGTCAATGTAGTTATAAACGCAGGTCGCACCGCTGCCAAAAGGCTGCGTCCTCCCCGAATCGGGAAATACATCATGGCTGTGCCGATATCTTTCCGTCACGGTAAGGGGCGTATGAAGCGTCATCCAGTATATAAGGTTTGACATCTGGCACAATCCTCCGCCCACCCCGGAGCTGACCTTTCCATTTACCAGCACCATGCCGTCCACATAACCTTTCCTGTATGTCGGCTTTCCGATCAACCGCCAGTAGGAGAAGGTCTCCCCCGGATATATCATTACACCATCCAGCTTCTTAGCCGCAATCCTGAGGTTTATGATTTTGTTGTGCTGCATCCACATGTCCACCTTATCAAGCTGTCTTACAAGGGGTGTCTTATGGGTGAATACCACTTCAGGCAGCAAAGCGGCAGCGCGTGTTTTGGCATACTTTTTACTGTTCGTACACCATTCAACATACCTTTTAAGAGTAAACCACTTCCTGCCAAGAAATATCCGAAATGGGCTCCTCTTTACAAACCTGTACTGCATCATTTCGCCCCCGTACGCACCGAAAAACACGGCTCATAATGATTTCTACAATCAATATACCACACTATTCCAGCTAATGCCACCTTGCGTTTGCGTTAGCCTATACGCACGGTTCTTTTAAGAAAGGCTTGGGGGGCGCTCCTTTATATTTTGCATTTTCAGTAAACAGTCGGTTAAAGGACACCTCTTTGTGAGGTCCCGGATGGTTTCCGGGACATCCCTTTTCCTTTTCATAGTCAGTTAATAGCCTGCAGTGCTGTCGCAACGGTTATGGGGACGTTCCTTTTTATTTATATTCTGTCAATAGCCTGCTGCACGGTCAACAACATTGATAAGGCTTCTGCCGTTCATAAAGGCTTCCAGATTATCCGCACTTATTTTCACTATCCGTTCGTGAGTCTCTTTCAAACTGTAGCCACCGGAAACATGGGGCGTTATGATGGCATTCTTTATCTTCCACAGCCTGTGATCCTTTGGCAGAGGTTCAGGATCGGTGACATCCAGGGCTGCACCAAAAAGATGCCCGCTTTCCAAAGCATCACACAAGGCTTCAGTATCGATGGCATTCCCGCGTCCGACATTGATCAGCACAGCGTCCTGCTTCATCAGCTTCAATGTCTCCTGGTTTATAATCTTATCCGTCAGTTTTGTAGCCGGCAGGCTCAGGGCAACTACATCTGCCCGGGGCAGCAACTCTTCCAGCTTATCCATTAAGTAAAGCTCATCTAAATAATCCGGTTTTTCAGCTTCCCTTCTCCGAATGCCTATCGTGTATGCACCAAGAGCTTTCATCCTCTTGGCAAACTCACCGCCGATATCTCCAACTCCTACAATCAGGGCAGTGGAGTTATAAATCGCTTTCACTTGTCCCTCATAGGACCATTTACCCTCTTTTTGATTATCCCGGTAAAGGTATAGCCTTTTATAAAGCTCCAGCAGAACCCCCAACATATATTCGGATATGGCGAGGCCGTAGGCACCCGATGCATTGGTCAGCAAAACTCTTTCCGGCAGCACATCAGTTTTTGCATAATCACCCACTCCGGCGCTCTCCAGTTGCAGCCACTCAAGCCTTTCCGAACCTTTTACCATGTCCACGGGAGGATTTCCGATTATGATATCAGCCTTTTGAACTTGATCTTTGTCAAGCGATTTGCGGGATGCATATGTAAAGTTTGCGGAGGGCGCTTTTTCCTCCAGCAGCTTTTTATGCTCCTCATTCACAGGTATCAGAACTAGTATGTTTTTTTCCAATAATATCACTCCATCTGTTTGCACATCTTTTTATTATATTATTCCACAGATGGGGACACTTCTCAACTATTAACGGAGACATTTCTCAACTCTCAAACTACTCTGATGGTTGAAACATTTCTGGTCTTAATGGGACATTAATAGGGACATTTCTCAACTATGCATACTACTCACAGCTAAATAAATCAACAGGGACATTTCTTAATTATATATATTAATTAATGGGGACATTTCTTAACTATAAATACTATTTATAGTCAAGTCATGATTTTATGAGGATAGTTGCCGGTGCGAGACTTGATGGGGCATTTACCAATTATCCTTATTTACTCATAGTCAGATTATGATTTTGTAAGGACAGTTACTGGTATAACGCTTAAAATACTGGGAATATAAGAATCATTATCTACATGAAAATACTTCTTTCATTGTTTTGCAACTATCTGCAAATCCATGTATCACAAGTTGAGAACTGTCCCCAAAAAAGTACCCAAAATAAAATGCCCCAATTCAGCCTGTATAATAGCACTAAGGATTGAATCAGGGCAAATATTTGGTCTAAATATAGACCTACGAATGTGGCTGGAATTCACTTATCCGATAATTACCCGAGCTCTTATGAATATGTTTATGTTAACTCTCTTTTAAATACAATATATTTTTAAAAATTACTATACTCCTTCATCAATTACAACTGCAGCCGAACAGGGAGGAATAGTTATTCCGGAAGAAGCATCTTTCCATTCCGGATGGTCTACCAGACGGTATTTGCGCAGCAACGCTCCATTTTCAAGCCTGGCTTGTACCCTGATAGTGTTTCTCTCATCGTAGTTGCATATCACCAGACCTGCCTTTCCTGTCTTTCTGCTTATGAAAACCGAATAAGGAGTGTGGGGATTTCCGTCCTGTAAGGTAACCTCAGCACCGCATTCATGCCTGAATTCGCCATCCCAGAAATACTCTCTGAGTTCCATCCTCAATGCATCCATCTTCTTTCCATATTCCAGAGTATCCGGAAAGTCTTCAAGCCTGCCTTTGAAATTGTACGGCTCATAACTGATAATATATTTATACGTCAGGCATTGGTTTATCATGTTTCGGTCATTAAAGCCCGTGACAGCTGTCATCAGCGGCACATCAGGCAGCATATAGCGTGTGAGTGGAATATGCTTTTTGCTCTCGCTTCGGTGATAGGAAAGATGATAGGCTTCAAACTCCCAATCATAGCAAGCCTCGCCGGCGAATAAGAATTCCTTGTTTTCAGGAGTCAGAAGGCTAAAATTCTCAATAAGTTTCCTGTCATTGGCGTACACGGGAGCAGCATAGCGGTGTCCGTGACTTTTATCAAAGCAAAGCAGCGCAGGGCTGTGATGCAGGCATTCATCAAACAAAATGCCATCTGCTCCAAGGTCAACCATTTTCTTAAATTCCCGGTTGCAAATTTCAAGATACTCTTCACTCAAAAAGCACATGGGAATAAGACGCTTTGTGTTTATATCCAAAAGCTGTGTTGCTGTCTGATAATGGTAGCCTCCATAGTGATAATAGTCTCCGTACGGGTCCTTGACAGCCAGGCGTTTCAAGTCGTTGCGGAACCATTCGGTCGCTCTGTCTGCCCAGGTGAATTTCGCGAAAAGTATCACCTTTACACCCATAGCTTGAATCTTTGCAATCGCTTCCTTCAAGTCTTCAAAGGTTCCAAGACGGGGATCCGGGTCATGGGAAGGGTTACCTTGATCCTGTCCACCATCATTCCAGCCGACCAGTTGAATGGCTTTCACACCATGCCGAGCACAATCCTCGCCGATTTTCACCAAATCGCGGAAAGACATCCTCAATTCGTCCTCCGGAGAATTGATGTGGATTTGCTGCCAGGAGTGCGGTTGCTTAACCCACTCAGGAAGCTCAGGTGTTTTCATCCAGCTGCTGCGCCATGCCTTGTATATATCCACACCTTTCTGCCAGCCGCCTGTAAAAGCTTCCAGGGCAACCGGAGTCAATTTCCGGGTTTCTCCGGGTAGAATGAAGGGCAGGTGCACGGCTGCAAACCTTATGGAAACTTCTTTACCCCCAATCACCGATTCTTCCGGCACACGGGAATCGATTGAGCTTCCGTATCCAGGACGCAGTTCGGTATGCCATGCCACCAACTCCGCACTAGCCTCGCAAATCCCTGCGTACAGCCCTTGTTTTTCCCCTCTCAGAAGTATGAACGGTGACATAGGGCTTCCGCCGTATTGCGTTCCGGGGCTGAACTGTGTAGGATAGTCCACACCGAAATATCCGCGCAAATTTTGAAATGTAGGCCACAGAGACCATTCCTGGGCTGTTGCATAGCTATACAAAAAGGTCTTGAACCATTTTTCTTCCGGTGGGTGCTGCACATCACCCAGATAAGGGCAATATACATTTTCTACTGTATATTGCGAGTTATTGCTGATGCTCATTGCAAATACAGCTTGACGTTGCGTCAAACTTACTTTTAAGACTATGTTAATGTCATGCTTTCCACCGTATTCCGAAGTTACTCCATCCCAGGTAAAAGTCGCTGTTCTTTTATCTGGTGAGACCTCAATTGCAGCAGGTATCTGCTTTTCTCCATACACAGGATTATTGCGTCTTCCGGGCATAGGTACCATCAAACGGTAAGACAGGCCCAAACTCGGCCGGTTTAGGATTTCCCATCCTGTTTTTACCGCCGTAAGCCGTATGAGTGTGGCGTATGTGCTATCAAACTCCAGACGCAAATTTTCATTTTCCAGTGTAATTGTGCTCATAAAAGATTCCCTCCCGATATTTCTATATTATAAGCTTAACCGCTTTACAGCCTTAACTTGACAAGGATTCATTCTTAAGCCAGGATCATTTTGGCAGCATAAAGGACTTACCCTTTTCTAGAAAAACGTTTTTATGCCTTTATTTATTCATATACCTGTTTCAAGCCTTCGGGAATTTTCCAAATTGCAGTATCTTAAAATCCAAACGTTATATGCAGCTTATTACCATCCATAGAGATCCCAATTCTTATCACCTTTCAAATCCGTTGACTGCCGTACAACCAGGTTGATCGGAAGTTCGATGCAGGCTGTTTCACACAATCTGTTCTCCATGCGTTTAATCAAAGTCTCCACCGCACTGCTACCCAGCTTATATTTCGGTACATTGATGGTGGTCAGCGATGGCTCAACAATTGAGGATACAAATGTGTTATCAAAACCGATCACTTTGATGTGTTCAGGAATACTGTACCCATGTTCCTTGATTGCTTTTATGGCACCAATTGCCATTTGATCATTGGCTGCAAATATTCCGTCAAAATCCACCCCGTTTATCAACAACTGTTTGGTAGCCTGATAGCCGCTTAAGGGTGAATAGTCCCCCTTAACAAGCCTCGCATCATCCAGATCTAAACCTCTCTTTTGAAGCTCATTTCTGTACCCCTGAAGCCGTTCCAATGCCATAAAGGAATTTGCCGGACCAGCGATATGCGCAACCTTTCTGCAGCCACATTCTATCAAATGTCTGGCAGCCATGCTGCCCCCTTCCGCGTTATTCACCACCACTGAATCTATAGGAAAGTCATCAATTCTTCTTTCAATACTCACAACGGGTATTCGTTTCTTTCCACTCCCCAGGCAGCATAACTCTTTGAAATAGCACTGCTGTCCCGCATCGGCCACCGAATCCAAAATTATGCCATCCAGCTGGCTGTTTTCCATCATTTGGACAAAACGTTTTTCCATATCGAAGCTGTCATTGGAGTTGCAAAAAGTTATGCTATACCCATTCCTGGTAGCTGTATCCTGAATGCCTTTGATAACCTGGGGAAAAAACACTCTGTTTATATCTGTGATGATAACCCCGATAGACATGGTCTTTTTGCTTTTCAGGCTCCTTGCCACCGGGTCCACCTCATAATTCAAATCGGTGATTGCTTTGTTCACTCTTTCACGAAGCTCATCGCTCACATACTTAGTGCCATTGATTACATTGGATACAGTGGAAATCGAAACTCCTGCTTTTTTTGCGACATCTTTGATATTTGCCATTCTCTATCCCAGCCTTTTTTGAAAAAACGTTTTTCTATGAAGTTATTTTATATCATACCGGTGCAATATGCAACAAATTCTTTATACACTACCCACCGTTTAGCAGAAATCCTCTTCTCTATAAAATCTAAATACCGCTTATCGATTCTTCAATCATCGTCCACAGCTCATCCCTGCCCGCTCCGTTCTCTGAAGAATAAGGTATAATCTTTACCTCATCGGGCACTCCCAACGCATCCTTTATTTCCTTGAGCCTTGGCTTTATGGCAGAACGGCTTATTTTATCCGCCTTTGAAGCTACCACCACATGCCGGACCATGTTGGCAGCCAGCCATTCATACATGATTTTATCGTCCTGGGTAGGCTTGTGCCGTATGTCTACAAGCATTATTATAAGTTGGATATTCTCCCTCGTATTTAAATAGGTTTCCACAATGTTTCCCCAGGATGCTTTCATAGTTTTGGATACACCGGCATATCCATAACCGGGCAAGTCTACGAGATACAATTTATCATCAATGTTATAAAAGTTTATAACCCTAGTTTTCCCTGGTGTGCTGCCAACTCGTGCAAGACTTTTTCTGTTGGCCAGTGAGTTTATGATCGATGACTTTCCTACATTCGATCGTCCTACAAATACAACTTCCTGCAGATTCTTTTCTGGATACTGCTCCGGCTTAACAGCTGTTGCCTCAAGTTTAGCGTTTTTTACCACCATCGTACAAACTCCTTTTCCGTATTTTAATGTTAAACAAAATGATATTAGCTTCTGAATTGATGCTTGAATATCATTATAACATAATTGTTGATTTTATATCCATTTGAGAGAGAAGATGGCCTTCTGAATCAGATTTAGATATAGCTGAGATATCCTTTTATGCCGTCATTGCATAGGACATTAATTCTCTTGCCAAAAAAGCCTTTGTACTTTTGAGGAGTGCTGCTGCTGTTGAGCAAAACTACATCTATCAATAAGTCCTTTTTTCTCATATGCCTTAGCTTCAGCTCCGCAATTTTCAAAAGGTGCTTGAACTCATAATCGGCTTCCGGCAAAGAATATCCAATAAAAATCCACCTGTCGGAATCCGCAAGCACCTCTTCAGCTTTTTCCCATATGCGCGGAAAAGAATTGGCCCGAAAGGATTTCCTGTAACTGAAGGTTGCAATGTGGGAAGAAACTATATTACCGCAGATCCTGCATTTTTTACCTGACAGTATCTTCTCCTTGCCCGAAACCTTTCGCAGTTCATCAAAAAGCTCAAAATCAATATTTTGGAATCCACCTTTTTCCAATAAAGAAAAGCTGTCATTCTGATCATGAAACAAAGCCCTGCAGTTGTCGCAATATAACCAGTTGCATGAACCATGCACCTTTATAACTTTAACCCTATCCTTTGAGAGGCCGTCATTTTCCCAATCGTAGCCTCCGCTGCAATAGTCAACACCAGTATCCGGCAAAACCATCCTAATATATTTTTCCAGAACAGTATCCCAGTTAAGCACTATATAGCTGGTTTCATAGGTCTTGCTCAGCTTATGCACCAATGCCGACACATCCTTAGATGGTATGAAAGATTTTTCAAGTATGGTAAACACCCGGTAAACCAGCAGTCTTCTGATAGTTCTAAGGTGAACAGGCGAGTATTTTATTCCCAGGTGATGTCCTGAATTTGTGGAAATATCTAAACAGGTGAGAATATCATCCAGGTTGGGCATGTTCTGGCTTCCATCGTAGTTAAAAACCTCCTCCATGAATTTTTTGAGCACCTCCGATACGGCAGCCTCAAATTCGCCTTCATATCCGTTGGTTACCAGCATCCCTGGTATTTCTGACTGTATCGGTATGCCGGAGTTTTTTGAAAAACCGGCACCCAGTATAAGCGCTGCTTTCATACTACCTCCTTTATTGGGGACACTTCTCAACTAACCAAGTTTTTCTCCTTTAGTAGAGACTTTCTTATTTAAATAGATTTAATCAAAAAACTCTTTACCAAACATTTGTTCTGTGTTAAAATATAATTAATTCTATTATTATCTATTACTGGTAAACACTATTAAATAAGGATTCAAACGTATGTAACCCTATACAAACTAGTATGTTGCAGTTGAAAAATAATATGTTTGGTGGTGTATGCATGCCGAGGAAATCCCGCGAGAAGTACCCTGAAGCGATTTATCATATTATGTGCCGAAGCGAGTCAGAGTTTTTGCTTTTTCGGGATGATAATGACAAGGAGCATTATCTAAGTCTCCTGAAAAGATATACTGACAAATATAAATGCAGCATATATGCCTATTGTCTTATGGACAACCATTTGCACCTACATCTGGACCCAAAGGGTTTTGATGTGTCAAAATTCATGCAGAGCCTAAATACAGCTTATGTCAGGTACTATAACAATAAGTATGCAAGACATGGGCATGTATTTCAAGGCAGATTTGAAAGCAGAATACTGGATACCGATGAATACAACCTTGCAGTTTCAGCCTACATACACAACAATCCTCATTCTATTGAAGGCTTTGCCGGCAGAGAGGAGAATTATAAATACTCTTCTTACGGAGTTTACCTGGGACTTAGAGAAGATTTGCACAAGCTGGTGGACATGAGCTTTATAATGGGGCTTTTTAATATAAATGAACCATCAGTATTTGCAGAGAAGTACTATGCCTTTGTAAGTCATCAAAGGGATATCGGAAGCTTTAAAGAGCTTAAGAAGCAATTGTCAAGTGCTGTAAAATATGAATACATAAGTGGAAGGCAAGTTGTGTTAAGGGACTTATCGCCTTCAAAAGTCATTTCATATATTTCTGATAAGCTGCTGATGCCAGAAAAACACATAAAAACAGCCAACCTCAAGCGAAAAACTCATGAAGCCAGAGCATTCATGGCCTATGTGCTGAAGGTGCTGTGCGGACTTGGATACAAGGAAATATGCAGCAACATATATAACATTACCCTTTCAGGATGCTCGAAGCTCTGCGAGCGAGGGTATGAACTGTTAAATGCCAAAAATCCTGCATATGAAAATATTTTCAACGATTTGATAAATTGCAGTGTGTCCTGGTAAGAAATTACCTTTCATTACGGAATTCATCATCAGAAAACTTAGTCCACACGTTATGCATGTTTTTTCACATATTTTCATGATTTTTCAAATATTTTTATGTATTATTCAAATATACAGCTTATGCTCATGCCTTTATTTTAGTGCCTGCATATATAAATAAAAAGCTTGGATCAGCCTATGTCATGTTATATCATGCCAAACCTGTCCAAGCTTTTTAACTTTAACTATAGATAACGAACATTAAAGCCTACAATTGCCAAATTGGCAATCATGGAAAGTAGTTCCGGGCATATAGCCGATGCCTAACCTCATCAGGATGAGCTTTAATATATGCCTCAAAACGATTTACTAAATGCAATAGTTCCTGTTCGTTCTTTACAGCAGAGGCTTGTGCAATAAAGTTTTTCATCCAGTGCCACATCTCCTCTTGAGGATTCAGGTGTGGAGAATAAGGAGGTTGATGCAACACTATTAAATCACTTTTATGAGCCTCAACAAACTCTTGTATCAAAGGGCCTTTATGAATCGGAGAATTATCCCACTGGACAAAGGTGGTAGAAATCCCTCTTGCTTTATCATAGTCCAGTAAACGCTCCATATATTTGACCACATGAGCTGCTGTCAAAGAGCCTTCTTTTTTGGAGTATACATCGTACACAAAACCCATATGATTCAGTACTTCCGTAGCTCCAATGATATTGATGCCCTTATGACAGCCGTTACACTCAATTTCTGTAGGTTTGCCTACAGGACTCCAGGAATAAAAGTTGTTGGATTCGAGCCTTTTACTGGTTTCATCCTGACACCACAGGGAGACATCTCCTAAAGGCTCAATTATATCCAATACAACTGACATTTTTTTTAAAGCTTTCCTGAAGCTTTGGGTCTCCCTTGCTCGGTTTATAAACACCCCTTTTGTACGAGAAACCAAGATTAGCCAGTATTTTACGGATCCAGGTGTCGGAATATTCTTTTCCCCAGTGGTCTTCTACATACCTGACTAACAACTTGGCGTTCCACCGGTTTTGTTCATAGCCGAACTCATGAGGACTCTTACTGGTAACTATATTGCGGATATCCTCTACCATTTCATCGGTGACAGTACTTTCAATATTGCCGCCCCGCAGGTCGGCGATGCAAGCAATACCGCTATCGTTCCAGTTGTTGATATATGACACAATGGTTGCGTTACATTTACTCAAGGTATCTGCAATAACCTGCGTATGGATACCCTTATGCCTCATGATTACAGCTTTGACGACGTCTCTGGTATAATTACTGTCAGAACTATTGGCTATTAAATTTAAGTCATCTATCGTTAATCCATAAAGTGATTTAACCTCAACACATTTTCTACCCATTATACATTCCCCCTGCCCTATATTGTAAGGGCTTCGGAGGAAAATTGCACAGGATAATTTTAACTATATAGTTCGTTATCTATAACAATGAATGTAAAATATAAACCGGGAAACACCTTAAAAATATTATCGCTTCTATTGCTTAATCTCATCTCATATTTCTATCACAATGTTGAGATATATCTCTTCTTTAGAAAAATACTCCGTCTTATATTTTTTTGCTTTTTGTAGCTTATCTCTTTTACTTATTTGAGAAATGTCCCTTTTTTCGAAACCCTGCAGTTTCATTTTTCCGGGGAAATATAGCTTTGAGTTTCAAGTTTTATTGTTCTGAAGAAACATTCCCTTATTCAAATGTCCCCTCTTTCTAGTTCTCGAGAAACATCCCCTTGTGCTTTAAGTTGAGAACTGTCCCCTAAGTTGAGAACTGTCCCCATTATGTGCACATCACGTTCAAACCGCTTCCTCTTCCAGGAACTTGAACTGCGCCATATACAGCTGATAATACAGATCCTTATTCTTCAAAAGCTGCTCGTGGGTTCCCATCTCTCTTATACAACCATTATCGATAACCATGATCCTGTCCGCGCTTTGTATGGTAGACAGCCTGTGAGCAATGACAAAGGAGGTTCTCCCTTTCAGCAGGCTTTTTATTCCCTGCTGTATCAGCCGCTCAGTATGAGTATCTATGCTGGCGGTTGCCTCATCCAGTATCAATATCCTGGGGTTGGCAAGCAAAGCCCTGGCGAAGGCAATAAGCTGCCTCTGTCCTGCTGAGAGTCTTGAACCTCTTTCATTTACCTGAGTGTCATAGCCTTTTTCCATCTTCATGATGAATTCATGAGCGCTTACAGCTTTTGCGGCAGCTATAATCTCCTCGTCCGTCGCATCCAGCTTTCCGTACCTTATGTTATCTTTAATGGTTCCGGAAAACAGGAAGGTATCCTGCATCATAACTCCCATCTGGCTTCTTAGGCTTTCTATCGTCACTTTTTTGACATCATAACCGTCTATGGACACTGTTCCTTCCTGAGTCTCATAGAACCGGCTTATAAGGTTTACTATGGTGGTCTTTCCCATACCTGTAGGGCCTACAAGAGCTATGGTCTCACCGGCTTTTACATCAAAAGAAACATTTTTCAACACCGGATTCTGTCCATCATAGCTGAAAGTAACATTTTTGAAGCTCACATTTCCTTTTATCTTGGGCATGGTTAAAGCTTTTGCATCGTTTTTTATGTCCGGCTCGATATCCATTATTTCAAATATGCGTTCAGCGCCTGCTATGTTTGTTAAGAGCGTGTTATAAAAATTGCTTATATTCATTATCGGCTGCCAGAATATGGACACATATCCCGTAAAGGCAACCAACAAGCCTACGGTAATATCCTGTGCTTCGATCAGGCGCATTCCGTACCAGTATACTACTACCGTTCCTACACCCCAAGACATCTCTACCATCGGCCAAAAAGAGTCGTTTATCCGCACTGCCTTCATAAAAGCATCCCTTGTAGCTTTAAGGAGATCCAGAAAGGTCTTGCTCGTTTCTTCCTCAGCCGTAAAGCTCTGCACAACCCTGATGCCCGAAAAATCTTCATGGGTAAAGGCATTCAAGTTGGAATTCTTCTTCCTGAACATTTGCCAGCGCTTCCTTGATGTCGTTTCTACCAAAAACATGCCTGCTGCGAGAAACGGCAATGTTACAAACGAAGCCAGAGCCAGCTTGTAATTCATAGAAAGCATAATTATCATAACAGCTATTATTTTTGTCACTTCAGGAATAAGGCTTGTAATACTATTGGTAAAAAGGTCGTTCAGTGAGTTTACATCCCCTATTATCCTGGCCAGTATTTTGCCCACCGGCCGCTCATCGAAAAAGGAAAAGGACAACTTCTGTATATGATTGTAAAGCTCCTGCCGGATAGTCATAAGCACCTTGTTAGTGACTCCCGACATAATCTTTATTCTCATTCTTGAACACACCATGGACACCACATTTAAGGCTACCATCACCGCGCTTAATACCAGCAATCCTACTACATCCTTATTGGCAATGAACCTGTCTATCCCGAGCTTTAAAAAGTAAGGGTTAAAAAGCTCTACGGTTATAACCAGGCCAATGAGGAGGAGCACCTGCAATATCGGCAGCTTATATGGTTTCAAGTAAGCAAAAAGCCTTCTTACCACCTGTATGCTGACCGTTTCTTTGGTAAGTTCATCTTCTTTAAAATTGTTGACAGCCATTATACCACCTCTTCCTCCAGCATATCTTCAGCACAGTTAAACTGCTCGCAGTATGTCTCATAGTATCTGCCCTTGAGCTTAAGGAGCTGCTTGTGATTACCCCTTTCCACAATCTCACCGTTATCAATTATCAATATCTCGTCAGCATTTTTGACTGCCGATATTCTATGGGCAATGATGAACTTAGTCATACCTTTTCTGCTTTCCAGTGCTTTTTGTATTTCATATTCGGTTTCCATATCCAGGGCAGATGTGGCATCATCGAGAATCAATATCTTCCGCCCCTTTGACAGAGCTCTGGCTATTGATATCCTCTGCTTTTGCCCTCCGGACAAACCAATGCCTCTTTCCCCCACAACAGTCTTAAAGCCATCCTTCATCTGCTCTGTAAACTCGGTGACCTTTGCGTCTTCCGAAGCTTTTATCAGCTCTTCTTCGGACAAGCTGCTGGATCCAAACCTTATGTTTTCTTCTATTGTGTCCGAGAACAGGAAAGTATCCTGCATCACTATCGCTATCTGGTCCCTGAGAGTTTTCAGGTCCATATCCTTTACGTCAACTCCGTCCACGCACACACTTCCCGATGTGCAGTCATAAAACCTTCCAATCAGGTTGATGATGGAGCTTTTTCCCGAGCCTGTCAAACCCATGATGGCTATGGTTGATCCCGGCTTGGCATCGATGTTGATGTTCTTCAGCACCGGTACTCCGCCGAATTCCAGACCAACATTTTTAAATTCCACATGACCCTCGAATTTAGCCGGGGTTTTCGGATTTTCAGGACTGCGGATTTCCGGCTTCTCGTCAAATATCTTGTTTATCTTGGCGAGAGATGCCTTACATTGAGCCAGAACATTCGTAATCCATCCGATACTTCTCACAGGCCAGATGAGCATGTATACATAGTTGGTGAAGGCAACAAGGGTTCCTATCGATATCTCATCTCCGATGACGAAAAATCCTCCCACTCCGGTCACCAGAACAATAACTACATTGGACAGAAGCTCTATTTTCGGGAAGAAATCCGCCCACACCTTTGCCTGTTCCACATTGAGCCTGTAATTTTCCTTATTCTGCTCAAAAAACTTGTTAATTTCATACTTTTCCCGCGCAAAAGCCTTTACCAGTCTTACTCCGGCAATATTTTCCTGTGCGGTGGTATTCAGCACAGCTCTTTGGTCGCTAAGCCGCCCATAAGCCTCACCTATCTTTTTTTCCAGTTTTACGGCTATCTGAGCGATAAAGGGCATTATGAGCACGCTGATTAATGCCAGCTTCCAGTTAAGAGTAAAGAGCATAACCGAAGCTACGACGAAATATATGACCTGCTCAATAAACAAGGAAATACCATAACCTGCTCCGGCCATGACATTTTCAGTATCATCCTTTATCCTCGACATCAGCTCTCCCGTATTTGTGCTGTCAAAAAATGAAAAGGATAATGATTGTATATGGTCAAACAAATCTTTTCTCAGCTTTAATACAATTTTTGAACTGGCGTAATCAAAAGCATACTGCTTGATATAGCCAAGTACGGTACGCACGACTGTTATTCCTGCAAGAGCAAGCAGTGCTCCTTTTAGCAGTTCCGATTTTCCTGCTGCTATAACATCGTCCACAATGACTTTTACAATGTAAGGGTTGAACATATCCAATGCCATTGCTACAACCAATGATGTTATTCCTGCTATGTACCAGCAGATATTACCCCTGATATATCTGGCAAGTCTCTTCATATGATTCCTCCTTTTTTAGAAACAAAATCATAACCACCCGTCCAACGGGTGGTTTGCTCTACCCCTATAAGGGGATGTTACCGGCCAGCGCCTAAAGACGCTGGCTTTCACTTTGTTCAAGCCACTATGCCCTTAACTCGTCGCCGCCCCTTAAGGGACGTTTGTACTACCAGCTACCCCTTGAAGGGGTCCTCATATTCTTTTACACTTAATTTATCTAACATAATGTCGTGTTTCTCTTGCTCTTGTATATATTTTCTAATTGTTGCTTCATTTAATCCTACTGTACTAACATAATATCCTTCTGCCCAAAAGTGACGATTTCCGAATTTATATTTAAGATTTGCGTGCTTGTCAAATATCATGAGTGCACTTTTCCCTTTCAAATATCCCATAAAACTTGATACACTTATTTTGGGAGGTATACTTACTAGCATATGTATATGATCTGGCATGAGATGTCCCTCTATTATTTCTACTCCCTTATAGCTGCATAGCTGTTTTATGATATCTCTTATACTTTCCCTGTATTGATTATAAATTATTTTTCGTCTATACTTAGGTGTAAAGACGATGTGATATTTGCACATCCATTTTGTGTGTGACATATCGTTGCTTTTGTTAGCCATGAAATCACCTTTCCTCTCGTTATGATAGTAGCCTGAACAACTCTATTATAACGGAAAGGTGATTTTTTGTATAACAATCGTTTCCGCACCCGCATAGCGGGTGGTTTTTTGTTTCGCATGGCTCATTTCTCTGCAGAGAAATTCGCTTCATGCTCAACAGGCTAAAGCCCATAAACAAAAAGGCCACAGAGCGAACTCCGTGGCCTTAGCATAAGCAACAAAGGCCATGGAGTTTTTATAACCCCACGGCCTTAAACTTTCTGTTAATCTCTAAAACACAAAGTCTTTCAGCGAGGCAGGGTTATATACAAAGAACTTTATTTTGTTATCAGAAGATCTGTTGTTTTCAAATCTTAGAATACTATTCAGTATATATAACATGTTCCTACCTCCTTTGCTTTTAGTTTCTAAAATAATATATACCTGTTTATAGTAAAATATAACAGATCATTTGTCAATAAGCAAAAATAACTATATTTGAAAATTACATCAAAAACACACAATTACATTGTAGCATATATAAACCTTTCGGTAAATACATGATTATCCTTTTAAGAGAAATAATATTTATTATCCAACGCAATAAAGGAGGATTTATATATGCCACAAACTATAAAAACCATGGATGGCAATGCTGCTGCCGCGCAGGCGTCCTATGCTTTTACCGAAGTAGCTGCCATCTATCCCATCACTCCATCTTCTCCGATGGCCGAAGGAGTTGATGAATGGTCTTCTCATGGTAAAAAGAATATATTCGGCCAACCGGTAAAGGTAGTGGAAATGCAGTCGGAAGCGGGTGCTGCAGGAGCGGTGCACGGTTCTTTGATGGCCGGCGCTCTCACCACCACCTATACAGCTTCCCAGGGACTGCTGCTTATGATACCGGATATGTATAAAATGGCCGGAGAACTGCTTCCGGCAGTATTTCATGTAAGTGCCCGGGCTATTGCGACCCACGCCCTTTCCATTTTCGGAGACCATCAGGATGTCATGGCATGCCGCCAGACTGGTTTTGCCCTGCTTGCTTCCAGCAATGTGCAGGAAACAGCAGATATGGCCTATATCGCCCATTTGAGTGCCATCAAGTCAAGGGTGCCTTTTTTGCACTTTTTTGATGGTTTCAGGACATCCCATGAGTATCAGAAAATTTCCTTTACCGACTATGAGGATGTTAAAAAACTATTGGACTATGAGGCACTAAAGGAATTCAGAAACAGAGCATTAAGCCCGGAGCATCCGGTTATCAGAGGAACTGCTCAAAATCCGGATATATATTTCCAGGGAAGAGAGGCTTCAAACAAGTTCTATGACAAAGTGCCGGACATCGTTGAAAGCTATATGATGGAATACAAAAGAATATCCGGCCGGGAATATCATCCCTTTGATTACTACGGTGACAAGCAGGCCGAATATGTTATCGTAGCTATGGGCTCCGTATGCGATACTATAGAGGAAACGATAGATTATCTTATGAAAAAAGGCGAAAAGGTCGGTATGGTCAAGGTACATCTTTACAGGCCTTTCTCAGAAAAGTACTTTTTGAATGTGATGCCTACCACAGTCAAAAAGATAGCTGTTCTGGACAGGACCAAGGAGCCAGGCTCGATAGGAGAACCCTTATATCTCGATGTCGTCAAAGTTTTTGATAAATCCGAAAACAAGCCTTATATCATAGGTGGGCGTTATGGCCTTGGTTCGAAGGATACCAGACCATCCCAGATACTGGCAGTCTTTAAAAACCTTAAATCCAATAAGCCAAAAGATCGCTTCACCATAGGAATTGTGGACGATGTGACTTATACTTCCCTGCCGGAAGAAGAAATCATAGACACAACTCCTGAAGGAACGATAAGCTGCAAATTCTGGGGACTGGGATCCGACGGTACGGTAGGAGCCAATAAATCGGCAATAAAAATCATAGGCGATAACACGAATTTATATGCTCAAGGCTATTTTTCCTACGACAGTAAAAAATCCGGCGGTTCCACCGTATCACACCTGCGTTTCGGCAAAAAGCCCATAAGGTCTCCTTATCTGGTATACAATGCGGATTATATCGCATGCCACAACCGGTCCTTCATATATAATATTGACGTACTTAAAGGGCTAAAGAAAAACGGAACCTTTGTCCTCAACTGTCCCTGGAAGGAAAGCGAACTGGATGAGCATCTTCCTGCCAGCATGAAAAGATATATAGCAAGGAATAACATAAACTTCTACGTCATCGACGCAATAGGAATAGCTGGCGAGATAGGTCTAGGGAACAGGATAAATATGATAATGCAGGCTGCTTTCTTTAAGCTTGCCAATGTCATACCCATCGAAGATGCCGTTAAATACTTGAAAAACTCCATAGAGGAAGTTTACGGCAAAAAGGGCGAAAAAATCGTGGAAATGAACAAAGCGGCCGTTGACAGGGGTATTTCTTCCCTCATTAAGGTAAACGTACCGGAATCCTGGGCTAATGCCGAAGATGATATGCCTCCTGCAAAAGAGGAGCCGGACTTTGTTAAGAAAATACAGAGACCTATGGCAAGGCATGAAGGAGACGAACTTCCTGTTAGCGCTTTCAATGGCATGGAGGACGGCACCTTCCCTCTTGGCACCACCGCCTATGAAAAACGCGGCATTGCGGTATATGTGCCTGAATGGCAAATAGAAAAGTGCATCCAATGCAACCAGTGCGCTTATGTCTGTCCTCATGCCGTAATACGGGCTCTCCTCTTGAATGAAGAGGAGCAAAACAATGCCCCGGATACCTTTGAAACAAAACCTGCAGCCGGCAAAGGTCTGGAAGGTTTGGGCTACAGGATTCAGATAAGCCCTCTCGATTGTACCGGCTGCGGCAACTGCGCGGATGTCTGCCCTGCCCCGGGGAAAGCTTTGATTATGAAACCGGCAGAGGAGCAGATAGAAAAGCAGGCTGAGAATTGGGAATATGGGCTGAAGGTTACTGAAAAATCCCATTTGATGGACAAGACCACTTTGAAAGGAAGCCAGTTTGCCAGACCTCTGTTTGAGTTCAACGGAGCTTGTCCAGGATGCGGCGAGACCCCGTATGTAAAACTTTTGACCCAGTTGTTTGGTGACAGGATGATGATCGCCAACGCCACCGGATGCTCCTCCATCTATAGTGCCAGCGCTCCTTCCTTCCCTTATTGCACAACACCGGAAGGTAAAGGTCCTGCATGGGCTAATTCCCTGTTTGAGGACAACGCTGAATTCGGATATGGTATGTATCTTGGAGTGAAGCAAATCAGGGAAAGGCTGTCCGATCTCATGAAACAGGCTCTGGACATGCCCATAAGCGAAAACTTGAAGGAAGCATTCCGCGGCTGGCTGGCCGTTATGGATGAAAGCGAAGCATGCAAAGCAGCTACCGAAAAAATCCTGGAAGCATTAAAAAATGAAAACTATGCTGGAAACCAGGTGCTGGAAGAAATTGTAGAAAAGAAGGATTTCTTGAACAAGAGATCCATATGGATACTGGGAGGAGACGGTTGGGCTTACGATATCGGATACGGAGGCTTGGACCATGTGCTCGCTTCCGGAGAAGATGTGAATGTCCTCGTCATGGATACCGAAGTATACTCCAACACAGGGGGACAGTCCTCAAAATCTACTCCTACCGCTGCAGTTGCCAAATTTGCCGCATCAGGCAAAAAAATCAGGAAAAAGGATCTCGGCCTGATGGCTATGAGCTACGGCTATGTCTATGTGGCGCAAATTGCAATGGGAGCAAATATGAATCAGACCATCAAAGCCATTATCGAGGCAGAAAGCTATAAAGGTCCTTCTTTGGTAATTGCCTACTCCCCTTGCATTAACCATGGAATCAAGACCGGCATGGGAACCAGCATAAAACAGGAGAAAAGGGCTGTTGATGCAGGCTACTGGCATCTGTACCGCTACAATCCGATGCTTAAAGAGCAGGGCAAAAATCCTTTCATACTGGATTCCAAAGAGCCTAAGGAATCCTTCAAGGAATACCTGCACAGTGAAATACGCTACTCATCCCTGATGAACGTATTCCCGGATATAGCGGAGGAAATGTTTAATACGGCAGAAAAGCATGCTAAGGAACGCTATGAAAATTATAAGAGGCTTGCAGAAGCGAATTACTCCTAGTAAAGCAGCAAAGGGACATCCCAAAAATCAGAGGTCCGATGCTGAAAATCAGAAGTCACTTTACGGCTTTTACAGCTCTAAAGATTCTATTTTCTGCTCTCTGCAATTTGGGAATGTCCCTTTTTTATTTTAACCATATATTATTCGAACACGCGACGCCTAAATAAAATTCATAAAATAAGAGAGGTATATTAACCTCTCCCTTGATGCCGATTATTCTTTGCTAAGATTATTGGGATTAAGATTACCAAGCTTTTTATCAATACTTCTGAGGAGAGTCATCAAATCATTTATCTTCCAGTACCACAGCATTAACTCTGCCTACTATGAATAGTATTACTGCCAGGGACGCCAATGCAAAAAAATTTGCCATTTTAACTCCTCCTTGTATCATCCTTAGTTTAAGTTTTTTTTGGCTGAATTTATGCAGCAAAATATGGCCATTAAATATTAAACCCGCATAGAATTGTTTAAGATTTGAATGCATTAATATAAGACCCAATAGTGGCAGGGGATGGGTTTCAACTTGCATATTCTGAAAAAACGTATCAAATTCTCACTCAATTGTTATGCTTTCTGAGTCAATTTTCCCTTGCTTTCTAGTCTTGTTCATTGCCAATGCCGTCATCCTGATTACCTAATCAAGCGCTTATAAAATCCTCTAAAAACAAAAAACCTCTGCAACCCTTTGAGTTACAGAGGTTTGGTGAGCCATCCGCGATTCGAACGCGGGACACCTTGATTAAAAGTCAAGTGCTCTGCCGACTGAGCTAATGGCCCAAATATCAGGAAACAGCATGATTTTAATGCTTATTGCTATTTCCCGAACACAAGAATAGATTTTACTATAGTATGCTAATTCTGTCAACCTATATTTAATGTTTTTTTATAAATACCTAATTCATTAATCAACCACTATGGTATTTTCTCTGTCCTTGCCAACTCCAATCAGCTTTATCTTGACTCCCACCAGTTCCTCAATCCTTTTGAGATATTTTTTTGCGTTGTCCGGGAGCTCGTCAAAGCTTTTCACCTTTGAAATGTCCTCATTCCAGCCGTCAAATTCTTCATATACCGGCTCACACTTAGAAAGCTCCTTCAGGCTTGCCGGGAAATAGTCCACCTTTTGGCCATCTTTTATATAAGCCGTGCAAAGCTTGATTTTTTCGAGCTTCCCAATTGTATCCACATGATTAATTGCCAGGGCAGTCAATCCGTTTACCCTAGCCGCATACTTAAGCATGACCGCATCCAGCCATCCGCAGCGTCTTGGCCTTCCTGTGGTAGTTCCATACTCCCAGCCAAGCTCCCTAATTTTGTCCCCGATTTCGTTGTTCTGCTCTGTTGGAAACGGTCCTGCGCCTACTCTTGACGTATAGGCTTTAAACACGCCATAAACTTCATCTATAAATACCGGGCCCAGTCCGGCTCCTGTACAAACTCCACCCGCTACCGGATTGGAGGATGTCACATAGGGGTATGTTCCGAAATCCAGGTCCAGGAAAGTTGCCTGGGCTCCTTCAAACAGTATGTTTTTACCCTTTTCAACAGCATCAAAAAGCACGACACTCGTATCCGTAATATATTTTTTCAGTATCTTGGCGTATTCCGAGTATTCGGCTATTATGCTGTCGGCATCAAAGCCTTCTCCACCATATACTTTTTCTATTATCGCATTTTTTATTCTTAAATTAGCCCGAACTTTTTCGGCAAATATTTCTTCATCTATCAAATCGCACATTCTTATGCCGCATCTTTCCGTCTTGTCGGCATATGCCGGACCTATGCCCCGCTTTGTGGTTCCGATATTATCCTTGCCCCTTGCAATTTCCTGCAGTTCATCCATCCTTTTATGGTAAGGCATGATAACATGGGCTCTGTCGCTTATCAATAATTTATCAGTGTTTACTCCTTTATCCTTCAGCTCGTTGATCTCCTTTATTAAAACTGCCGGATCAACAACAACTCCATTTCCAATGATACAGGTCGTGCCTTCATGCAATATTCCTGATGGAATAAGATGAAGAGCATACTTTGTACCACCGGCAACTATGGTATGTCCGGCGTTATTTCCGCCTGAAAACCGTACTACAATGTCTGAATCGGCTGCTAGTATGTCAATATACTTACCCTTTCCTTCGTCCCCCCACTGGGTTCCAATAACAACTCTGGTAGCCATTATCCATGTCCTCCTATCCCGGCAGGCGGTGATTATGGGCAATTACCGCCATACCTGATTTTGCATCCATACTGCTGCAATTAAATTAATTTATCAATTGCACCCTATAATATAATATCAAATAAAATCACGAATGACAATAAAACTCCGAACATTTTTGTGAAATACTTAAATATCGTTCGGAATATAGCAACTCAGACCTGCAGGCGTGAGAAATTTAATACCAGTCTTTTTGCGCCTTCCGGCTTCTTGCTCCCAATGAGTAATTTCCCGGATCATGAAAAAATGTTATGAATTTTTGTGATTTTAGAAAGCAAAAATGAAAACCCCCAAACAAAAAGTTGGGGGGCAGAGCAATAAATTGAATGAGCTTCTTGCCTCAATTTATTTTTCATTCGAGTCAACATATTCCTTCGCATTTCTTACCTGTTCATCGTCCGGAATGTTTACGTTAGATACCGGTTTCAACTTCTCAACGTTTGCCCATGCGGCAGTATCATGCTTTTCAATTGGAACTGCCATAAAGCGCCGTTTATTCTTATCTTTAGCCATTTCAATATCCCCTTCGATCAGAATATTTTTAACTTTGATAAGAATATTCTTTTATTATTTTGCAAATATTATTCAAAACTTGTTAGAGCCTTCAACATTCAAAACGAAAATGGTTGCACCACCTATAGTCACTTCAACAGGATAGGCGCTGAACATACCTCCCATGGCATTTGGAACCATTGACGCATTTACAAATTGCTTTCTGCTTTTCGAGTTTTTCTTTATTAAATCTATAGCTTCTTCTAACTTGCTTTCATCAACACCGATTAAAAGTGTAGTATTACCTGACTTCAGGAATCCGCCGGATGAACAAAGCTTAGTTACGCCAATACCATTCTTATTCAAGTCATTTATAACCTTCTGGCAGTCATCATCATTTACAATCGCTAAAATTAATTTCATGCCGTTCACCTCCATTTTTATTATACAATAATCCTACCGGCAAAGCCAGAAAAATCCTTTATTTTGAAGCGATATTCAAAATTAGCCTTTTATCGTGGAGATATGTCTGTATTGTTAAACAGGGCCTTTCGAATGCATCAAAGGGGCATACATGCCGGTAAAAGCATCTTTATTCACGTTTCGATAGTCAACTTTTTCAGCCACTTCATATGTAACACAAAAAACTGAAGGTGAATAATATGGTATTAGATTGTTACAGTGAAATAATACTTAAAGGAGGCTCAGTTATGGGCGAAAAGAAAGGATTTTTTGGTGGCATTTTCGAAAATGATACTCTTCTCTGGTTCATAATACTGTTTTTGCTTCTTTTCTGGAGCAATGGCGGATTTTACGGAGGATACAAAGAATAGGCATTGCACATCCAGCCCTCCTTCTATAAAGGATGTGCGTCAAAATATCCGTATGAACCGGCATTTCAAAAAGTGGCCACAGAGTATTGAAGAAGCAGCTGGCAGGAAATTAAGCCTGTCAGCCAGCTCTCTTTCTGAAGATTTTTATAGAATCCCATCAAAACCACAATCTTTTTTTATCAGGCAATTTAAATCAATATGCACAACACGCCCATCCGGCCAATCCGATGGCTTAAGTTGAAAACCAGCTTCTCCAAATGATTTACCGGAGGTTTTGCATTCCGCAATAAAACGAAGTAATTTGCTTGGCCTTTTATCAAGCTTATAATCCGCATATTATTAAAGCATAAATTCCTTAATTTATCCCTGGTCAAATTTCATCGATACTATTGCATATAAATCTGATCAATGCTTTACATAAACAAAAAGAGAGCACGCATGAAAGTGCTCTCTTTTGTCAATCGCATCTTAAGTATTTATCAATTATTCCCTGCAGCCGTATCCGAAACCATTACACCAGAACAGAATCAAGAACACCAGTATGAAGAATAGAATTTCGCTGTTATCACCGAAAAAGCCTCTTCCTTCAGACATGCTTGCCCCTCCTTTCATCCTAAAGCGGTATTGATTGTTCGTTTGGTGAGCAATCTATTACCATACTATTCTGCAATAGGCGATGTGGTTACAAGTGAAATGGTATTATCAAAGAGAAAAGAGGTGGACATCTTCACCTCTTTAATAAGTATAAGTAAGTATAAGTACTGATCAATGTGTTAAGTACATAAAATCTGTTTTTACTCTTTGTAACCGTAACCGCCAAATATGCCTGGGAAGAGCAGGAATATGATGATTATAATGATTATAATCCATATCCATTCATTAAATCCGGAATAGCCATATCCTCTTTCATCTGCCATACGAGTTCACTCCTTCCTGTTTTTTAATGAACTGCCTTGAGACACTTTGTAACAAGGCCTGAAAAGCCTCAACAAAGATAACCTACAGTATAATATTCATTTTTGCATATAAGTGTTACAACTCATAAAGGAGCAGATTCCATGGACATCGGAGTAAATCCGCATAACATGCGGCAAATTGTTTATATAGTATAAATGCGTTAATCGTTTAAGCGATTAACGCATTCACATCATTTATTGAAGTAAGTTTCACATACATCATATTTTATAAGCTACTTCATTTCTTCTATCTTGCTACAGGATATCTGCTGAAAATGTATATTCCAACCCATCCCGCTCCTTCTCCAGGTTGGCAGGAATCAGGCATATTTCACTGTACCGCTTCCTCGGGTCATCTACAATGATTTCAGTTCTGTTATAATATCCTTCTGAAGAAATATTGGTGATGTTGCATTTTCCGTCTGACGCATTTCTTTTTTGAATTTTAAAGCCCCATCTTGCTTTGTCGCTGCCGTCTATAGCTATCTTCAGGTTTCTTCCGTCCAGTTCCGGTGCTGCTTTAAAAAGGATATAGTTGGCTGCAAGGTGGTCCATACGGTTCTTTGTGGCAGCCACCGGGTACGCATCGTAGGTTCCCTGAAGTGCCACCTTTGCTTTCCACAAACGCCCTTCCTTATAGTATTGCTCGGGGTTGAAGTTGTAAGCTGTAAATATGTCAAAGGCAACACCGAAATCGCTTCCCGGCGAAACATCCTTTATCGCTCTGTCTATTGCGCTTACGCTGTTTTTATAGCCGGCCGCCTGATATTCCCATATCCTTTTAATTATTTCATAGCCCCCATAATTTTCAGATAGGAATTTGGCAAATACTACCCCGCCATAGCCGCTATTTTCCAATGTTTTTTGCGGCGCTGAAAAGAATTTCTCAAGATAGCGTACATAGTCGTTTACCCCGGTATAAATCTCATCCTCATTCCATGTAGCTGAAGCTTCTTTCCACCATGAGTCGGCATCTACATTGTAGGCATACTGCACAGCATGGAAAAATTCATGAGCCACTGTAACCGTCATGCATTCTTCCCTGCTTTTTTCAAATCCTTTGGAAGATGAGTAGTTGTTATCTATGCATATGTAGCTTGAAGCCACTCTAGTGTTGTATTTTTTATCATTGTGATACTCTGAAGAAAAAGTTACTCCGTATTTGCCCTTAAGGTCATAGACATATACATCCATCCCTTTTTTGCCCTGATCGCTTAAAGGCGTCCTGAATCCCCGGGTTTCGCAGGTGAATTTCTTAACTTCATCAAAAGCTTTTCCGATAGACTGGATATAAAGAGGAACGGCAGTACGGCTATACCATCTGGAACTAACAACAGAATTGGGCCCGGTGGTGGTATAGTGAATTCTGAAATATCCGCTGGGACTGGTATATACTCTGTCTAGTTTTGGAATGGAGTTGGAAAAAAATTGCTTTATCCTTTTCACCAGTTCACTGTCAGCATCCTGCCTGCCGGTATATCTTACAAGCTCCTCTATCATTGGTGTACCGCTCTTTATGGGTATTTTGGATCTGTATTCATCCGGAAGACCTTTGTCCGCTGACAGTGCTTGCAGCAGCAGCCGTATCCTGGTATGTTCGTCTACAACTCCCATCCTTGAGGCCAGATTAATCCTGTCCAGGGAACAAACTTCAGGAAGCTCTATCTTTATTGGATATGATGCTTTAATTTTACCGGCGTCTATTTTGATGGATATTTCTTTTTCTTTGAAAGCATTGGCCTTTATGCTGCATCTGTTCATATCCACCTCCACCTCATCATCATCTGAGGCAAGCCTGACATTAGCAACCAATTTGCTACCGCTGCTGTCCTTGAAAACCGGTTGAAGTACTATATCATCCCCTAAATATGCTTTGCTTTTGAAACCATCCCCCACCTGAATTTCTGCAACATCTTTGACAGCAAAGTCAATACTCCTTTTGTAGCCTGCTCCGATAAACCGGTTTGCTTCAACAACCCCCTTGCCTACCGGCAGAGTCCCGACATCCAGATTTACAGAGTACAAGCCTTCACTTACCACCAGGCTGTACTCCCCCCAGCTGTTGGTTACCACACGGCCTATATGCTTCTCATTATACACGATGACACCTTCTTCATTATCAGCATTGGCTTTTTTTACTTCCTCCACACGGTAAATATTCAGCACAACACCTTCCAGTGGCATCTCCGATTTATCTCTGATTCCGTTATTGTTTGCATCATCAAAAACTATTCCATGAATCACCTTGTATGACCTCATTCTTATCATGATAAACCTCCCCGGATAAAACTTGTATTATAGCGCGAAAATTCGATAATCGCCGGAATATATGAGAGCAAGAGTAAAATTTTCGCCGCACTCTTTATAGTATTCAAAACAAAGCCTTCATGTTCCCTGAATAGCTTTAAAGTATGCCTGACGAACCGATACAAATCCAACTCGCCCGGAAGGTTATATTCTTAATGGCTAAAAAACAGACAGCCTCATTTTTGCCATATTCCAATAGAATATATTAGAAAATAAAACTGGAGGTATGGAATGGATACTGTTTTTTTTGGTTCAACCGGAACTTATGTACGGTTGCTGCAGAGCATACTTAACCGTATCGGGTACAATGCCGGCGCAGTGGACGGCATATTCGGAGGGCAGACCCGGCAGGCTGTCATCACCTTTCAGCTAAATAACGGTCTCACAGCCGACGGCATTGTAGGGCCTGCTACCTGGGCGGCATTGGACAAGTTCGTAAGAGGTTATGATACTTATGTTATACGTCCCGGGGACACCCTATATAATATTGCAAGGAGATATTTTACAACAATTAATGCCATTCTGACAGCAAACCCGGGACTGAACCCGGCAAATCTCCGTATAGGACAGAGCATCACCGTGCCCTACGGCATTGACGTCGTACCCATGGATATTTACTACACTTATGAGATTATGGAACGGCAGATTCAGGGTTTGAAGGCCAGATATCCATTTCTCGAAGTGGGAAGCATAGGCAGCAGTGTCATGGGCAAAAACCTTTATTATATACGCCTTGGAATAGGTCCAAGGGAAGTGTTCTACAACGCTTCCCATCATGCAAATGAATGGATAACCACAGGAGTGGTGATGAAGTTCATTGAAAATTACTCAAGGGCATATTCCGAAGGCAGGAGTATAAGAGGCTACAGCATACCTTCCTTGTTCAACAGCAGCAGCATATATATTGTCCCCATGGTAAACCCTGACGGCGTGGATCTGGTTAACCTGTGGCCCAACTACACCAATCCTGCATACAGCCAGGCAGCGCAACTGAACAGAACCGGACTGCCTCTGCCCAGGGTGTGGAAAGCCAACATCAGAGGTGTTGACTTAAATCTGAATTATCCAGCAGACTGGGAAGCAGAAAAGCAGGATGAACTGGAGATGGGCATAACCGGCCCGGCTCCAAGGGACTATGGAGGAGAAGCCCCACTATCAGAGCCGGAATCGAGAGCGATGGTCGCCTTTACGAGGCAGCATGACTTCCGCCTTGTAATCGCCTATCATACTCAGGGCGAGGTAATTTTCTGGCAATTTAAAAACTATGCTCCCCCCATCGCGCTGCAAATAGCCAATATATTCTCCAGGGCCAGTGGATATGCTGTGGAAGCAGGGACTCCGGAAGCAGCCTATGCCGGTTATAAGGACTGGTTCCTGCAGGAATTCAGGAGACCTGGATATACTATCGAGGCAGGCAGGGGCACAAATCCCCTTCCCATAACCCAACTGCCTCAAATTTACCAGCAAAACGAAGAGATAATGCTCCTGGCGCCTATCGTTTACTAAACTCATGTAAAGTAAAAGCTGCCGGGAAATTAACCGGCAGCCTTCCTTTTGTGAGCCTCAATTATCAGTATCTATTTATGAGCTTCCATCTGTTTTATGAGTACCTATTTGTGAATATCTATCGGCCAATTATTATTTTAAATATCTATCGGGAAAGTATTGCCATAAACTCCTCTCCGGTGATAGTTTCCTTTTCCAGCAGGTAATGGGCCAGCTCGTGCAATTTCTGCATGTTTTCCTTCAATATGTCTATAGCTTTCTGGTGCGCCTTCTTGATTATCTCCAATACCTCATCATCTATTTGGGCTGCGGTTTCCGGCGAGCACACAAGGGTGGTATCTCCGCCCAGGTATTGGTTGTTTAATGTTTCCAGTGCCATCATATCAAATCTCTTGCTCATACCCAACCGGGTCACCATCGCCCGGGCGAGCTTCGTCGCCTGCTCAATATCGTTGGATGCCCCCGAGGTGCAAGTGCCAAAAATCAGTTCTTCCGCAGCGCGGCCTCCGGTGAAGGTAGCAATCTTGTTAAAGGCTTCTTCCCTGGTCATCAAATAGTGTTCGCCTTCCTCAACCTGCATGGTATATCCCAGAGCTCCGGACGTCCTCGGAATGATGGTGATTTTGTGAACGGGAGCAGTGTCCGACTGCTTTGCTGCTACCAGTGCGTGGCCGATCTCATGATAGGCGATTATCTCCTTTTCTTTAGGAGAAATGACCGCTCCCTTTCTCTGATAGCCTGCGACCACCACTTCCACGCTTTCCTCCAGATCACTTTGGTTGACAAAGGAGCGGCCGTGTCTGACCGCACGCAGTGCGGCTTCGTTTATAATATTGGCCAGTTCGGCTCCGGAAGCTCCGGCGGTCGCTCTTGCTATAGCATTAAAATCAATGTCATTGCCTATCTTGATTTTCTTTGCATGAACCTTAAGTATGGCTTCACGTCCGGCCAAATCCGGCAGCTCCACAGGTATTCGCCTGTCAAACCTGCCAGGTCGAAGAAGAGCCTTATCCAAAGTGTCAGGACGGTTGGTGGCAGCCAGGATAACTACGCCTTTTCTCGCATCAAAGCCATCCATCTCCGTAAGCAGCTGATTCAAGGTCTGTTCCCTTTCATCATTTCCGCTGATGCTGACACCGCTGTCGCGCTTCTTACCGATGGTGTCTATCTCATCTATAAACACTATGCATGGAGCCTTTTCACCGGCCTGTTTGAACAGATCCCTGACTTTGGCGGCACCCATGCCCACAAACATTTCCACAAACTCAGAGCCGGAAATCGAGAAAAACGGAACATTGGCTTCGCCCGCTACCGCCTGCGCCAGCAAAGTCTTACCTGTACCCGGAGGTCCTACCAGCAACGCTCCTTTGGGAAGCTTTGCTCCAATCTCGGCATATTTGGCTGGATTGTGCAGGAAATCAACTATCTCCGTAAGGGCTTCCTTAGCCTCATCCTGTCCGGCCACATCATTAAAGGTCTTTCCTGTCTGTGCTTTTACATAGATTTTTGCATTGCTCCTTCCAAAAGCCAGAGCATTGCCTCCACCCCCTAAACGGTTTTGCATCTTCCTTGACAACAGCTGCCCGACACCAACAAACAGAATAATTGGCAGTATCCAGGATAACATAAAATTAACAAGAGGAGAATTCTCGTGGGGGATAACCTGGGAATATTTTATATTACCCTTGCTTTTCAAGCGGTTTACCAAATCCGGATCATCCATGCGTCCGGTGACAAATATCGTATCCTTTCCGTTTTCATCTTTTGCTATAAAAGCGATCTTGGAATCCTGAACTTCAACAACGCTTACTTCTCCATTTTCCACTTTTGTCAGAAAAGTACCGTAATCCACTTCTGTTACCTGTTCGTTTGTAAGCATCGGCAAAATCAAGGTGTTCAAAAGCATGAGAACCGCTATTACGACTATATAGTAAAAAATTAATGGCTTCTTTGGCGTTTTTTGCTCTTCCATAGATTTTCCTCCATCATTATCATTCCTTATATATAGTATTTTCGCATTGTTTCCTACATAGCTATATATAATAACTATAAATTCGGTATAGAATAGTATATCAAATCAAATATGGACATTATATGAATAATTTGTAAACTTTATTTTATGTAAATAGATATACTGATAAATAGGCTTCCTATAGCATCCCACTGGAAGAACACAACAGGTTTGCATCAATAACAGATATATATCTTATATCTTAAAAAAAGCATTTTTATTAGTATAAAGGTTTTTATAAATTTTACCATCATAAGTAAGGCAATATATTGAAAAATGTGAAGCAAATAAATAAAATTATTAATATGAGGGTTGGAGAAGCCTTATTTTTTCCCGGCAGAAGATTTCGTTAACATAAGATATTTTGCATGAAAGGAAATCCAGAGCTGTGAAGAAAATAAATATACTTGTTACTCTAGATGCAAATTATATCGTACCTTTAAAAGTGATGCTGAAATCGCTGTTTATCAATACACCCAATAAGAGCTTTGACATATACATAATACATTCGGACTTGTCCGAAGCTCAAATCAGCAGCCTGCAGCATTATGTCCGGGAACACAATTCAAATCTTATACCGGTCTTGATTGACGGGAGCACTTTTGACGATGCTCCTGTTATAAGCCATTATACTAAGGCGATGTATTACAGGCTGCTCGCCTGTGAGCTTTTGCCGAACAACCTGGACAAGATTCTGTATCTTGATCCTGACATCCTGGTAATAAACCCGATTGACGAGCTATACGATATAGACGTTTCTCAGTATTTGTTTGCCGCTGCCAGCCATACCCGGTTGACACCCCTCACAAAACATATAAATAAGCTTCGCTTAAATACATATGACACAAACGGATATTATAATTCCGGAGTTTTGCTTATGAATTTGGAAATGCAGCGATCCAGGATTAAATCGGAGGATATATTTGATTATGTGAGGAAGCACAGAAATGAACTTATCCTCCCGGATCAGGATATCCTAAACAGCCTTTATGGAGAGCTAATCCTGCCGCTGGATGACAGCCTGTATAATTTTGATGTAAGAAAAAGCAAAACTTATTTCATTGCATCATCAGGCCAGAAAGATATCAATTGGGTAATGAAAAATACCGTGATCCTGCATTACTGCGGAAAGCAAAAGCCATGGAAGAAAGGCTATATCAACAGGTTTGGAGTTTTGTACAAACACTATCAAAGCAAAGTCAATGACACCAAATGGGGTAGATAGATTTCATAAAGGTAAAAAAGCCGTGTTTATTTACTTTTAAGCACGGCTTTATCTCTATTCATTTGATTCCATCAATCCCCGTCTTACTATACTTTATTTTATCAACTCAAACTTACCAATGACGGGAAGTTCATTAGCTTTTCCGTTCAGTGTGTTTACAATGCCCATTACTGCTGCTATAAATATTAGAAAAGAAAAAATTGGTAAAAGCAGCCATCCGACAAATGGGATAATTCTGATTACAATATTCCCGGCAACCCCTGCAATAAGCAATAGCAATCCCTGATTTGCATGGAATCTTCCAAAGGGTGAATCAGGACAAAAATGGCAAGGATGCGCCAGGAAGCCCCCAATTGTCCGGAAGCGTGCTGCTCTTACCTTCACTAATAAAAACCACTCGGTCACACAGTCTGAGCACTTCATCCCAGTTGTGGGAAACAAATAATACAACTCCTTTAAAGTCAGACAAAAACTCTATCATTTCCTGCTCCAGCTCCCGTTTCAAATAGCTGTCCAGGGCAGAAAAAGGCTCATCCAGCATGAGAATTTCCGGTTGCGAAGCAAATGCCCGTGCCAGTGCAGCCCTCTGCTGCTGTCCTCCGGAAAGCTCAAAAGGGTATCTTTTTTCCAAGCCTTTTAACCTGAATCTTTTGATATATTCTTTAATGGTTTCAGATTTGTTCTTTCTCCGAATTGCACAACCTATATTCCTTTCCACAGTCATGTTGGGAAACAGAGCGTAGTTCTGAAAGAGATATCCCACATGGCGCTGCTGTGGCGGCAAATTGATACCCTTGTCGGAATCAAACAGAACTTTTTGATCCAGTTCTATATAGCCCCAGTCAGGTTTGACAATTCCTGCAATGCATTTGAGCGTCATGCTTTTACCGCTTCCGGATGAGCCTGACAATGCCGTGACTCCGTCTTTGGATTCAAAGCTAACCTCGAGCTTAAAATCCTTAAGCTTTTTCTTTATATCAACGATCAAGGACACAGTTACCACCACCTCACTTTCCGATCCTTTTGCCTGTTGAGGCAGTTCATCAGTACTATCATCAGCAGAGATATCATTATAATAATCCCGGTCCATCTATATGCCGTTGCCCTGTCCCCGCTCTGAACCGCCGTGTAAATTGCGATGGGAATTGTCCGGGTCTCCCCCTGTATATTTCCGGCCACCATTATTGTCGCTCCAAATTCCCCCATTGCTCTGGCAAATCCGAGAACTATGCCGCCAGTTATACCCGACAGGGCATTGGGAAAAACAATCTTCCAGAAAATTTCCACGTTGCTCATCCCCAAAGTCTTTGCAGCATATATAAGATTTGCATCAATATCATCAAAGGCACTCAGGATGCTGCGATACATAAGCGGAAATGCTGCAACTGTTGCAGCTATCAACGTCGCTTCCCATGAAAATATAATATTCATACCGAAGGTGTCCAGAATTCTTCCCAGCATACCGTTTTTTCCAAATACAACCAGAAGGGCAAATCCTAAAACCGTAGGCGGCAGAACCATTGGAAGAATGAGCACTCCGTCAATAAAGCCCCTTAGCCTTTTGGTTTTCCTGACCTGGCTTGCTGCCAGCAAACCAAGCATAAAAGCCATCAATGTTGCAAAGAAAGATGTTTTCAAAGATATAACCAGCGGTGAATAATCCATATGAATCCCTCCTGTATAAGCAGCCATGGGCTTTTTGCGAATTTATTGATAAGCTCTGCGCACAGCATATAAAACAGTGGCTTTAGTCAAAGTGCAGCAGCTTTCAGGTAAAGCCTTGAGAAAGACTTGCGCCACCCCCTTTGTATCAGTCCCCAAAGCCATATCTTCCGAATATGGTCCGCGCTTCCTCCGTCGATAAAAACTTCATAAAATTCTTTGCCTCCTCTACATTATCTGAGCCGTTGATCACTGCCGCCGGATAAACAACAGGGCTGTGAGAATCTTCCGGTGCCATGGCTGAAACAGTGATCTTATCTGAAACCATCGCATCAGTTCTGTATACTATACCGCAGTCGGCCATTTCCGTTTCAACCCAGGATAGAATCTGCCGTACATCCGAGGCATATACCGCTTTATCCTCCGCTTCTTCAATTATTCCTATACTGGTGAGAATCTCTATGGAATACCGGCCTACCGGCACGCTTGCCGGGTCTCCCAGTGCAATTTTCTCCACCTTCTGGGCAGCTATGTCCTCAAAGCCGTTTATTTCCTTCGATGATGATGCCGGTGTAATCAAAACAATCCGGTTGGATAATAGGTCAACTCTGGTATCGGTCTTTATCAGTCCCTTTTCCTCCAAAATATCCATCTGCTTCTTAGAAGCAGGAATAAATATATCAACTGGGGCTCCTTCGACTATCTGTGTCATTAGAGTTCCGGAGGCGCCAAAAGTGAACCTCACCTTTACATCAGGGTTTTCCTTCATATAAAGTACTTTGATTTCTTCCATCACATCGGTAAGGCTGGCTGCAGCAGCCACCACCAGTTCACCGGTTGTTTTCGCATCATCCCATGCCTTCTTTGTGCTCCTATGGAAATCCCTGCAGCCGGTAAACCCTGCTGCTGTAAGGATTATCATAAAGATCGCCAGGTATTTTTTCAATGCCATCACCCCCGTCAACATCCAACAGTTTTTTGGCCGCCCTTCCGGAATGCTTGCCCAGCACAAACTTGTTCTGTCTTCCCAAGAGCAGCGGATCGAGATGCTGGTAATTCCTCACATCCTTTAAAAGGCCGTCCACATGTATGCCCGATTCATGGGTAAATACATCTCTGCCTACTATAGGCTTACCCGGACTCACAATCCTTTGCGAATGTCTTTCCACCAGTTTTGAAACCGGCACCAGCTTATCCGGCTTTATATTTATCTCACACTTATCCATATAATAAAGCGCCATAACTATTTCCTCGAGAGCCGTATTTCCAGCCCGCTCTCCCAACCCGTTTACACAGCAGCTGATATATCCGGCACCGGCTTTAAAAGCTGCCAGAGCATTAGCCGTAGCCAGGCCGAAATCATTGTGCCCGTGAAAATCTATATCGACGTCTAATTCATCCCTGATTCTTTTTATGATGGATAGCGTGCTAAACGGGTTGAGCACGCCCAAAGTATCGGCATACCTTATTCTTGTGGCACCTGCTTCCAAAGCAGTACGGAATAATTTCAGCAAGAACTCTTCCTCCGCCCGGGATGCGTCTTCCGCACCTACCGACACGGTACAACCCTTTTTCACCGCATAACCTATAACCTCTTTTGTTTTGACAATAAGCTCATCATGGTTTATACGCAGCTTTTTTTCTATTTGAATTGAGGATGACGGAATAGATATGTGCAGGTTTTTTACTCCTGTTTTCAGTGATGCCTCTATGTCCTGTATATTCAACCTGTTCCAGGTGAGAAGTTGGGCTTTAAGATTTAACTCCTCCACTCTTTTTATCGCCTTTATTTCCTCCTCCCCCATGGCAGGTATGCCGACCTCAATAATATCAACACCCAAATCGCTTAAAGCTATAGCCATCTCAACCTTGGCATCGCCATCAAACGCCACTCCGGGGGTCTGCTCTCCGTCCCTCAATGTAGTATCAACTATATGCAGCTTCATCTTTAAAACCTCCGGTTCAATTGGATATTTCAGAGGTAATGGCGCTTTAAATTGCGCACTGCGGCAGCTCATCCCCGAGCTTTCCCACAGCGTCGGCTCTACACTGCCTGCAATGGCACATCTGCGGCACTATATCCTCACATTCCTTTCTTAAATTGCTTATCTCTTTATTGCTCAATGGCTCTTGGTTTTCATAATCCGTATCCTTTACCGGGATTAAAGACATGATGTTGGTATAGGTAACCCCCAGGCTCTTTACCTTTTTAACTATGTCCTTCACGTGAAAATAATTTACACCCTTTATCACAACGATATTGACTTTGCACATTATATCCAAATCTTTTATGATTTCCAGCCCTAACAGCTGGTTTTTCAATAAAATCTCCGATGCTTCCCTTCCTCGGAATCTTTTGCCTTTATAGTCTACATAATCATATATTTTCTCACTGACGGCCGGGTCCACCGCATTAATGGTCACCGTAATGTGGGAAATGCCCATCTTTTTCAACTCCATGGCATATTCCGGCAACATCAGTCCGTTTGTGGATATGCAGATGGCTATATCGGAATGATCTTCCGTTATATATCCAATGGTTTTTTTAACATTGTCGAAGTTGGCCAGTGCATCCCCTGGCCCTGCTATCCCCATGACCGTCAGGTTTTTCAATCTTTTTCTGTAATGTTCAAATATCTTCAGCGCTTCTTCCGGGGTCAATAGGTTGCTGGTCACCCCAGGTCTGCTTTCATTCTGGCAATCATACTTCCTGTTGCAAAACTTGCACTTTATATTACACGCCGGTGCTACCGGAAGATGTATTCTGGCACAGTCATGGGCATTTTTGTTGAAACATGGATGTTTTAATGTTTTGTTTATGGTATTATTGGATAAGCCGGTTCCCCAAAGCGGATCCTTTCCTTCAGAGCCAGCTTTACATCCCCTGCAATTTATCATAATCCTCCCCCCTTCAAGTGTTCCCCTGACGGCAGAAAAACTCACTGTACAATTTTTGTCTATAGCTTTCATTCTTCAAATCCAGCAACGTATTTGTGATATCATCCAGAAACCTCATGCTTCCTCGATAGCCTGCAAATAGCTTTCTTTGAGCTCCTATATGGTCATGTATCGGAAATCCTATTCTGATTAAGGGTATGTGCTCTTTTTCCCTTATGATTTTGCCATCGGAATTTCCTATTAGCAGGTGGGGTCTTAGCTTTTTCACCTGTTCATGTACATACTCAAAATCCGTACCGTCAATCGCCTGAGTTCCCTTCGCTGCAATCAAATTCCTGAATTTGAGGTTTTTTGAACCGGTAGCCGCAATCAAAGGTGTAATACCGTTTTCAAGGCAAAGGCTTGTTACGGCATATACCGTCTCGGGATCTCCGAAAATGGCAACCGTCCCTTCACCGTTATATTTATGGGAGTCAATCATGGCATCCAGCAGCCTGCCTCTTTCCACAGCAAGGCTTCCGGGAATTTGCTTGCCTGTGATGCCGGACAGAGTTTTTATCAGCCAGTCCGTATTTCTAATCCCTATGGGAATAGGGCATCGGTATAAGGGCACTCCATGCTCCTCCTCCAGGTATTTACCGGGACTATACCTGTCATCTATGGAGACAGACATCTCAATGGTAGCCCTGGCTCCGGACATATTCTTTATAACATCAATCCTTGTACCACCTTCGGGTATTTTTTCATAATCAGGTTTATACGGGGCATCCAGTGTATCGGAAAAGTCGGGCATCAGCACATAATCCACATGAAACAGCCTCAGAATCCTCTTGATTTCTCTTATATCCGCACAGGTCATATTGGGTATGATTATGTTTACCTTTCCGTTGGGTTTCGCTTTCTTCCGGTTATAATACTCAATAATGCTCCTCATGGTATGAAAATACCCCTCAAAATGGGAAGCTCCGTATCCCGGAGTATTTACCGGTATTATGTCAATATTTCTGATATCCTTCTTTTCCTTAAACTCTTCTATGATCCTTCCTATATCCTCTCCGATGGTTTCAGCCAGGCATGTGGTGAGAACTCCTATCACCTTCGGGTTGTATAATTTGATCACATTCATGAGGCCGTGTTTAAGATTCCTGCTGCCGCCGTATACGGTGCCGTTCTCGCTTAAGGAGGTGGAGGCAATGTCTACAGGTTCATTAAAATGAGTGGCCATATGCCTCCGGATATATGTGCTGCAGCCTTGGGAACCGTGCATTAAAACCATGCTGCTTTCAATTCCTTTGAATGCCAGTGATCCCCCCATCGGCATGCACATCTTGCATGGATTGACGTCCAAATTCACATAATTCCTATTCATGCAGCCCTCCTTTCCTGACAAACTCCCACACCGGACTGTTCAATGTAAGATCCACCTCTCTTGCAAAATTCACAGCTCCTTCAAAACCGATCAAAGGATGCTTTCTTTCATGATTGTGGTCAATAAAAGCCATTCCCAGCTTATAAGCCAGAGGTCTTTCCTTGACTCCGCCTACCAGCAGGTCCGCTCCCTTTTCCTTCATGAATTTCTCCAGTTCCGATGGGTTTGTATCATCCAATATCACAGTGCCTTCCTCCACCAGCTCCCTGATGGTTTCATATTCTTGCTTTCTTCCTGTCTGGGTTCCTACCATTACAGTCTTCATGCCCAGCTCACTGAACTGCTTTATCAAAGAAACGGCTTTGAACCCTCCGCCTACATATATGGCAACTTTCTTCCCTCTGCATTTTTTTCTGTATTTTTCAAGGACAGGTTCAACCTCCGCCACCATAATCCTTATCAGTTTTTCCGTCTTTTTCTTTACTTCCTCATCCCCTGAAAGCTCAGCCAATTTTATCAATGAGCTTACGGTATCCTGAATACCGAAAAAGCTGACCTTCTCATAAGGTATACCGAACTTCTCCTTCATCCTTTCAGCCAGATAAATGCTGGATCCTGCACACTGCACTATATTGAAGGAGGCATTCCGGGCTTTTCTCAATTTCTCGACAGTTGAATCACCGGTCACTCCGGTTATCATATTAAGGCCTATCTCTTTGAAGTAATTGTTCACCACCCAGATTTCACCGGCCAGATTGAAGTCTCCGAGATAATTAAAGGATCTGGGGTCCTTGACGCCCCTTTCATATTTTCCGCCATCCATCAGGCTGATAATAGCGTCACAAGCTGCCTTGTAGCCATCTTTTTTGCTTCCTGCAAATCCGGTGGACTTCACCGGTATGACCCTGATGCCGTATTTCCTTTCGGCCGCTCTGCAGACCGCTTCTATATCGTCACCTATAACCCCCACAACACAGGTGGAATAAACAAATACCGCCTTCGGAAATTTTGCCCTTACGATTTCATCAATGGCCTCAGACAGCTTCTTTTCTCCGCCAAAAATGATATCCTTCTCCTCCAGGTCTGTGGAAAAGCTGTTCCTGAACATTTCCGAACCGCTGCTGAGGCTCCCTCTTATATCCCATGTGTAGCTGGAGCAGCCGATGGGGCCGTGAACAATATGAAACGCATCCGTTATCGGATTTAACACCACCCTGGCCCCGCAATACACACATGCCCTCTGGCTTACTACACCGGAAACACTGTGCCTATCACAGCTTATGCCCTGAATCTGATCTTTTTCCTTCACCAAAATATGGCTTTTTCGTTCTTCCAGCGGGTAAGCTTCCAATGATTTCATACCGGCTCCTCCTTTCTAAAGTGTTTTGGCAACTGCCGGACAAAAATGAAAATTGTATTATAGAGGTAATTTCCCTCACATAACCAGTTCAAAGTCCTCCTCCGGGCATTCCCTGTCGTATTTATCCAATAGGGCAGTGCTTATCTTTTCGATTATCCTCATGGCGCCCTTGTATCCGACCACAGGGAAATAACTGTGGCCTACCCTGTCCAGAATGGGGAAACCCATCCGCACCAAAGGTATGTTTTCAGCTCTGGAAATGTATTTGCCATAGGTATTGCCGATAAGCAAATCCACCTTGTCATTTTTTATCCACTGGTGCAGCTCCATCAAATCACCAGCGGCCTTCACCCTGAAATCCTCTATGCCGGCGGATTTCAGGATATCTGTCACATCCTTTTCAAAAGCGCTGCCCGGAGTACCGGTTAAAACGTACTTAGGAATCATCCCCAGGCTGACGGCAAATTCTGTCATGGAGGTCACGATATCGGGGTCCCCAAAAATTGCCACCTTCTTGCCATGGTAATGATTATGAATGTCCACCATAAGGTCTACCAGCTGTCCCCGTTCTTCCTCCAGCTCCTTGGGAACTTCCTTTACGGTCATTTGCAGGAGCTCCATTATAAAGTCATCGGTTGCTTTTATGCCTATGGGCACCTTCAAAACATGAGCTTCCACTTCGCATTTCTTTTCCAGCTCATAAGCTGCCGCTTCCGATGCAAACTTTCCCAGGGCGATGGTACCAAAGCAGTTGCCCAGATCCTTAAGCTCCTCCACCGTAACTCCTCCTTTCGGATACATTACATACTTGCCGGTGTTGGGAGAGTTCAACACGCCGCTCGTGTCCGGAAACATTATAAAAGGTATTCCGATAAGTTTCAGTATTCTCTTTATTTCCGCCATATCACTGGGTTCGACAAATCCTGGTATTATAGCCAGCTTATTATTGCCGCCGTTTTCATCCTTGCTTGCCAGATGGGTTACCATTGCCTTGGTCATGTTGGAAAATCCGGTGATATGGGAGCCTACATAGCTGGGAGTGTTTGCATATATCACTGTTTTACCTTTTGGTATGTTTGTGCTGGAAATGATTTCGCTCAAATCATCTCCTATGGTCTCCGACAAGCAAGTGGTATTAACAGCCACTATCTCCGGGTTGTATATCTCGAATACGGTTTCAAGGCCCTTTTTCAAGTTGGTCTTGCCTCCAAAAACACAGGCTCCTTCAGTGAAGGAACTGGTGGATGCCACAATAGGTTCCCTGAAATGCCTTGTCAGGTGCATCCTGTGAAAGGAACAGCAGCCTTGGGAGCCATGACTGTGAGGAAGGCAACCGTGTATTCCCAGGGCGGCATACATGGCTCCGATGGGCTGGCATGTTTTGGCGGGATTTACTACTAAGGCGCTTCTTTCGGATATTTCCTTCGGGGTATTGTTCAGCATGCTTCCTCCACTCCTTCCTTCTCAATTTTCCCTTTCAATATGGGCTCCTTCTTCCACGGAGGAACTATATAGCTCCATGCCGGAGTATGGATTCCGGCAGCCGTATCCCTTGCAAAATTCACTGCTCCCCTGAATCCGGCGTAAGGTCCGGAGTAATCATAAGAATGCATTTGCTTGGAGTAAACCCCCATTTTCTCCACGATGTATTTATCTTTTATACCCGAGCCGAAAAATGCCGGTTTCAATGCCTTGATGAACATTTCTGTTTCGAAGTGGTTCAGATCATCTATGATGATGGTGTTGTCTTTCATATCATGAATCATGCCCTTGTATTGGTTTATAGGTATCTCCTTTTTCAGTTCTTCCAGCTTCTCCGGCGACATCCTCAGCCTATATTTCCTCTCGTCCTTCTCCACCGTCAGTTCTTCAATGTTTCTTGTGTCCGCATCCAGCTTTATATACGGGAGGATATCCCTTCCCTCATAATCATCACGGTGTCCGAATTCATAACCGGCCATAACGGTTTCCATGCCTATTTCCTTAAGCAACCCCTGGTAGTGGTGGGCTCTTGACCCACCCACGAATAAAACTGCCGTTTTTCCTTTACACATTTCCTTATAGCGGTTGATTTCATCCTTTATATCCTCTATTTCCTCCTGGATAACCCTTTCTGTCCTTTCCATCAACTCTGCATCTCCGAAGTATTTTGCCATGTTCCTAAGGCTGTTGGAGAAGTTTTCTATCCCTATGAAATTGACTTTCATCCACGGCAATCCGTATTTTATTTCTATCATGTCGGCTATATAATTTATTGATCTGTGGCACTGCACCAGATTCAAATCCGCATTATGGGCCTTGGCTATATCGCCATACTCCGCATCTCCGGTGAGGGTTGCAATTACCGTATAACCAATCTTGTTAAGCACTCTTTTTATCTCCCATTCATCCCCACCTATGTTGTATTCGCCCAATATATTGACAGAGTATTTTTTCCTTTGGGCTTCGGGTATGTCCTCCGTTCCCACCACATCCTTCATCAGTTTGTTGTTGGCGATATGGTGGCCTGCTGACTGGCTTACACCCTTATACCCCTCGCAGCTGAAGGCCAGAACGGGTATTCCGTATTCCTCCTGGGCTTTCTTGGCTACCGCATGGATGTCATCCCCTATTAGGCCTACGGGGCAGGTAGCGGCTATCGATATGGCTTTCGGATGAAAAATTTCCACCGCTTCCTTGATGGCCTGGGCTAATTTTTTTATGCCCCCAAAGACTATGTCACTCTCCTGCAAGTCGGTGGTAAAGGCATATTCTAAAAAACTCTTGCCGCCTTCCCTGGCTTTTCCTTTATTTCTCCTGGCTGCCCATGTGTAGTAGGAACATCCCACCGGACCGTGGGTAATATGCACCATATCGATTATGGGCCCGATCACAACACCCTTGCAGCCGGCATAAGCACAACCTCTGTTTGTTATAATGCCTGGCAAGGTTCTTGTATTGGCAGATATCTCTTTTGGGCCTTCCGGTTCTTTGACCAAAATATGCTCCTTCCTGTTTTTCATAACCTTAGCCGGGTATCTGAACAATATCCTGTCAACAATCTTGTTCATATCATCCTTCATAACAGCGTTCCCTCCCTTTAGATTGCATCAATTCCTGTTTCTCCTGTTCTAACCCTGATGACCTCATCGACAGGACAGACGAAGATTTTTCCATCTCCCATACTGCCCGTCTGGTTGGTCTCAATTATTATGTCTACTACCTTTTTTACATCTTCATCGGCTACCACAAGGGACAACATCCTCTTAGCCAATAATCTGTCATTTCCTGCTATGCTCTCCATCAGCTCCGGCGGGCTTATCTCCTCTTCTGCGACAAGTTTCTGGAATATTTCCGGCTTCAGCATCTTTTTGCCCCTCCCATTAACCTTCTTGCAGACAAAGGCTGGATAGCCGGCTTCAGCCAGAGCTTGCTTTGTATCACCAATCTTGTTGATTCTGATAATGGATACGATCTCTTTCATTGGCAAAACCCCTTTACAACTTATTTTGGCCGCTGCTGATGGTATATACCTCTTCCACCGTGCTCACGAATATCTTTCCGTCGCCGTATGCTCCACTGTCACCGGTTCTGGCATTTTTTGCAATAATTTTTACTACCTCGTCCTTATCTTCATCCTCCACCACCATCATCAGCATCTCCTTTTGAAGCTCATCGTAGTGAATGTTGCCTACCTTGATCCCCCTTTGCTTTCCCCTTCCTACCACATCTATCTTAGTGACCGCTGGATAACCTGCATCCATCAGCTCGTTTAATATCAATGAAGACTTCTCAGGCCTTACAATGGCTCTGATCATTTTCATAAAATCACTCCTTTTAAAATTCAGGTAGTGTCAAAAGTTTTGATATGCTTTTGACCTCTAACCCTTGGTTTTACTTGCTTTTATATTATTAAGGGTTTTACCCTCATTTAACTGGAAATTAAGAATGTATAGAAAGGCAAAGGTACTTGCCCTTTTTTTGGTATAATGTTGTTGCTGGACAACCCCCAAAGAAAGGAGTTAAGTACCTTTGAACAACATTATAACAGTTTTACTACTATACATTCAAATACAAGCTAAAATTATCATTTACCTCATGTGTGCACTCTTTAGTAAAGGATCCGTCCGCAAGTACTACGATGAGCCTGTTAGGAAGCCTTACCGCAAGCTTGTGGTGGATACCATGCCGATTATTGAGACACTTGAGAAGCTTGATTATAAGCAGCTTATTTCAAATCATCTCAAGGAAACCGGTAAGCTTATAACCCCTATTACAAGGAGAAAAGCTTCTACAGTCCCTGATACTATGGCCTGCCCAAGATGTGGAGCTCCTCATGAATACCTTTACGACAATACCGGTGGTAAAGGCCAGTACTTATGCAAAGTCTGCAAGTGCACTTTCAACAAGAAAAACCGTTACCTAAAAAATCTCATCTTCCTCTGCCCCCACTGTGGAAGGACACTGGAACTTAAGAAAGAGCGTAAGGACTTCAACGTACATAAGTGCACCAACTCCAAGTGCCCCTATTACCTTGACAGGCTCAATTCCATGTCCGAGGAAGACAAGCAGCGCTACAAGTCTTCTCCACATGATTTCAAGCTCCATTACATCTACAGGGAGTTTGATATTGACTTTGAGCCTTTGGTAAGAAAGCCTTCCCAGCCTCCGAGTGTAGATATATCAAGGCTTTATGTCTCTCCTCACGTCCTGGGGCTGATACTTACATACCATGTCAATTTTGGCCTTTCTACCCGGATGACAGCTGCCCTTATGCGTGAAGTACATGGTGTAAGTGTTTCTCATCAGTCGGTATCAAATTATGCCGATGCTGTTGCCACAAACATTAAACCCTTCATTGACAACTACAAGTATGATCTCTCAGATTCCATCTGCGGGGATGAGACGTACATAAAGGTTCTGGGCAAATGGCATTACGTATTCTTTATATTCGACGCAGTAAAGAAGATTATCCTCTCATACCCCGTCTCTGCCAACCGTGATGTTAAAGCTGCAATTTATGCTCTTGACGAAGCATTGTCCAAGTTCGATAAGCTTCCTGAGGATCTTACCCTGATCTTTGACGGGAACCCTATTTACATGCTTGCTCAACACTATTTCGCCCAGTACGGCATCCACTTTGACATAAAGCAGGTAATCGGTCTTACCAACGACGACCCTATCTCCGAAGAATACAGGCCTTTAAAGCAGATCATCGAAAGGTTAAACCGCACCTTCAAGGGAAACTACAGACCCACCAACGGTTTTAACAACTATGCAGGTTCAGTATCCTTCCTTACACTGTTTGTAGCCTACTTCAACTTCCTAAGGCCTCATTCCTCTCTGGAAGGCAGGGTGCCGGTGGTCTTAGAAGAGCTCAAAGACCGGCCTAATATGCCTGCCAGGTGGGTTACACTCATTAAAATGTCCCAAGAATACATCAAAGCCCAACAATCTGCTTAAGGAACGAAATTCATCCTCTTATTTTTGTAGCATAGCATAGCAAAACAGTCGCCGCCGAACCTGTGGAGTTTGTGGGTAACCCGCTGATTTGAGGGGTGTGGGTAACTTGTGTGATAAAGTGTTGGCAACACGCTTTTCGTTGCCAATGCTTTATCCACTTGTTATCCATGCCTCGGGCGGGTTATCCATCAAATCCACAGGTATTATATTCCCATGGTTTTTCTTGTTGCTTATTTGGTTTCCAATGTGCATATTTGGTAAATACTCTCATTTCTGGCGTCAAAATTTTATTCTTTCATAGAACTTTTGACACTACCAAAATTCATTTATTTATGATCCTATTCTCCAGGTATTTATGCGCTGGCATGCCTTGGATAACCTCCCTGTCCGATTCCCCATTTCACCCTTTGGCCGTATTGCGGGCATTGCTCATCCTATAAAGCCGTATTCCATCAATATCTCCTCCAACCTGTCCTGGGTCATCGGTTTTGGAATTACAAACATATCATTGTCCTGTACTGCTCTGGCCAATGCTCTGTATTCATCCGCCTGGCTGTCGGTAGGATCGAACTCTATGACGGTTTTTTTATTGATTTCCGCTCTTTGAACCACATTGTTTCTTGGAATGAAGTGGATTAACTGACTGCCCAGCTCGCTGGCGAAGGCTTTAAGCATTTCAAACTCATTGTCCACATTTCTGCTGTTGCATATTATTCCTCCCAGCCTTGTTCCGCCTGTATTGGCATATTTTTGAATACCTTTGCAAATATTGTTGGCGGCATACATGGCCATCATCTCCCCGCTGGCTACTATATAGATTTCATCAGCCTTGCCTTCCCGTATGGGCATCGCAAAGCCACCACATACCACGTCCCCCAACACATCATAAAACACAAAATCCAAGTCGTCGGTATACGCTCCCAGCTGCTCCAGCAGGTTGATGGAAGTGATAATTCCTCTTCCTGCACATCCTACTCCCGGTTCAGGGCCTCCGGATTCCACGCATTTTATGCCTCCGAATCCTTCCTTCATAACTAGGTCCAGATCCACATCTTCTCCTTCCTCCCGCAAAGTATCCAATACGGTTTTTTGAGCCAGTCCGTTAAGAATCAGCCTTGTTGAGTCCGCTTTAGGGTCGCACCCCACTATCATGATCTTGTTGCCCATTTCAGCCAGGGCAGCCGTTAAATTCTGTGTTGTGGTGGATTTTCCAATACCACCTTTGCCGTAAATAGCAACTTGTCTCATAGCACCATCCCTTTCTTTTTAAATTCATCAATCATTGTTAAAATCTGGATATCAATAGAATAAAAGTATCTATATTAAAACAGCGCTATCCGGGATATTTCCGAATAACGCCGTTGTCACTGCCAAAAGGGTATTTAGCTCAATGCAGGGATAACTCCCTTTTCAAAGGATGATAAGCTGATTGCAGCATCTCAGCTGTAATTTTATGACGCGGTTTGACAGCAATGGACTGAATTCCGCCTGCAAATATAATTTAATGAAGTTTTTTGGAGACCGTATATATAAAACTGTATATGTAAAAACGGCGTTATCCGGTTTATCCAAATAACGCCGCTGTCATTACTTTAAAAATATTCAATTTAAAAGAGGCGTCATTCGTAATGTTTACGAATAACGCCTTCGTCACCACCAAGAACATCAGTATGAACTTAATTATATATATCTATATAAAATAGCGTTATCCAGTTCTTCTGAATAACGCCGTTGCCACTCTTCTAATCCTAAAATTTACTTTTATAAGATTTTAACATATCAAATTATACCCGTCAAGAGTTTTTTTGCAATAAAGGAATTTTTTAATTCTTTATGCCTTCAACCTTTTTTATTTCGCACTGTGTCTATCATAGCATGGATATTTTCCGGGGGAGTTGTGAAAGAAAGGGGACAACCGTTAGCCATAACGAAGCCTCCTTGTCCGCATGCTGAAATTTGCCTTAGGGTTTCCTTCACAACATCTTCCTTGCTCCCTAATTGCAAAGTGTAAACACTGTCAAGATTTCCAAACAGGCAAACCTGTCCTTCCAGCCTCCTGTATAGGGTACCGACATCCAGATTGAAGTTTTTCTTGCTTTCCTCCACCATCAGCCCCTTTACCCCCAGTTCTTTTATATCCTCCAAAAGGGGATTGATGTCACCGGTAAAATAAGTCACCGGAATCAACCCCATTTTCGCCACTGCCGTGTAAAATTTCTTCTGCGCTTCGAAGATAATGCCCCGATACAGGCTTGGTGACATGATATCGGCTGAGCAATATGTCTCTGAACCGATATAGCCATCTCCCCCCATCTCCTTCAAGGCTTCCATGCGGGGCAGCAAGGCTTCATAGCTCCTGTGTATGAGATATTCCATTCTGTCCGGCTTATCCATAAGGGAAATGAGTCCATTCTCAAAACCAACGCAGCCATGGGGATCCAGTATCCAGCTGATGGGATTTCCTTCGTTGAGCATCAGAACACATTCCCTTCCATACCTTTCAAAAAGTATGCGTATGTGGTCAAAAACTCCGCTTTTTATTATCTCGTCCTTGGCGGGATAGTTGGATTCAATATATTCGTCAATGACCGAATAGGATTCGAGCTCATATACGGCTTCAAATATCCGCCTTTTTTCCTTTTTTACAGCTTCGCTCTCTTCAGTTCTTGATGCGCCGGTGGTAAGATGGAACATATCGGGCTTGAATTCTTCATAAAAGAGGCTATCTATATCAGCCAAATCACGACCGGTCAAGCTCCAGGCTTCAGCTTCCCTGTCATAGTCTTTGAGAAAACCGGCATATTCAAACTTATACAACCCCCACCAGTGGGGAGTGACAGGAATTTGCTCCGTGATTTCGCAGTTTAAAGTTTTTATCATGTTTTCTCTACGGTCTATGTTCATCATCACCTTTCATATAAGCTTGGTGCCAAATTGCAAATTATCAATTCCTTCGCCGGTGGTATCAGAAGCTTTCCATACGGAAAGCAACGTCGATTGGCTTGTTTACCGGTCAATCCCATGGATGGATGACAGCCTTCAGAACATTTTCATCCGGGTTCTCAAGACATGCAAAAGCTTCTTCAATTCTCTCCAGCGGAAAGGTGTGAGTCACCATATCGTCCAGCCTGATAACCCCGGATGCCGCCATACGAAGAAGCGGCTCCCACACTGACGGGTTTCCCACCGCGCCATATACTTCCAACTGCTTCATTATTATCTCCTTAACAGGATAGTCCATGCTGGCATCATCCTCAGGCAGGCCATAAAGTATCATGCGTCCGGCCCGCCTGGTAACACCGGGCATCAGCGCAATAATGCCGGGGGATCCGGTAGCATCAATTACCAGGTCGGCACCGATGCCGCCGGTCTCTTTCATTATAGCTTCTTCAGCATTTTCCTTTTTTGTGTTGATTAAAATATCCGCACCAAATCCCCTCGCCCGCTCAAGACGAAAGTCATTCCTGGCTACTGCGATAATTTTCCCTGCTCCCATTGCCTTGGCTCCCTGAATAAAACCGATTCCAGCTGGTCCAACGCCAAACACCACCACTGTCTCGGAAAAGCGCACCCCAAGGCGGTACAATGCTCCCACCGGGCATACAACGCTTTCCATAATTCCAGCACCATCGTCGGACAACTCATCGGGTATCCGGAACAGGTTTTTAGCTGGAGCCGCCATATACTGGGCGTAAGCACCATTGTTGGGAGTAAACCCGATTTCCGTCATCTCCGGGCACAGATGCCGCTGCCCGGAGATGCAAAAGCGGCATCTACCGCAACCTATGGAAGTCTCCACCACTACCCGGTCACCAATATTCCATCCCTCAACTGCATCACCCACCTGACAAATTTCTCCGGCCACTTCATGCCCGAGAATGTGGGGCGGTTCACCGTACCTAAACCTTCCGGTATATACATGGAGGTCAGTGGCGCACAATCCGGCACTCATGACTTTAACGAGCACCTGATCCCGTGTAATCCGCGGCACTTCCACATCCATTACCTTGATTTTACCTATCTCCGTCCACACTGCAGCTTTCATAGTCTCCATGCTTTTACTCCTCTCCGTCCATCTTTAGACGTATCCGCACAACCTCGGAGCTTTCCTCCGGCATATTGGAGAATACCAGTCCTTTTGATTCCAGATCCCTGCCTGAAGCAGTCATGGATTTTTCCGCGTCCGTATACACAACCTCATAGAGCGCATCCCCTACAAGCCCTCTGGGGTATACTGTCTGTTCCTCTCTGGCCTTTTGCAGCCTGAAAGCAAAGACAATGGCCTCCCCCCGGGCATTGTTAAACTGGAATACCGGAAACCGCTCACCCATACAGCCCACTACCGGTTGGGGGGTAAGGCGGTGTGCATCCCCGTTTAAGATATAGTCTTTGTATATCTCCTCATAGAATTGGCCTAATTCCTTAAGCCTTTCTTTGCACCAATCCGGCATTTCCGGCAGGCGATAGGAGAATCCCGGAACCCCCATCAGAACCGCCCGGATCATGTAATCAAATTTGTATCGTTCCATGTCCTCACTGATGGGATTCAATATCCCCAAATTGTGGGTTTGAAGTACTTGAGACCAGCTGAAATGAAGCAGCGCACTCTGATGCAGATAAGAAAGGGCTCCCCAATATACCTGCAAATGGAATTCAGTATAGTCAGGATCGCTTAAATGGCTCCAGTGGGTGAGGGATGCTATCTTTATATCGTCCCTCAGACCTCCGGAAGCGCAATTTTCAATAACCACATCAGGGTATTTCCTATGGATTTCCTCCAGCAGCCGGTAATATCCTACATAGTGGGCATGCAATCCATCTCCCGGACCGTGCCCATGTCCTTGAGCGTTACAACCGGGAGCAGGGTCCAGGTTAAAATCAAATTTGATCCATTTGGCACCATATTCCCCAAGGATCTGATCCACCACAGACATCGCCCATGCTCTGCCTTCCTCACTGCCAAAGCAGACATAGCCCAGTGACTTGCCGTCCCTTTTAGCTATAATATGACCATGGGTATCGTTGAGCTTTGCATCCTTGCCCACCGCTTCTATTTCACACCATATGCCCGGCAGAATTCCAATCTTTTTCGCATTGTCACAAAGGGATTTCATTCCTGAAGGGAAATCCTTCTTATTCACTATACTCCAGTCGCCACGCTTTTCATACCAGCTTTGCCCGTCTTCATTTCCACCGAACCATCCGGCGTCCATCATTGCATACCGGCAGCCCAGTTCCTTGGCAATCTTTGCATTCTCTAAATATATGTTTTCATTGATGTATTTGTCTTCGTAAGGCCACCATTCATTGTATTCCAGTGGCACATCAGCAATCCCGCCGTCATTTAGCAGGCTTAACCGCCTGCGGAAGAAACGGCGCATTTCCAGCGAAGCGTCTTCCAGTGTTTTACCTTCAGCCAGATAAACTGACGCGGACTCGAACCGTCCCCCGGGTGGCACATCGGTGAAAAATCCGTCATACGAATGTCCCATAGTAAAATGGAAACGCCCTTCTTCAGGAGTCACCGTACAGTTCCACGATCCGGACCAGGCCAGCGCCGCCGAATAACAGCGACCGGAAGTCACCAACCCTGCCCAGGGAGAAAAGCCTTTGCTGGATCGCCCGGAAACGGAGCCAAAAGAAAACTCGCCGCTTATCTCCTGTTCATGGGGATAAAACTCAGAGCCCCAATCAGAAGTAAAATATCTAAGGTTCATACTATCGGAAGCTATGGATACCCCGGTATCCAACTGGTACAGCCTCACCGGCCTGTCAGTTTCATTATAGAAGACTGCAGTGTATTTAGTCACTGCAAAATCCGGATCGCGCAGAGCTATGATTTCCACCCGCAGGTTGAGCTCCAAGAAACGCCTGTACAACTCTTTCCGGGAACCATCTTTCAGCTTTTCTGTGGTATGCGCTGCCAGCTCATGCAGATAGTCCATAGCATTGTATCGTATCCTGTAAACCAGATTCATCTTTTTATCTCCTTTCCCTGTGATAAAACATATCCCCTGCCCAAGGCGGGGGATATGTTTAAGAGAAGTTACTTGTTATTAATTATATATTATTTGCTAACCTTAAAATTCTTAATATACTGCTCTCTCTCGGCTATTATTTCATTTATTCCGAGTTTTCTGCAAGTCTCTCCCCATTCATGGACGATCTTTTCTACTTCATCCTCGGAATTTGCAGTCAATACCCTAACCCACAATTCTACCTCTCCATCCTTTATGGCAGTAAACTTCTGAGTCTCTATCTCGCCCGGGAGGAAATAATAATCCAGGGTAGGCTCCATATTTGCAACATAATGATCGCGATATTCCTTCTGATTTTCCCAGCTTAACTTATTGTCCTCTCTTAAAAGGGATGCCGGAGTGCCCTGCTTATCCAGAATGGCAGGCAAATTATATACCAACTGGGCATAGTAACCGACACCATATGCGGCGGCTTTGTTCCAGTCCATGTTGTTGGTCTTTTCCAGGAACTCAGATGTCATTTCCACCTTGCCTTCCGCATTTAAAACATAGGACTCTCCTTCGATGCCGTACTGCACGAGAAGCTGCCCTTCCTCGGTTGCCATATAATCCATTACGGCCAGGAAATGGCGGAGAGCTTCCTCATCCACTTTTTTGTTTATAATGACCGTTGACCAGCTGCCAACCCAGTTTGTCCAGTCTGCCAAACGGCTCTCTTTTACTTTTTCGGAAGCATACATTGTTGGTGGTGCTACATACATAATGTTCGGCACGGTCTGTTTTGCATTGTCACCGTAAGTATTCATATCCCAGTATGCGACGGAGATAGCTGCAGCCAGCCCTGATGATGCTTTTTCCTGAATCATGGCCTGCTTCAAGGTAAGGGTCTCCTTGTCCAGCAATCCCTCTTTAGCCAGACTGTAGATATATTTTGCAGCCTCTATCAGTTCAGGGCTGTCGTTATACAGATAATTCTTTATCTTATATCCATCCTTGGGATCAAAGGGCAGTTTGTAGCTTTCATGCTGTCCTACCAATGGGAAGAAAGGTTCATACAGCTTTTGAATACCGTCTAAGTTTTCACCCAAAACAAGGCCGGTTACAGGCTGACCGTTTACTTTAATCTCATTTATGCTGCGCTTCAAATACTCCTTAAATTCTTCGGGAGTATCCGGATAATCCATACCCAATTGGTCGAGGAAATCCTTACGCACGAACAAGCCGTTAGGGATGTCATGCAGCACATCATTTCCGCGTCCCGTCTGGGTTGGAATAAAATAGTTCTTGCCATCCTTGGTTTTGAAAAGGTTCAGCTCAGGATATACCAGGTTATATATGTTCTCATAATCTTTGATGATATCAGCTACATCCCATATCTTGCCGCTTTGCCCCAGCTTCTCATAGATAGTCCTGGTATAGCTGTCGTTTGCGCCAAAGAAGATTTCCGGCACTTCGTCGGAAGCCACCATGAGATTCAGCTTCTGAGTATAGTCATCAGAAGTGGGAACAGTCATTGGGATATACTTAATACCGAAATTGGTGCGTTTTTCGATTTCAGGAGTGACGAAGTCCTTATCCTCTTCCGGTCCCGTCCAGCCCTGTTCGAAAAAGGTCACCTCTATGCTATGGTGCTTGGCAAATTCAGGCCACTGGGATGCCAGCTCAGGAACCTCTCCGTTGGTTTCCTGGGTGGTGGATGGAGCATTCTTGTTCTCACCCTTGTTTCCGCAGGAAGCCAAAACGCCCACTGTCAGCAGCATAGCTGCGGATAGAGCAACAACACGTTGAAACTTTTTGTTCATAATGTTCTCTTCCTTTCTTTTACCGTTATTTTTGGCAATTTATTAAAAGACAATGCTTTCGCATCAGCCTTTTACCGAACCTACCATAATACCCTTTATAAAATATTTTTGGGCAAATGGGTAAATCATGAAAATAGGAACTACAGTGATAACCAGCATGGCCATTTTTAATGATTCAGGAGTAATACTGATCTTCCTCGCCATAGCGCCGCCGGCGGTGGAAAGATTCTTTTCCTTGAAAAAGGCCATCATATCCGTTCCCTGCAGTATACTAAGAAGAAGAGTCTGTAACGGCCAGAGCTTTGAATTACTCACCATAATGGTACCATCCATCCAGTCATTCCACTGTCCGATTCCTGCCAGCAGTATGACAGTGGCGAGGGCAGGCTTGAGAAGGGGCAGTATAATGCGCACGAATATGATCCAATATCCTGCTCCGTCCAGGAATGCACTCTCTTCCAATGATTCCGGCAATTCTTTTATGCTCACTCGCAGCAGCATAATATGGAAAGGAGTTGCCAGCCAGGGAATCACATAAACCCATATTGTATTCGTCAGCCCCAGGGACTTGCATATAAGGAAATAAGGAATTATTCCCCCTCCGAAATACATCGGGATGACAATCATCCAGTTAAAGAACTTCCTGAACGGCATATCGGACTTGCTTATTCCATAGGCAAACATGGCATTGACAAGGGTTCCGAAGGTAGCAACCATGACAGTTCTGAAAACTGAAATGAAAAAGCTGCCAATAATTCTGTTATCCTCAAACAGCTTAGCATAATTCTCCAGGGTGAATTTCCGCGGGAAAAAATATATGCCTCCGCGCATTGCATCCGTACCATCATTAAAGGACAGGGCAATAACGTATATGAAAGGATACAGGCAGATGGCAGCAAACAAAGTCATTACCACAACATTGAATATATCAAAGGTTCTTTCCCCTCTAGACAATTTCATAGCCTCACCCCCTAGACAATCGATTCGTCAATGAATTTCTTGGATACCCAGTTTGTGATGAAAAACAGCAGCAGGCCTACGACGGATTTGAACATTCCAAGGGCAGCACCGGTGGAAAGGTCATATATGGAGCCGCTGGTCAGTGTGCGAAGCACGGCGGTATCCAGAATATCTGCCATATCCCTTACTGCAACGTTGCCCATGGTCCACAGCTGATCGAATCCTGCATTCAGCAGCCCGCCCACCTGCATTATAAAAAGAAGGGCAATGGTGCCTGAAATAGACGGTATGGTTATATATATGGCCTGCTTGAATCGGCTGGCCCCGTCTATTTCTGCGGCTTCATATATTTCAGTAGGTATTGTTGCTATTGAAGATATATAGAATATGGTATTGTAACCCAAAGATTTCCATAATTCCGTAAATATTATGATCGGATAGAAAAGAGCCTTATTCTGCATGAAAAGAATCGGATCACTGATCAGTCCAAGCTTCAAAAGGATTTCATTGACCACGCCCGAAGACGAAAGCATGCTGTACCATATACCGGAAACTATAACCCAGGAAACAAAATTGGGTATATAAGTAATAGTCTGCACTGTTTTTTTGAAGCGCTGATGGCGCAATTCATTAAGCATCAGTGCAAAAATAACCGGCATGGGAAAACCTATAAGCAGCTTTAAACCACTGATCACCAGTGTATTACGCAATGCACGGCCGAATACTGGTGTACTGAACACTCGGGCAAAGTTTTCGAAGCCTACCCATTTACTTCCAAAGAAGCCCGATACAGGATCGTATAGCTGAAATACCATTACCAGGCCACCCATGGGAAGGTAGGCGAACAAAATCATTATAATAGCTCCGGGTATCAAAAACAGGTAAAGTGTGCGATATTTCTTCATTAGATGTCTTGTCTGGTCTGAAAGCAATATCTTCTTCATTAAGCTTCTCCCCTTTACTTCTCCCCTTATAGCAAAAGCGGATAGAGCACTCATATCTATTTTTACTATAGCATTGTCAACTTGATTTGTAGTTGGACAATGGGAGGAGGTATGTGGAGAATCTCCATATTTTATTATTTATTTAAACATAACTTTAGCAAAGCATTGACATTAGAATAGCCTTGCATTTCCTTCCCGGTGTTCCCCTGCAGCAAGAAAGTTCTTTGCCGGAGCAGCATTAATTTCCTATGCCATTTCTGAATTCGGAGGGTGTTTTGCCGGTTTTCTTCTTGAAAATTCGGTTAAAATAATGCTGGTCTTCATATCCGACGGAAAGGGCTATGGATTTTACACTCTGACTGGTTTTGGTCATAAGCTCCACCGCCTTTTTCATCCGCAGTGCCGTCAGGTAATCGGTAAAGTTGTATCCCAGCTTATTCTTGATCAAGCTGGAAATATATTTAGGACTGAAATTGAACTTTTCCGCCAATATTTCCAAGGTCAGCGGAGAAGAAAAGTTCTGCTCGATATATTGGATTATACGTTCGCTTTCCGGCAGCATTTCCGAATATTTGCCTTCCAGCTTAAGTACACACTTCTTCAGCGCTTCCTCCAATTCGGAGTTTTTAACCGGCTTTAAGACATAACTGTTTACACCAAATCTCATAGCTTGCTGAGCATAGTCAAATTCTGCATATCCGCTGATTATTATGAACTGGGTAACACGGTCTATTTTCCGCACTTCCTCGATAAACCTCAATCCATCCATCACAGGCATTTTTACGTCGGTAATCACCACATCCGGTAAAAGCTTTTTATAGCATTCCAGGGCCTCTTTGCCATTTTCAGCCTCTCCTACAACACGCGCCCTGATATCTATCTCTTCTAAGGAAAACCGTATGCTGCTTCTCACCAGCGGCTCATCATCAACAACTAAAACAGTTATCATCTTTTAATTGCCTCCTCTTTTGTCATTTTCGCAATCCTTATCCGAATTTCCGTATACTCATCCGGCACACTCCGGATAGTAAGTCCATAGCCTTCTCCATACAGTAGGTACAGCCTTTCCTGTATGTTCTTTAAGCCTATGCCGAAATCGTCGTTGGATATGGTGCCTTCGTTATCATATATATATTCCTTGAGTTTTTCAAGCTTTTCTTCCGGAATGCCCACTCCGTTATCCCGGATTATAAATAAAATATCTTCATCGTCAAAACCGCCTCGTATATCAAGCCTGTATCCGCCGTCCATCAGTTCCATGCTGTGGCTTATGGAATTTTCAACAATCGGCTGGAGGATAAATCGCATCGTCCAATAGGAAAGCACTCTTTCGTCGATATCGTAGAAAACCTGCATCCTGTTGCCGAAGCGAACCCTCTGGATATCCAGGTAGTTCCGTATATGATCTATCTCATTGCGTATCTCCGTCATAGAGCTGTTGCTTCTGTTGATATTGTAATGAAATATGTCACTCAGCTTTTCGATCATCTCAACCACGCTTCGGGTATCCTTTTGCTGCGCAAGGGCTTTGATGGACTGGAACGTGTTGAATAGAAAATGCGGATTTATCTGCTTTTGCAGCGCATCTATCTCCGCTCTTTTCCTCAGCACCTGGTTCTGCCTTACGGAGGCGATCAGCGCATTAAAGGAATTGATCAGATCCCCCATCTCATCCTCCAGCTTTAAGTCGATTTGTCCTGCAAATTCTTTTTCTTCCACTTCATGAATGAATTTAATCAAGGTCTTCACCGGCCGTGTATAGGCATTGGATATAAAACGCGCCGCTACAATGAGGAGCATAACTGCCAGAGCGGCTATGACAATTACCAGCAGTTGGAGGTTTAGAATCTGCGCTTTGGCATGGTTCTTGTCTGCAAAAGCTATGAAACTCCATCCGGAAGCCTTTGATTTCCAAGAAGAGTAATAATAATCCCTGCTGCTGCCAAAGGCATAATTGCCGCTGCTCCTCAGCTCGCTTCGCAGTTCTTCCAGTGAAAAATCGCTTTTGAAAACAGAAGAATCAGAAGCATATGCAATCTCGCCCTTATCATTTAACACCAGCAAAAACCCGTTTTCCTCAAAGCTGGTACCGCGGAGAAGGTCATCCAATATGGCTTTGTCAATGGCTGCAATAATGTATCCGTCGGTCTCCCAGTCATAAACATCTCTGACCTTCAGGGCATAAGCAAAATGCTCTTTATCGGAGGACGCCGGAGGAATGAAATCCGACATGATGAAAGTTCCCTCCAGGGCATTCTCCATCCTCCCATACCACTCCATTTTTTCAACACCTTTTTTGCGGAAATCCGAGGTGACGTCTTCCGGATTTGAGGACATAATATAATGATCTTTTTTCGCTATCACATAAATATTAATCCAATCATAAAATTCATGGATGTTCTTCAGATAAGCATAGGAATTATGATGAACCAGATAGGATCCATATGCGTCATAATTGCCTTTTATCAGCGACTGAACACTTCCTTCCCTGCTTGTAGTCATGACTGTATTTTTAAGGATGTCCATGTACTGGTCGAATATGTTGACAGTCTGTTTTGCCTGGTTGTCCAACAGGTTTTTTGCGGCCTCATATAGAAAGCTGCCTGAAATACTGGTGGCAATGTATGCCAGGGAAAAAGCCAGAAATATACCGATAACACTGATAATGGCAAATAATTTGTTAGCCATCCCCCGAGGTGCGATTTTTCGAAAGAATGAACCAAATTGCCTTCGGATTTTCAAAATAAAATCCCCCCCATTGACCATTGATAAATACCATGTCGGGATTTTCATACAGTGATTTGTCATGTTCTCTGGAAAAAGCCATTCCACCAAAGCAGCAAATAAAAAAGTCTGCTTAATTCAAGCAAACCTCTCTTACCAAAACAAATAAGCGCCTCATAAAAAACCTGCAAAACCATGAACAGTCTTAATTTAAACTGAACAAAGGTGTCACAGTATGGTTCTCAAGCCTATATGAGTTACTCTTTCCTGCATGTCAAGCTTTATGCCGACTATTTATGTATATTTTATAATACTGGTATTCAATAGTCAAGGTTATGGGAAAGCTGCCAAAACCAAAAGTCTTCGGTTTGATACCGCTGTTTTGGGCTGAGGGTTTAGCAAACCTGATTCTTTTGAAGTTTAAATGGAGGTTTTGGGTAGAAGTCTCCAGTTGCGGGAGAGGTCCCTCACACTTGCTTGGTTTCAATCCAGTGGAGGTATACCCTTAGACTTGAAAACAGCAGGGTACCCTCAACCGTTAGAGATGGGTACCCTTTATCATTTCATTATTAATTTGATGAATATTTATAGGGGATTATGTTAGGAAAGCAGCGCCCGGTCATTTGCAAATTCCTCTCCACTGGCCTTGCCAAAGCGTTTTAACAAATCCTCCACCGTAAGCTTTTGCTTTTCCTCTCCCTTGATATCCAGAATAATCTGTCCATCATACATCATAATCAGACGGTTACCATGCCTTATGGCATCGCGCATATTATGGGTAACCATCAAAGCAGTCAGTTTATTCTCTCCTATGAGCTTATCCGTCTGCTGCAGCACCTTTTCCGCGGTCTTGGGATCAAGAGCTGCCGTGTGCTCATCCAGCAGCAAAAGCTTCGGCTTTTTCAATGTTGCCATCAAAAGCGTCAGAGCCTGCCGCTGGCCGCCTGATAAAAGCCCCACTTTGGTGCTTAATCTGTTTTCCAAACCCAGATCCAGCTGTTTTAACAGTTCTCTGTACATTTCCCTTTCCTTATTGCTTATCCCCCATTTTAAGCCACGCCTCTGGCCACGGCGAAAAGCTAAAGCCAGATTTTCCTCAATTCCCATGTTGGATGCAGTACCCATCATGGGGTCCTGGAAAACACGGCCAAGGATTGATGCACGCTTATGTTCAGAAAGCTTTGTTACATCGACACCATCAATTATGATAGAGCCTCTGTCTATCGGATATACCCCGGCTATGCAATTCAGAAGCGTGGATTTGCCTGCACCGTTTCCACCGATTAATGTGACAAAATCGCCTTCTTCCAACTTTACACTGACATTTCTCAAAGCTACCTTTTGATTTACTGTTCCTGGATTGAATACCTTGTATATGCCATTAACCTGCAGCATTTCACTCACCCTCCTTAATGGTTATCCTTGCAGGGTGAATATAGTTCTTTATGGTGGGCAATGCTAATGCCACTGCCACCGTAATTGCCGTAAAGAGCTTCAAATCATTGGCAGGCATGCCCATCTTAAGCACAAAAGCTATGATTATGCGGTAAGTTATCGCTCCTAATGCCAATGAAACCAGCCTGCTGTAAAAGTTTCTCTTGCCGAACAGCACTTCACCTATTATAACAGAAGCCAATCCTATTACTATGGATCCTGTACCCATCTGCACATCTGCAAAGCTCTGGCTTTGTGCGATCAATGCACCGCTTAACGCCACCAGACCATTGCTTATTACCAAACCCAGAATTTTAGTAATATCAGTATTTATACCCTGGGCACGCACCATATGGGGATTATTGCCTGTAGCCCTAATGGCGCAGCCTATTTCCGTCCCAAAGAACCAGTATAAAATGGATATCACTGCCAATACGCATATCAACCCCAAAGCTATGACAGCATTATTACGGCTTAATCCAAGGTTTTCAAACACCGTATACACCGTGTTCATTTTGAGCAAGGATACATTAGCCTTACCCATTATGCGCAGGTTGATGGAATACAGAGCTATCATCGTAAGGATACCCGACAGCAAAGCAGGAATTTTCAGCTGTGTATGCAGCAAACCTGTCACAAGCCCCGCAGCCATTCCTCCCAGCAATGCCAATCCTACGGCAATATAGGGATTTATTCCTCCAGTAATGGCCTGGGCAGCGATTGCAGCGCCCATGGCAATACTGCCTTCTACCGTCAGATCTGCTATGTCCAATATGCGATAGGTTATATAAACACCGATGGTCATTACAGCCCACAACAGGCCTAGGGAGACCGCACCTAAGATTATCTGCAACATTTCATCCACCCAATTCTATATTTTTACAGCTGCTTCCAACCTTTTTCTCAACAAGGGAAAGGTATAAAATTCAGCCGGTTTTCCGATTATTTCAGTGTAATTTAGTCTAATTAAGCGGGTCGCATCATAAAATCATTCGCCCTTGATTATATACTCCTTGAGATCCTCCGGAATCTCTATGCCTATCTCTTCTGCCACAGCTCCGTTTATGGCAAAGTCAAACTCTTTTGAAGCTTCAATGGGCATGGTAGCTGGTGTAGCCTCGCCTTTGAAGATCCTTATTGCCATAAGGCCGGTTTGATATCCCAAATTATAATAGTTGATGCCCAGAGTAGCCAGTCCGCCATTGTTAACCATCCCGGACTCTCCACAGATGACAGGAGTTTTGGATTGGGATGTTATGCCATGAACTACAGGCATAGCCGATGCGAACGTATTATCCGTAGGTATATATATCGCATCGCATTGTTCTACGATGGACTGGGTAGCCTGCTGAACATCGTTGGAGTTGGTAACAGTCACTTCCACATATTTGAGGCCAAGATTTTCTATCGCTTCCTTAGCAATTGAAGCCTGCAGGATGGAATTGTCCTCGCTGGATGTGTAAAGCACTCCAACAGTTTTTGCATCAGGTACCAGTTTGACAAGAAGGTCGATCTGCTCCTTGATAGGATTCATGTCCGTTGTACCGCTGACATTTCCGCCGGGAGCTTCATTGGAGTTTACCAGTTTGGCTGTTACAAAATCGGTAACTGCTGTCGCCAAAATCGGAATATCTTTGGTTTTTCCCGCTATGGACTGGGCTGCAGGAGTAGCGATGGCCAGCACCAAATCCACCTTGTTGCTGACAAAACGGTCACTGATGGTGGATAGATTGGACTGATCCCCCTGGGCATTTTGCACATCGATGGTGATGTTTTCCCCATCGACATAGCCGTTGTCCTTCAGCGCGTCAATAAATCCCTTGCGGGCATCATCAAGAGCCACATGCTCCATATATTGGATGATACCGACGCTTAATTTTTTGGAAGTGCCTTTCTTATTATCATTGCCTTCATTTTTCTTTGAACAGCCTGCTGCAGTCAGAATTAATAATCCTGACAACACAAAAGCCAGAATTCTAAAAGACTTTCTCATGGTTAATCCCCCTTATTTTCAATTCATTCAAAAAACCTTTCCAAGTAAAAGTGCACTTTTTTAGGTATAAAAAAACGCCTCCTGTATAACAGGGGCGAATTATTATTCGCGGTACCACCTTGTCTTCGTTGCATATGCAACCTCAGCGAGCAACAATTATTGCCCCTCCACTATAACGGATGGATTCCGGCACAGCCTACTCGGCACTCACCTTTGAGTGTGCAGCTATCAGGATGAATTCACAGCGTCCGTATCCTACTTTCTCGCACCAAACGAAAGCTCTCTTAAGGATGGAACTGCTGTTACTATTTCCCGGTCATTGCTTTTTTCTTTTAATGTTGTTCACAATTGTACTCTATTCAGTTTTGATTGTCAATAACGATTCTTATTTTGTTATTTTTGATTTTTACTTACTTTTGAGCAATATATATTCATTTTGATTGCTGATTAAGTCCTGTTTTCCGCTCCCTCAAGGTTCCCTGCCGAATCTGCCTGGCAATGAGAAAGCCGCAGAATTTATCCTTGTCCAACCTCTTCATCGGCTTTTGCTTCCTGCCGTATGCTGAATTTTCTGTAAACCAGTAATCCTATGGCGCTAACCACCAATGTGACGATAAACACAAGGATTGCGAATCCGTGATTTTTAATACCCAGCGCATCGCCACCTATGGTAGAAGTTATGATGGACGGAATTCTTGCCACGCCGGAAATAAAAAGCCAGGTTCGAAACCTTATTTTTGTAAGTCCGACGCAATAAGTAAGGATATCCTTCGGCGTTCCCGGTATAAAAAACACAGTGAACACCAAAAAATTTAAATTTTTTGTATTTTGCAGGAAACGGACAGAGTCTATTTTTTCCCGGGAGAAAAAAATCTCCACAGCCTTAACTCCGAACTTCCGTACAAATAAAAATACCAGCATGCTTCCAACAGTCGCGCCTATTATGCACAGTAAGGTACCTTCCACAGCGCCAAAAGCATAACCTGCTCCAATTTCCAATGGTTCACCGGGAATGATGGCAACTACAACCTGCAGAATCATCATTCCCATAAAAGCCAGCCTACCCCATAAGCCATGGCGATCTACCCATGCTCGGAAGTGTTCCGGTTGAGACACAAACTTTAGCAGCGGCTTTCCAACAAACCAGGATATGATCAATGAAAGCAGAACCAATATGATGATGCTGGCTCCTGCTATTTGCTTTTTCTGTTTCTCAGTCATAATTAGTTCCTTTCAGATATTTGTACGTACAATATTGTGTTTGGCAATCAAGTAGGTCGCACCAAAATACAAAAGGTAAATGGCAGCCATTACGGTGGTGATGAGAACGGTGGTGACCAGAATTTCACCTGATTGCTTCATTAGACCTCCCAGCTCCATAATCCGTGAGCATGTGATGCCGGCAGGAATGTTCAGCAGCAAGGGTATCGCAAAAGGCAGGAAGAAGAAGCTGAATATCTGCAAAAAGAGGGTTTTGCTTTGCTCCCGTTCCCCGGCACCCAGGCGGAACAAAACATCGTATCTTCTCCTATCTTCAGACATGCCGGACAAAGTTTTCAGCGCCAGGATGGCCATGGACATGAACACAAACACTACTGCCATGTAAAGGGTGCTGATGATGAAGATGGCCGTCGAACTGCTGCGCTGCAGCCTTTCATATTCCTTTATTTTATAATCGCTGCGCATGAAAGTAAAGCCATTACCGTTAGTGGAATAGGACAATTCACTTTGAAGCCCGTGAGCATCGAATTTTTCATCCTTCAAATCAAAGGATGCGCACTGAGTCTGGATATCAAGCCCCTCCACCGCCTCGTCCGGTACAATGGCGGCGAAGAAAAAGTAGGCGCGCAAGGGCATGACATCTGTTTTTCCGGTACAGGAATAGGTCTTTCCGTTTAATGTCAGCTCAGCGGAGGAAAAATCCATATTCATAACCTGCGGAATGTCGGACATGATCACAAAGCCGCCTTTTAAATCTATCGGTTCCCATCCCAAAGCAGCATTCAGCCGATTGATATCGCTTTCCCTGATGAAGGAATCCTTCACCCTCTTAAAATTCTCTCCGCTCCATATAGTGAAACCGTGGAGATAATTGTCGCCGGTGGTATAGATATTGAAATCAATCTCTTTCTCAATCCCGGCATATCGAAGGATGATCTCTCTTGCTTCCTCCAAACCTATGGGGTTTTCCTCGTATGCATCGAGAATTGCGCTTATATCAAAGGGATAAAATTTATTCAAGACTGCCTGCTCGGTAATTTTCTGTGAAAAAGACACATTGGCCCCGATAGCGGCAAAAGCTATCAAAAAAGCCAGAGCGCCGGCCATGATGGAGTTTGCGCTCAACTTGCCGGATAACTGCCTCAGGACAAATATATTTGTACCCCTGCAACATAATTTCCTGTTCTTCAGCATAAGATTGACCACACTGCGGGCAAAACCCGTATGGAAGGTCACAACGGTCACGGCCAGTACCACCATGCAACCCATGATAGGCCATTCGGATGCATTACCATCACTTAAAAACAAATGTTCAATGACTTTATAAAAAGCTATACAGCTTCCCACGATACCGGCCAGGGAAATCAAGGTGAGCGTCATCCAGAATACCGGATGCTTCACTCTTTTTTCCACCATCCTGTCCCCATGGATTAGCTGATAGATGCTGACCCGTTTCAGATAAATGGCAGATGTCACAGAGGACAGAAGGAATACGGCAGTCACCATCACAATGGTAAAAGTCATGCCTTCCATGGAATAGTCAGCAAAGACATACTCGACTTCCATCAGATAGGTTAAAAGCCCCATTAACCCCTGATAAATGAACAATCCCAGGACAATACCCGTCGCCAGAGCAGCAATGCATAAAATAAGGGTCTCCAGAACAAAAATGGTCAGTATGTTCTTTCTGGTCATACCCAGGGTCAAATAGGTGCCGAATTCCCTCTTTCGCAGCTTAAGAATGAAGGAAGTCCCATAGCTCAGGACAAAGGACACGATCAGGGAGATGAAAATGGTGATGCCTATAAGGCCTGTTCTCAGCATTTCCATTTGAGCGGCATATTCCTGCAGCTTTTTGGAGAAAATCACATTATTTATTGCAAACATTAACGCCACCGTCAGCGACACGGTGATGAAATATATCATATAATTGCCGATCTGCCGTTTGACATTGCGTGAGGCCAGTTTAATGAACAAACGTGTCACCTCCCAGTGCTGCCATAACCGACAAGATTTCCCGGTACATAGCTTGTCTGTCTCGTCCGCTGTTATCTATTTCACTCCAGATCTTTCCGTCCTTCAGGAACAGTACTCGCTTAGCATAGGAACCTACCACCGGATCATGGGTCACCATCAGAATGGTGGAGCCCAGGGACTCGTTCATCTGAACGAAGGTTTTCATCAACTGCTTTGAGTTCTGGGAATCCAATGCTCCGGTAGGCTCATCCGCCAACACCAGTGCAGGTCTTGTGATGATGGCTCTGGCACAGGCCACCCGCTGACGCTGGCCACCGGACAGTTCATATGGAAATTTGCTCAACTGATCGGTGATACCCAGTGCGTCTGAAACCCGCATCAGTTCCTTATTGGTTGTCTCTACATCCATCTTTTTCAAGTTCAGAGGCAAGGTGATATTCTCAGCGACAGTTAAAGTGTCCAGAAGATTGTATTCCTGAAAGATAAAACCCAGCTTATCCCGACGAAAGGCTGACAGTTGGTTTTCCTTCAATTCTGCCAGATTTTTGCCTTCCAAATATATGTCTCCGGCACTCGCCCGATCTATTGTGGAAATCACATTCAGCAACGTGCTTTTGCCGGATCCGGATGCACCCATGATGGCGGTGAACTCTCCTTGGTACACCTTAAAGGAAATTCCATTCAGGGCTCTTGTCACAACACTTCCGTTGCCGTAGTATTTAGTCACATTTTTTACCTGCAATACCTCTTTCATAAAATACCTCCGTTTCGCCCTTATTATAGCATTAAACGGAGTTAATATTTCTAACATATGTATAAAACTTTTCTTACGATTTTGTAAGATTATCGAAAGAAAGTCGAATACGCGTGTATTTTGACAGCTCTGATTCTATTTCCAGCATGACCCCAAGCTGACGGCACAGTTCGCTGACTATGTAAAGCCCCATACCGGTACTTCCGCCCAAGCGGCGGCCATTCGTCCCGGTGAACCCCCTCTCTGTGACGCGGCGAAGCTCATTGGCAGGGATGCCGATACCATTGTCCTGAACCGTAATCACACCATTCTCTGCCGTCATGGTCACATGGCATCCGGGGCAATACTTGGCGCAGTTGATGAGCAACTGCTTCAAAATGAATCCCAAAGATTTGCTGTCGGTATGTACAGAAAAATCGCCCTGCAGCTCCACACTGATTCCTGCTGCGATCAACAGCTCCATCTGGCTTTTTACCGCATCATTCATTACTTCCGACACACGGATTTCCCTGATCTGGGTGTCCTTTTCAATGCTGCGCATCCTGGCGTAGTAGAGGATGCTTTCAGTAAGATTGTCGGCCCGTTTCAACTCCCGTTTCAGTTTGCGGACATCACCGCCGTTGGATAAAATCAGGGAGCAAGCTGTCAGGGGAGTTTTTATTTCATGAATCCAGCTTTCCACATAGCTGCAATATTCATTTTTTTCCCGTTGGGCCTGTTCCACAGCACCAATTGCGGAACGGGATACTGTCTTCATAATTCTGAAATACTGCTTTTCTACTGCGCTGGTGGGGGTCGGCAGCACTTCTCCCAGAAGGTATTTTTCCGGCAGTTCTTCCATGATCCGTTCCAGCTTATTCAACCTGGCCCGCTCTATAAAATAGCTGACAAAAAGCCACAACAGGACCATCATCACAAGAAACAACTCCGCCGTACAAATAAGCAATACATCGGTTCCGGCAAGGAGCATGAAGATGCTCGATATCAAGGCGCCAATGGCAATAAAGCACAAGGTTACGGCTTTAGAATAGATATACTCCCTTAATTTCATAGTCTGTACCCCACGCCCCGGACCGTGCGGATGTAATTTTCAGCGCCCAAGCGTTTTAATTTTTCCCTCAGCCGGTTAATATTGACATATAGGGTGTTTTCATCGATATACAGACTGTTGTTCCATAAATCCTCAATGAGCTCCTCCCGGGTGCACAGTTCCTTTTGCATCAGGCAGTACAAAATCCGGGTCTCGTTTTTTGTCAGCTCCTCAATGTTTCCCTCGTAGCTGACTGTCATATCCGACAGATTCAACGTAAGGCCCCGTACAGTCATCGTCTGGGTGCTTTTCCTCTTCAGCAGACGGGCGATGCGGGCCAGGAGAACGGAGGAATTATACGGCTTGCGGATATAGTCATCCGCGCCAAAGCCAAAGCCTAGGATCTCATCCTCAGCCGAATCCCTGGCGGTGAGAAAAATCACCGGCACATCAGAGTTCTGCCTTAACTTCCTGCAAATCTCATAGCCGCTTTCCCCCGGCAGATTGATGTCCAAAAGGGCAAGATCGCAGGGAGGCTCGTCCACGGTAAGATACCCGTTGGACCGAAGCAGCGTCACCAACTCCTTCCGTATGCTCTCATCATCTTCGATCACCAATATTTTTTCCGTGTTGACCTCCTCCTTTCAAAAATGCTTTTCACCACAACCTGTGTTCAATGAGCACCCCATGTTAATATTACCATTTTTCAGATAAAATGTCTTGTATGTGCAGTCTTTCACTTACTTATCACTTTTTGCTTATTGATAAGGACTGGCGGCTGTATTCTATCGGCACATTCTTCATATTATCTCATTTTATCTCATTATATTTCCAAATAGCAAAAAAGTCACAAAGCATTGACTTTGTGACTTTTTGCTATGGTGGAGATAAGCGGGATCGAACCGCTGACCTCTTGAATGCCATTCAAGCGCTCTCCCAGCTGAGCTATACCCCCACGTATTTTAAATTCTTATATTTATTTTCTAAACTTACATCATTAAGCTGTCTACTCTCTATGTTGTACACATTATGCAGAATACGCTTCCACCTGCGCAATATCTGCATTTCAAAGCTGTCTAATAAAAACTGCATTCTTATTTTAATACACAAAGCTATAATAGTCAATAGGAAAAGTTTCTTTGTTTATAAAACTTTGCTGTCTGACCTTTGAAAGCAAAAATAATGCCCTGATGTCAGGGCATATAATCTTAAATTGGTAGGGAATGTTGGATTCGAACCAACGACTTCTACCGTGTGAAGGTAGCACTCTCCCACTGAGTTAATCCCCCGTATTACCTTAATATTACTCCTGGAAATTTTAAATGTCAAGGCTTCGAAATATATTGCCTAAACGCCAGCAACCCTTCGAATGACCGCAGCAGAAGTAAAGAAAAAATATAAAAGGCATCTTGCAATTTTATCGTAAATTTGCCGGTATTAATTCAGTACCCTTGAATATAATCCATTGATATTGTGCCTAATCCACATGTATAAGCTCGGTGCTGTAATCTATTATTTCCGCCCTGCCGTCATTTTCTACGAAGTTCACCATACCGGACATCATTCTGTCTGCATGCGCCGCTTCGTTGGATACGCAGGCTATTCCAATTACGGAATTTTTCCATATATCATTAAGCCCAACCTCAGCCACCGAGGCATTGAACCTTGATTTCAATCTTTCTGTTATGCTTTTGACAATATGCCTTTTCTCTTTGAGGGAGAAAGCTTCATCTATTGATAAAACAATCCTACAGATACCTATAACCATGTTATCACTCCCAAAAACGGCTTGAAATTCCGGCAGCATGCATCATTTATTAAGCTATCTTTGATTGAGGTTTTGAAATCCCTTCAATTTGGCAGCTTATTAATTAAAATCCAGCTGTTTTATTATATGCTTTTCAACGCAATATTTCTAATATTCCAAGCATGATTTCTCATATTATTGCTTAAACCGTTTATCTTTATTGTAAGATATGTTGCCTCTTCACGCAACATGTCTTTTTTTGGCCATTGTCTGTTTCTTCTTTGCTATTTGGGCATTAAGCCGTCCTGACACCGGCATGCGGAAGAACAATTCCTCATAGAAAGCACAAATAAAGCAGCTATAAAAGCTGCTTTATTCGCGCAAGTTAATGAAATTTAAGCCTATAAGGTTATATTATATTTGATCCTTCACTTAATAACCCGGCCTTAGTGCTTAAGTTAGTGATCGTGATGCTTTTTTCTATGCACTGTTTCGAGGATTTTTCCTTTTCATCCAAAAGTGCTTGCTGGTTCATTTCATTCTTGCTCTTTTTGTCCGATTTCTCATAAAAAGCTGTAATACCAAGATCCGTCATAAATTTCTCAGTTTTATTTCTGTTAGCTCTCTTATGCATCCTTTTAAGCAAAAGTCTCATTCTAATAGTTACCCCCTACCCAAACAATTCCGGCAAATACTCGTACAAAAATTGACAGTAATTTGTAACCATATCTATCCATACTGATTTATTGGCTTTCGATATATTTACCTTTTGTGCACTATCAAAAGATACTATCGAAATTATCTCTCCCTTTTCATTAAAAATAGGTGCGCAAAGCCAAAATTCAATGTCGTTCAATTTGCTTTTCTGATATTCTGTAATATTATAGTTTATACAATTTCTTTTAAAGTTATCCTCAAATATTATTGTGCGTAACTTGTAGCATTGTCCAACCAGACCCTGAGGTTCGGGACAAACCTCAAAGGACAGGTTTTTGGTAATTCCAGTATCCGCCAGTCCTTCGATATTTCTAATCGTAAATATCTCCTTATATTGTATATATCCATTAGTAATTTTTGCAAGTATTTTTTTTACATGTAATAATATTCCCTTCTTTTGTACAAATATTCTAACATTTATATTTTTATCGGTTGTCATCAGTTTATTGCCCAGTGCTTTAAAGAAAATTTCCTTATTATATTTTATTAACGATTCCCTCTGATTGGCAATAATTTTTTGATTGGCTTCCAAACAGGCAAGCTTTATGCTTAAGAATATGGTTGTAAATAGAGCGGAAATTAACAGGAAAATATCCTTCCATAGACGAATGTTTATATTTTGGCCTATGAAACCGCTTTTTTGTAAATCATCCAGGCAATTCTCTGATTTTGCAAGATAATTGAGTAAGACCGGGATAAATGATACAAATATAACTCTTAAAACAATTTTTTGCTTTCCTTTCATATCCATACCTACTTCACATAAAAATTTTCTGCTGCAATTTATGCTATTTTCTTGTCAAACTGGTTATATTATCCATATATACTTATTCTACTTGTAACAAGAAAATCCTGCATAGTAAATTACATTTATTTCCATATGCAGGAAGCATCCAATTGCCTGCAATGCCCGAATCCTTCTTGTAACATGCATATTCCCGGGGTATTTCCATGAACTTTACTGTTTTATTACACTTTGATAACCTTTATATAACATGGTATACTATCTTAGTATAACATCGAAATTACATATATTTGTTTGGAGAAGGGGTGGAACCGTGCCTTTTGATGGGGTTGTAACTAAATGCATTGTCCGTGAGTTATCGGATATGCTTCCCGGAGGACGTATAGAAAAAATATTTCAGCCCGAAGCGGATGAGATCATACTGAATATAAGAGCAAAAGGCCAGAATCTCAGGCTTTTGCTTAGCGCCAGCGCAAATTACCCAAGAATTCATTTAACCAACACGGTAAAGGATAATCCGGCTGTTCCTCCCGTATTTTGCATGTTTTTGAGAAAGCATATTTCCGGAGGTAGAATTATTGACGTAAACTTCATGGATTATGAAAGAATAGTCGTCCTGCGCATAGAATCGGTAAACGAACTGGGAGACATGCTGGAAAAAAAATTGATCATAGAAATCATGGGACGCCACAGCAACATTATTTTGACCAACAATGAAGATAAAATCCTGGATTCCATAAAGCACGTGGACTCTGATATAAGCAGAGTCAGGGAAGTTATGCCTGCAAGGCCTTATGTTCTGCCTCCTTCACAGGACAAGCAAAGTCCGGAAGGTCTGGACGTCGAGCAGTTCATAAATTCTGCCGTAAATTCCGGCATGAACATTGAAAAATACCTATTGAACGGAATAAAAGGCTTCAGTCCTCTTTTGTGCAGAGAAGTATGCTTCCGCGCGGGAGTAGAAGGCAAAATGCCTGCTTCGGAACTCGGCGAGGATGCTTTGAACCGTTTGAAAACCGCCCTGGCCGATATTATATATCCTGCAGCCCACGATGAGTTTTATCCCTGCATACTCCTGGGAGAAAAGCAGGGATTTGAGTCTGAACCTGCGGACTTTCACTGCCTTAAGATCACCCACTGGCAAAATGCAAAATATCTGCCGTCAATGAGTCAGGTTTTGGACATGTATTACTCCACAAAGGACAGAATCGAGCATCTCAAGCAGAAAAAATCCAATATCATCAAAGTGCTTAATAACAGCATTGACCGATGCAACAAGAAGATTGCCATACAGCAGGATACTCTGAGAGATGTCGCCGACAGGGAAAAGCTCAGGCTTTTTGGCGAACTGATCACAGCCAATATCTACTGCATACCTGAAAATGCCAAAAGCGTGTCCCTGCAAAACTATTACAGCGAAAAAGGAGAATATGTGGAAATCCCTCTGGATGAAAACCTGACTGCCCAGCAGAACGCACAGAAGTATTACAGGCAGTACGCCAAAGCCAAAAGCACCTACCTCAATACCAGCAAGCAGCTGGAAGAAAGCCTCCGGGAACTGGAATATCTGGAGAGTGTGCTTCAGATGCTGGAGAACTGCACAAGCCCGCAGGAAATTGATGAGATAAGGAATGAGCTGGCTGAGCAGGGGTATATGTCCCTCAGGAAAAAGGCTAATACCAAAGGGAAGGATGCCTCCACATCTCCTCTGCATTTTAAATCCAGTGACGGTATTGACATTTATGTAGGGAAAAATAACAAGCAGAACGACTACCTGACGCTCAGGCTGGCATCACCCAATGATATATGGCTTCATACGAAAAATATTCCCGGCTCCCATGTTATCATAAAAAAGAGCCGCCAGGATATACCGGAAAGGACATTGATGGAGGCGGCAGCCCTCGCTGCATATCACAGCAAGGCGAAAATGTCCTCCAATGTGCCTGTAGATTATACCAATGTAAAACATGTAAAAAAACCCGGGGGAGCAAAACCCGGAATGGTCATATATGAAAACTACAAAACAATCAATATAACTCCGGATGAGAGCATAATAGAAAAACTCAGAACCGGTATGAATTGAATATAAACATAATGAGAGCTGCGAGAGCTTATACCATAAATAAATATATTAGATAAAGGAGTGGTTTTTGTGTTTTCTAAAAAGGTTGTGGAGAATCTAAGCAAATCATCATGGATCAGGGCTATGTTTGAGCAAGGTGAAAAGCTTCGCAAAATATATGGAGCAGACAAGGTTTATGATTTCAGCATAGGGAATCCTGATATAGAGCCTCCCATGAAAGTACGGCAAACCCTTAAAAATCTGGTGGAAAGCAATGAGCCGGGATTGCACAGGTATATGAGCAATGCCGGACATACCGATGTGCGTCGGAAGGTAGCAGAATACATAAGCAGGGAAAACGGCATGGAAGTGCCCTTTAACAATATAATAATGACAGTTGGTGCTGCCGGAGCCCTTAATGTTGTGCTTAAGTCCATATTGAACCCTGATGAGGAGGTTATTGTCCTCGCCCCCTACTTCGTAGAATATCTCTTTTATATAGACAATTGCGGAGGCAAGCCTGTCGTTGTAAAAACCAATTCTGGTGATTTTGAACCCGACATAGATGCGATAGAAAAGGCCATCACTCCTGCTACAAAGGCGATCATACTCAATTCTCCCAATAACCCTACAGGGGTTATATACAGCGAGGAAATCCTCAAAAAGCTGGCAGATGTGCTGGAGCAAAAAGGGAAGGAATTCGGCACCGAAATCTTTGTTCTTTCCGACGAGCCCTATGCCAAGATAGTATATGACGGGGTTAAGGTTCCAGGGATTCTCAGGATATTCAAAAATGCCATAATAGTAAATTCCTTCAGCAAATCGCTGGCGCTGCCGGGCGAAAGGATAGGATATATAGCAGCAAGCCCCAATATAAAGGATGTGGACTTGCTGATTAATGCGATGATATACTCCAACCGTGTCCTGGGCTTTGTCAACGCTCCTTCCCTTATGCAGAAGGTTATCGCCGAAAGCCTCGATGAGGCCGTTGATATTGAATCCTACAGGAAAAAGAGGGATATACTGTATAATAAGCTGGTCAGCCTTGGATTTAGCTGTGTTAAACCGCAAGGAGCCTTTTACCTTTTTCCCAAAACTCCAATAGATGATGATGTTGAGTTTGTAAACCATGCTTTGAAATACAACCTTCTCCTGGTACCCGGAACCGGATTCGGCTTCCCCGGCCATGTAAGGCTGTCCTACTGCATAAGCCTTGAAACGATCGAAAATTCACTGCCGGCCTTTGAAGCCCTTGCAAAGGAGTATTTCAAATAAAGCCAGCTGGACATAATCTTTGTTTGGAAGGTTTCAGACACAAAGGATTGGCATATGAGCAGATTTGTTCAAAAAACAGCAGCTAAAAAAGCTGCTGTTTTTGTCATATAAGCTATAAGTTTAATTTACTGTGCCAGGTAGATGTTGGACTTGGAATCTATGCTTAAAAAATGGCAGCACAATGAGTTAATTTAGAAATGAACTCGGCTGATAATGGAAGCACTCCTTCTTAATCCCTGGCTTTAATCACCAGCATCAATCCTTTTTTTATCGTCACTTCCGCCGCATCTTCGGAAAACTCGTTGCTCACTCCAAGGCTCGAACCCATTTTCAGGGTTGCATCCTTCAATTCATAATAAAGTCCCTTTGTGCTGACCCCTTCCACTATTTCAGTCAAAGGAAGCAGGGTAACCTTATAGTTTTCTTCCCTGATAAGGGTCACATGCTTATCGATAACCATGACTTCATTATGCTCATTGACTATGATACCCTTTACACCACGCTCCAACAAGGATTTTAGCATCATGATATTGGAGAGGGAATGATCCAGTCTGGTACCCGTAGCGCCAATGAATACTATTTCATCATACCCTTTTTCCATCGCCAGCTCTGCAGCGATTTCAGCATCGGTCATATCTTTTTCGGAGGGGTATTTTACTATCTCCACCCCCTGCTCCAGTAAACAATCAAAGTCCCCCTTCGGTATCGAGTCAAAATCCCCCAGGAGTACATCCGGCTTTATGCCGAATTTCAGAGCATGGGTGGCGCCGCCGTCGGCACATATAATGAATTGGGCAGCCTCCAGATGTTTTTTATAGTATGAATAGTCCTCAATGCTTCCGTTGCATATTATTACAGCTTTTGATATCTTAGATTCCCCCTGTGATGGTTGTTTGCTAAAAATGCACGAAGATGCACCGCTGCCTCACAGTTCAGACAACTACGATGCCAATATCCCCAAAAGCACCGGCTTTCTTCTACCCTTTGATATCTGTTTCTTCCTAATTTAAATCAAACCGCTGAAAAGCTTTTTACTTTTCACCAGCTATCGGGCTGCTTTCTGCCTCAGCTGGCTTATAACCTCCGACACGTCCGGAGCATCAAACACCGCCGATCCCGCAACAATTACATTGGCGCCGGCTTCTGTCACTTCATATACATTATCCGGACTGATTCCTCCGTCCACTTCTATATCAATGTCCAGATGTCTCGATGTTATAATTTCCTTAAGCTTCCTTATCTTTCTCGTGCTCGATTCTATGTATTTCTGACCTCCGAAGCCAGGATTCACTGTCATCAGCAGCACCATGTCCAAATCCTCCAGAATCCAATCCAGTGACGACAGGGATGTAGCCGGATTAAGCACAGCTGCTGCTTTTTTATTCCTTTGCTTGATTTTCTGAATGACGCGGTTCAAATGAGGATTTGCCTCCACATGAACGGATATTATGTCCGCTCCTGCATCTATAAAATCATCGATATACTTTTCTGCATTATCTATCATGAGGTGTACATCAAAAGGAAGGGTTGTCACCTTCCTCAGCATCTTTATAACCGGCGGCCCTATGGTAATATTTGGTACAAAATGTCCATCCATTACGTCTATGTGTATGAGGTCCGCACCTGATTTTTCTACCTTAAGTATTTCCTCTCCCAGCTTTGAAAAATCTGATGACAGCAGGGAGGGAGCAATTTTTATCACTCAGCCCACTTCCTTACAATCAAATTTAATTCTGTTGCATAAATCACTATGTATAAAGCCATATTGATAGACCATGCTTTACCTGGCCTTATCTTTTTTATCTTATTTTGCTTCTTTAGCTTCTTTTTTTTGCTTTTTACCCTTATCCTTATAGGGATCTATGGATTTTAACTCATTGTATAACCGGACATACCTTCCATACCTTTCCCTGCTTACAAGTCCTCTTTCTACCGCATCCTTCACACCGCACCCCGGCTCGCTGATATGGCTGCAGCCTGTAAACTTACATTTATCCATGTGTTCAGCAAATTCGGGATACAAGTACGGGAGCTCGTTATATTTAATATCTGCCAGCTCGAAAGAGCTGAAGCCAGGCGTATCCACAATGTAACCACCGCTGTCCAGCTCTACCAGCTCCGCATGCCTGGTGGTATGCCTGCCTCTTTCTATCTTTTCGCTTATCTCTCCTGTTTGCATGACACTATATTTCATTATATTGTTAAGTATGGTTGACTTGCCTACCCCCGACTGGCCCGCAAAAGTGGTCAGATGCCCACATAAAACTTCCCTTAAGTTATCGATCCCAATATTGAGCTTGGAACTCAGGGCAATAATCTTATACCCTGTTTTCTCATAGGCTTCGATTATCCTGACATAATTATTTTCTGCGTCCAGGTCGATCTTATTTATGCAAATGACCGGTACGATACCTTTCGCTTCGGCAGTTACAAGCAGTTTGTCCAGCAGCATGAAATCCGGAGAAGGTGATTTGGCAGCTATAACTGCAACAAGCTGGTCCACATTGGCAACTGCAGGCCTTATAAGCTGCGAACTCCTTGCCAGTATCTCATCAATGGAAGCCGTCAGTTTTGATTCATCAATAACCGATATTACAACTCTGTCTCCTGGAAGGGGCGTCACTTCATTTTTCCGGAAAACACCCCTTGCCTTGCACTCATAAACTTTCCCATTGGCTTTTACATAGTAAAAACCGCCAATTCCCCTTATTATAGTGCCCGTAGACAAATTAATGTGCTCCCTCCTGATCCTGATCCTGTTCCTGTTCCTGATCCTGAGTCTGATCTTCTGAATGGCCTTGAGGCTGAATTACACCCTGATATGGATAATCTATAACATTATAAAGGATGTCATCAAAATAAATCCGTATTTTGGTATAACCACCCTCCGGTACAGGTATCTCAATATTCAGAGGAAACTCCTCTTTGTTAACATTCTTGTTCATAACAACCTGTGCCTTATTAGTATCCGAAGGTATCGCTTCTATGTACACCTTGATCACATCACCGTAATCGTCAGGATCGGCTAAGGGCACGGTCAACGTTTTCGCCACCGGTTCAGCAGGTTTCTTCTCTTCGAAGGTGATATCCACAGCAGTACCTTCTTTTACTTCCTCACCTGCAGCCGGGAATTGATCAACTATTTTATCCACGTAATTGCTGCTCTCTTCCGGCAGTATCTTTCCCATCTTCAGGTTGGCATCCGTCAGGAGCTTCTTTGCTTCCATCATCGTCTTCCCTATAAGCTTAGGCACTTTAGTCATTTTTATCTCCGGTCCCTTACTGACATAAATCATTACAGTGGTTCCTTTTTTTACTTTATTGTCCGGACCGGGGTCTGTCTTTATAACTCTGTCAATAGGAACATCCTCATCAAACTGTTCCTGTATTTCCGGCACCAGGTCAAGATCCCTTATTATCGCTTCCGCTTCACGACGCTCCTTGTTTCTCAGGTTCTGTATTTCTATAAGCTCTTCTCCCTTGCTCACCGTAAGCACAAGGGGAGTATAATTCCCGGGATTGAGAGGCTTACCCTCATCTATGCTCTGGTCTATTATTATTCCTTTATCTACGGTATCGCTGTATTCTTCCTTGGTCTCATAATAGATTCCTGCCAGCGTCAGTTCTTCCTCAACTTCTTCTATATTCTTTCCCACATAATTGCCTACTATAAAATCTTTTTTCTCCGTCATCAAGGAAGGCATCACAATCCTGTATCCAATATAAGCAAATATGGCGATTATGATGACCGAAATAATGCCGGCAGCCCAATAAGTTGCCCTATCCTTGTTGTCCTTGCCTTTTTTGGCATCATTCTTTTTGGTAGTCCTTTGGGCGCTCATAACATCCTCCTCACTAACAGCCTTTACCCTTATTGTAGGGCTATCCCCGACTGCGCCTGCACCCGCAAATCTCTTGCTTGGGTCATTAGCTATCATGTATAGATCCTGCAGGAACTCATGCGCGGTCTGATATCTAAGGTTCTGGTCCTTCTCCATGGCTCTCATGATAATATCATTTAATCCGGCCGGAATACCGGTATTTATCTCTATAGGAGGTTTGGGCTTTTCCTGGATATGCTTCAATGCTACAGCTATAGGGATGTCTCCATCAAAGGGCACCCTTCCTGTCACCATCTCATATAATACCACCCCTAGGGAATACAAATCGGATTTTTCATCCGTATATCCTCCCCTGGCCTGCTCCGGTGAAAAATAGTGCACCGATCCGATGGTGTTCCCGGACATGGTTATTGTAGAAGAAGTAACGGCTCTCGCTATGCCGAAATCCGTAACCTTTGCTATTCCCTCTTTTGTAAGCAGGATATTATGAGGTTTTATATCCCGGTGGACAATATGACTTTTATGGGCATGCTTAATAGCTGAACATATCTGGATGGCAATGTTCACCGCTTCTTCCCAGGGCAGCCTTCCCTTTTCATTAATATACTCCTTGAGGGTGATGCCATCCACACATTCCATGATGATGTAATATATATCTCCCTCATTTCCGACATCATATATCGGCACAATATTAGGATGGGACAGGCTGGCAGCCGATTGTGCTTCTATTCTGAACCTTTTTACAAACTCCTCGTCGTTTGTGAAATCAGGCCTCAGGATTTTAACAGCAACAAACCTGTTAAGCAAGCTGCATCTGGCCTTGTATACAACGGACATACCGCCTCCGCCCAATTTTTCTATCAGTTCATATCTATTTCCCAGGATTTGACTTTCCATAAAAACACCTAACCTTCATTTTCAATTTAACCTGAAATATGTTGCTTTCTTCCAGCCTTTCGCTCATATGTTTTTGATCAGAATAACGGTGACATTATCAATGCCTCCGTACTCATTTGTTTTTCTGACAAGCTCATCACATGCTGCATCTATATCGTCGGTGCTTGTAACTATCCTCTTAATCTCATCTTCATTCAACATATTTGTCAGGCCGTCGGTGCAAATAATTAAAGTATCGCCTTCCTGTATATCCGACAAATATGTATCGACTTTTATGTATTCCGAACATCCCAAAGCTCTCGTTATTACATTCTTTTTCGGATGATACTGGGCTTCCTCCCTGGTGAGAGACCCTGTTTTTATGAGCTCCTCTATGTAGGAATGATCGGTGGTTATCTGCCGCATTTCATCCTTTCTTAACAGATACACTCTGCTATCTCCTATATGTCCGACATAAAGCATGCCATTATGTATAACAGCCATGATCAATGTGGTACCCATTCCGGAATTCATTTCATTTTGCAGCGAAGATGCGTAAACTACGGAATTTGCCTTTTCCATTATGCTTGTGATGTAATTCAGGATATCCTCTTTTTCTTTCAAGGCGCTGGAAAATTTCATAACCTCGCCGCTTACAAAATCAACAGCCATTTTGCTGGCCACTTCACCGGAATTATGACCACCCATGCCATCGGCAACAATAAAGGTATCCGGTATATCGGAGTAACCTGCTATAATATTGTAGCTGTCCTCATTAATCTCTCTAACCATGCCTTTATCTGTTTTTACAGCAAACCTCATTTTACCACTCTCCAAAAAGCTATACACTAGGAAATTCTGGAAGCAAAATTTTCAAATAGGCACGCATAAACGGGCATATATCATTAAACTTATGATGAGTGGAATAGCACGTCCTTTTGTGCAAACTCTGCAATAATTGATATATATTTATATTATTCGTACCTGTATGGAATTTTTCTGATGTTTTTCCTGTTGGTTATAGCTGTTTACTCTATGTGAAAATCAATTTTTGTTTCTTTCTTCCATTATGCTTCTGCGCAGTTGACCACAAGCGGCGTTTATATCACTGCCCAGTTCACGCCTGACCGTCGCCTCAATGCCATGCCTTTGAAGCAGATTTTTAAAATGCTCTATCCTCTCCCGGCCACTTTTCCTAAAATCAACACCGGCAACCGTATTTACGGGTATCAGATTCACATGACACAGCATGCCTTTAATCTTACGCGCCAGTTCCAAAGCATTGTCGTCGGAATCATTGACTCCTGAAATCAAAGCATATTCGAAGGTGATCCTCCTTTTTGTCACCTCTGTATATATATTACATGCCTCAAGTAATTTGTCAATAGAATACTTCTTATTGACAGGCATAAGCTTGTTCCTGATCTCGTCATTGGGTGCATGAAGGGATATGGAAAGAGTCAGAGGAATGCCTTCCTTTGAAAGCTTTATAATTCCGGGAATTATGCCACTGGTAGAAAGGGAGATATTCCTGAAGCCGATATTAAGTCCATCCGGATGGTTAACCAACCTGAGGAATTTTATCACATTATCGTAGTTATCAAGAGGCTCTCCGATCCCCATCATCACTATATGACCTATGCGCTTGCCCGCATCTTCCTGTATAGACAGCACCTGATCCAGTATTTCCCCCGGGGACAAATTCCTCATAAAACCTATCCCGGTAGAAGCACAGAATTTACATCCCATCTTGCAGCCCACCTGGGAAGAAACACATACGGAGAAACCATGCTTATACTCCATAAGCACGCTTTCTATGACATTGCCGTCTTCCAATTCAAATAGGTACTTGGCAGTGCCGTCTATTGCAGATACATATTTATTTATAATTTTAAGCTTGCCTATATAACATAATTCTTTTAATTTCTCCCTCAAAGCCTTTGACAGGTTGGTCATCTGATCAATGTCCTTTATGCCCCTGCCAAGCCATTCAAACACCTGCTTTGCTCTGAATTTCTGCTCTCCCATTTCGGCGAACAGCTTTTCCAGATCTTCAATACTTAAGTCAAGAAGGTTGACTTTTCCCTCCATATTTATTTATCTCCTTTTACCAGTTTTGCAATAAAAAATCCATCCACACCGTCTATGTTGGGATATAGCTGGATATATCCCTCTTTTGCACTTTTTTTATCCAATTCCTTCGGAAGCACATCTGAAATGTCCACAGTTTTAAAATCCCTGTTGTTTTCAACAAACCTCCTGACAACTTCTTCGTTTTCTTCCGGTTCTATGGTGCAGGTACTGTATACCAGCACTCCTCCCGGTTTTACATATTTCGATGCCGCATTGATTATTTCGGTCTGCAGCTTTACAATTTCCGTCTTATCCTTTTCATTCCTTGCCCACTTGATATCCGGTTTTTTCCTTATAATTCCCAGGCCGGTACAGGGCGCGTCCACCAAAACCCTGTCAGCTTTCCCTATATAATTATTGTCAATTTCCAGCGCATCAAACACCTCAGGTTTAATTATTGCCAGACCAAGTCTGTCAGCCGCTTCTTTTATCAATGCCACCTTGTGCTCATGGATGTCCCTGGCTATAACAGTCCCTTTATCCTGCATCCTCTGGGCCAAATGAGTAGCCTTTCCTCCCGGAGCGCTGCAAACATCCATAACCAGTTCACCAGGCTGCGGGTCCAGGACGATTCCTACAAGCATGGAGCTTTCGTCCTGGACCTGAAAATATCCCTTTTTAAAGGCATCCAGCTTGGTAATGGAGGAGGGATTTTCCAGGATGACAGCTTCATCGGCATATCTCCCCTTTCGGGCTTTAACGGAATTTGCCTCCAGTTCATCTATCAACTGATCTCTGCTCACCTTTAGAGTGTTTACCCGAACGGTGAAATCCGGAATTTCATTATTGCTTACAAGCAAGCTTTCCGTGAAATCCCTTCCGTACCTGCTCACCCACTGCCTCACCATCCATTCCGGATGGGAGTATTTTATGGAAAGATAGCGCTCATATTCCTTATTCCCGTCGGGGTATGGTATTTGGTCCCTATTCCGTACAATGTTTCTCAGGACTGCATTTACATACCCGCTGGATGCTGAATGCCCGTATTTCTTCGCCAGCTTTACACTCTCGTTGCAAGCGGCCGACTCCGGGATGCGGTCGGTATACATTATCTGGTATACCCCCAGCCTTAAAATGTTAAGCACCCAGGGTGATATTTTTTTAAGCTTGACCTTTGAAAACTGCTGTATTATCCAGTCTATAGACAGCTTCCACTTTACCGTTCCATATACCAACTCTGTTATGAACGCCCTGTCCATGCTGTTCATTTCCGGTTGCTCAAGGTGCTTGTTTAAAGCAATATTTGAATAAGCACCCTTTTCCATTATATCATATAGAGTTTTCAGGGCTGTCTCCCTGGCCAAATCCACTGCCATTGCTCATCCTCCGCAGTATATTTCCCATGCTTGTCCGTAAATTCATCCGTCGATTTATTCTGACGTATCCCCATACCTTTCTGACTGCTCCACATATTTTATAACCGGATTTCAACCATCCGTCGTCCTCTGTCTGCCGGGCAACCTAGTCGTTCCTTCTCCTGTTGCTTGTCAGCAGGATGAGTCTCAGCAAGCTGGCCATCGCCACTGCAGCCGAAGCCACGTAGGTCATTGCCGCTGCCCGCAAAACTTTTTTTGCAGAAGCCAGCTCATCTCCATACAACATTCCGGTCTCTTCCAATAATGCAATAGCTCTTTTGCTGGCATTGAACTCAACAGGCAGGGTGACAAGGTAAAAAGCGACCGCAGCGGTAAAAAGAATAATACCTGCATTCACCAAAGTCGGCCAGCCTATGAACAATCCCAGTATAGCCAGATATGGGCCTGCGGACGAACCTATATTGGCAACGGGCACCAGTGTGCTTCTCAATGCCAGGGGAGCATAGCCCACCTTATGCTGTATGGCATGACCGGTTTCATGGGCAGCAACTCCTATAGCGGCAACTGAAGTGCTGTTATATACAGAGTCGGACAACCTGACCACTTTTGTTCTTGGATCATAATGATCTGTCAATTCCCCTCTTACCGGTTGAACTACCACATCATACAATCCGTTGCTGTCCAGAATTCTTCTGGAAACCTCCGCTCCGGTCAATCCTTTCCTGTTTCCAACTCTCCTAAAATCATTAAAGGTGCTTTTAACTTTGTATTGAGCATACAACGAAAGCAATAATGCCGGCATAACTAGAAAAATATAATACTGGTCAAATCCATAATATCCCAACATTCCAAAAACCTCCCTTACTTTAATAGAATTAAAAGTCAACCTGCTATGCCAATAAAAGTCTTGTTTACAGAATAAAAAGCTAATGTTCTGTGCCAATAATGCCTTAGAAACATTCAAAAAGTTACCGGAGTTGGCTTATAGCAGTAATTAACATAATTTCGTTCTGACATCAGTCAATATCGTCAAGCAGCATTTTTCTCAACTTTTTTTCCAATTCCCGCACATTGACAACCGTATTATTGCATGGACCCTTCGGTCTTTCGTTCAACATTCCTATAACAGGTACGTTTTTCATATCCCTGATTCCGCTGAACAAATCCCTTTCACATGCCACAGAAAAAACAAAGCCAGGATTGCTCCTGCAAATTATATTCCTTGCGGCCGTTCCCCCGGTTGCCACAAAAATCTTCACTCCCAGCTTCTCGCTCAGTTCAGCCAGCTCGCCTATGCAGCAATTTCCGCATCTTCTGCAGTTTCCTATATCATTGGTAATTTTGTGTTGGCAGCGGGAGTCCTGAAGGCAATGAGGCAGCAGCAAAAGCACATCCCCGGGCATGTATCTGGTGCCTGTGGATTCCACTATTATATTGTTGACATCTATATAAAAACCTCTCATCACATCTTTGCTTACTTTGGAAATTCTTGACGCCAGATACACTAAAGGGAGGGAAAAATGCAGAGACATACGTGTAAATCGCAGCAGCCTGCGATCTACACGTTTATGACGGTAAACATGCATAACCATCAGAACTGCAGCTACAAACATCAAGGTCACAAATATAATTATAGCTAATAGGGCCAACAAAATATAATTGTAAGCCCTTATATTCTGATAAGTATAAAAAGCCACCAATGTAAAAATTGTAAATACCAGAGCGACAACAGTAAAAACGGTGCCTGAATAAAAGTATTTAAGTTTACTGTCCAAGTATTTCACCTTCAGTAATGTTATGCCAGCACTCCTCCACCGTCATTTTTCTGCTGGAATCAAACTGGATCTCTTTTATTTTCAAGACTCCTTGCCCGGTTGACACAAAAACGCCATCCCTGGATACCTTGTATAATCTCCCTGGCAAGACACCCTCAGCACTTTCGGTGGTTCTTTCCGTCTTCCAGATACGAAGCCTTTCACCCTTGTAATATGTATAAGCCCCCGGCCACGGATTGGTACCCCGCACCAGGTTGTGTATCTCCCACGCACTTTTATTCCAGTCAATAAGACCTATCTCTTTTTTTAGCATAGGAGCATAGGTTGCCTCCTCGTCCTTCTGGGGGATTCTTTCCAATGTATTGTTTTTAACCCTTAAAAGCGTTTCTTTCAGGACTTCCGCCCCAAGATCCGCCAACTGAAGGTAAAGCTCTCCGGAAGTAATATCTTCAGGTATGGGGATTTCCCTTTTTACCAGCATGTCTCCAGTATCCATGCCAATATCCGTATACATGGTAGTTATACCGGTGGTTTTATCTCCATTTATTACAGCCCATTGAATTGGCGCCGCTCCACGATACTTGGGAAGCAGTGAGCCATGAACATTTATACACCCCAAAGGGGGTATATCAAGGACCTCTTTAGGCAGTATTTTGCCATATGCTGCTGTTATCAACATATCAGGAGCTAACTCCCTCAACTGTTGGATAAAATCCTCAGTCTTTGCGCTGGCTGGCTGCAGCACTTTTATGCCTTTTTCCACTGCATACTCCTTGACGGGAGGTGCTGCAAGCTTTTTTCCCCTTCCCTTTGGTTTATCCGGCTGAGTTACTACCGCTGCAACTTCATAACCTTCATCTATCAACATTTTCAAGCTGGGAACCGCAAAATCCGGGGTACCCATAAAAACTATCCTCAATAAAAGTCACTCCTTAACCTATTGACTTCCAGCACAGAGCGGATATTTCCAGTAACCTGCTTATTTATAATCGTTTTTGTCAATCAGCCTAATGGCCTTATCCTTGAACAAAATTCCATCGAGATGATCAATTTCATGGCACAAGGCTATTGCCAGCAAACCGTCGGCATTAATGACCACTTTTTCACCTCTTGGATCCAGTGCCTCTACGACAACTCTTGCCGGGCGTTTAACCTCTCCCACCAAATTGGGAATGCTAAGGCAGCCTTCAACCTCTATCTGTTCGCCTTCCTGCTCGACAATCTTGGGGTTTATGAGTTCAAGCAACCCATCACCCACATCTATTACAACCACTCTTTTCAGTATTCCCACTTGGGGCGCAGCCAATCCAACGCCATCCGCCTTATACATGGTCTCCGCCATATCCTTTAACAGGGTAAGTATCTTTTCATCTATCACGTCTACTTCCCTGGAGACCTTTCTTAACACTTCTTCGCCCTCAAGCCTTATATTTCTAATAGCCATTATTTTATACCTCCATCTGTTAAGCTACATCAAATCCGTAGCCTTCCTATTCTTTCATTACCTGGCATAAGCCAACACAATGCATTCATTATCCTGATATTATATTGATACCCCATTGTCACATTGGAAAACAATGGCTTTAAGGCTGCTTCAAAATTCCCCGGCGACACATAATCGGTCCCTATATTCCGTGAAAATGTAAATGCCAATTTATAGTCCAGTATATGGCACTTCGGGCGGAACAAGCCTTCCAGTGATTGTTCTCCACAAATTTCATCAAAATAGACTTAACATAACTTCATCTTTACTATCTATAATATAAAAATTTAACCCGTAGGTTAACATCTATTTATTTATTATAACATATTTGCAGGATTTATATCTATATTCAAATCGACTCCGCTGTTCTGTCTTTTTGAGTAAAAAGCATCCGAGACTTCTCTCAACAGGGCAGTAAGCATATCCATATCCCTTTGCTTTATGACTATTCTCCATCTATACTTGTTCTTAATCTTTGTAAGGGGTGCTCTTGCCGGACCGAGCACGCTCACTCCGTCACCGGCATTGGCAAGCCTTCCTGCAATAAAGTCTTTCAGCTCCTTTGCCCTGCTAAAGACAAGCTTGTCATTAGGGCCGCTTAATATAACCGTCGATATATTGGTAAAAGGCGGATAATATAAAGCATTCCTCATTATTATCTCCTGGCTGTAAAACGAGTTATAGTCATGGTTGCAGGCTGCCAGGATGCTGAAATCTTCAGTATTATATGTCTGTATTATCACCTTTCCGGGTATTTTTCCCCTTCCTGCCCTTCCTGCCACCTGCGTTATCAATTGGAAAGTCCTTTCGGAAGAATTATAATCCCCGGAATTCAGCAAACTGTCTGCGGCAAGAACTCCAACCAGAGTTACATTGGGAAAATCATGGCCTTTTGCGATCATCTGGGTTCCCACCATTATGTTTATGTTTTTTTCCCTGAAAGCCCTTAAAATCTCCTCATGGGAGTTCTTATAGGTTGTGGTGTCAGCGTCCATACGAATAACGCTGCAGCCGGGAAATTGCTTTTTCAACTCCTCCTCCACCCGCTGTGTCCCGGTACCAAAATGCCTTATGTAATTGCTTCCGCATTTCGGGCAGGTAGAAGGGTTTTTCACGGTGTATCCGCAGTAATGGCATATCAGTCTTTCATCATGGGAATGGTATGTGAGAGAGACATTGCAGTTGGTGCACTTAATAGTATGCCCGCAGCTCCTGCACAGGACAAAGGAGGCATGTCCCCTCCTGTTTAAAAAAAGGATGGTCTGCTGCCCGCTTTCAATGTTCCTGGCAATCTCTGCTGCCAACCTTCTGCTGAATATGGATCTGTTGCCCTCATCCAGCTCATTCCTCATATCAATTATCTCCACTGTGGGAAGCAGCATATTATTTGCCCTGCTGCTCATTTCCAGAAACTCCATCTCTCCGTTTTTTGCCCTGTAGTATGTATCGATTGAAGGGGTAGCTGAGCCATAAAGCAATACGGCATCTTCCTGCATGCACCTCTCCCGTGCTACTTCCCGGGCATGATACTTGGGAGTTATCTCCGATTTGTAGGAATTTTCATGTTCTTCATCTATAACGATCAGGCCAAGCTTATCCAGAGGTGCAAAAACTGCAGACCTGGTACCTACAACCACCTTGATTTTACCGTCCTTTATCAGCCTCCACTGGTCAAACCTCTCCCCCAGGGACAGCCTGCTGTGCTGTACTGCCACATCATTTCCAAATCTGCTTTTGAATCTGTAAACGGTCTGCGGAGTAAGGGATATTTCAGGCACCAGGACTATTGCCTGCTTTCCTGAATTTAAACAGTGCTGGATAAGCTGCATGTATACTTCTGTCTTACCACTGCCTGTAACCCCATGAATCAGAGCCTCGGCAAATTTGCCCCTGTCCATCATGGCTTTTACCCTGTTTAATACCGCCTCCTGCTGAGGAGTCGGCGTCAGTGGCTCAGCACGCTCCACAACCTTGTTTCCCAAGGGGTCTCTGTTTACATTGATATCTTTATAAAAAATGTACCCATATTTTCTCAAGGTGTCCAGAACACCGGCTGATGCCCCGGAGAACCTTACAATATCAGGTACAGCTATGTACTCATTATCCAAAAGCAGCTCCAGAATTCTTATCTGCTGAATTCTTTTAATGCGGCCGCTTTCAATATCCTCAATTATTTCATCTCTGGGCAGTGCAAGGCTTGCAACTCTTACTGTCTTTTCCTTCACCCGGCTGGTATACTCCTCGCATATTTCGACCAGTCCGGCTTTCTCCAGCAAATCCAGCTGTTTTGAAAAACCCTTTATATTGGCGCGGCTTTTCAGCTCTTCCAGCTCGCACTCGCCGTTATTTTCGGACAATATGTCCAGCAATTTTTTCTGGCTTTTCCCGACATCGGGGTCCTGTTTTATCAGCTTTACGATACAAAAGCTTTTTACGCCGATTCCAGGAGGAACCATACACTTTATTGCATCGGAATAGGTGCAAATATATTTGTCCTTCATCCAGCAAGCCAGCTTAATCATCTGTTTTCCCAGGACCGGGCTGTCATCCAGGACTTTCCGGATCTCTTTCAACTCATTGAATTCGGTTTTATCTATCACATCCAACACATAGGCTTCCATGGACCTGTTTGCCTTGCCGAAGGGTACTATAACCCTTACCCCCGGCACAACCATGCCCTTCATATTGTCGGGTATGGAGTAATGGTATTCCCTGTCGAACTCTCTTGTGGAATTACTTAAAACTACCGAAGCAATATCACCCATATGGAATCCTTCCTACCTCATATACTTGCATTAATATTTGATTCCGGCTCATATATTCGGTTATGAGCGCCTAAATGAAGGCGCAGCGCATCTTCACAGCCACATTTAGCCGGTATCAGTCCAACCCTTATCCCTCAAGTATTCTATATCCTGAGAGAAAGCAGCAGCTCCTCCAGCAATTTTCTGTAGTTGTTGGAGGGCAATTTCATGAGTTCCCGCATCCCTCTTTCTATATAGGTATTCAGCATCATTTTTGCGTCATCAATACCTCCATTCTTCTTTACACCGCTTATGATTACATCAACCTCATCATCCGCCAGGATTGCCTTTTTGGCAAAGAAGCGGGATACTATCTCTTTAAAGGCAGGGTTGTTTCTCATTGCATAAATGGCAGGTATGGTAACTATACCCTTGGCTATGTCACCACCCACCGGCTTGCCCACTCTTTCAGGGTCGGCAATATAGTCATACAAATCATCCCTTATCTGAAAGGCCATGCCGTAATAAAAGCCGTACTTGGCAAGGCTTTTTTCCACATTCCTGGAGCATTTTCCTGTATATGCTCCTAGCAAACAAGCAGAGGCAAACAAAATCGCCGTCTTTCTGCTTATGCGCTTCAAATATGAAAAAACGGTGGAGTCTACATTGAACCTGTCGTTAAACTGATAAACTTCACCCTCACATATGGCCTTTATCGTCTTTGCTATGATTTCCAGCTTCTCGGCTGAAATGCCCTTGGAAAGCATCAGTACAGCTTTTGTAAACAAAAAATCCCCTGTATATAAGGCGATGTCATTCCCATATTCTTCAGCAACGGTCAGCTTTCCCCTTCTCATCTTTGAACGGTCGATTATATCATCATGTACAAGGGTTGCAGTATGGAGTATCTCCAAAGCTCCGGCTGCAGGCACCGTCTTTTTTCTGTTATATCTACCAAATTTTGAGGATATGATAACAAAGGCGGGTCTTATCCGTTTCCCGCCGGCATCTACAAGATCAGTCACTATAGTAGACAGCAGCTCATTTTTGGAAGAGATGTTCTTTTTTATATACTCCTCCACCCTCCTCAATTCTTCCAGCACGTCAGGGCACTTAGTCCACAATGAAATCAACCCCAATACTCAATGTTAATTTAATATGTTCAGCTTTTTCAGAGTCCTGCTTAAAAACATGCTGCACAAACCGACAAAACACCCCATAATAATACCAGATATCATTAACACAGGCAAGTAGGACAGAACCGACAGTGTTTGCAGCGTTACCAAAGCAATCAATATCTGGCCTATATTATGGGCAACTGCTCCGGCAATGCTTATTCCAATGGTGCTGAAAAGCCTGGACAATCTGCTGTGCAAAAAATACATGACCAACGCGCTTAAGACTCCTCCCGCAACGCTGAACAAGAAAATCATCGGTCCGCCTGCGAAAAGAGATGAAAGCAGACAGCGGATTATAACAACTACCAGGCCTTCCTTTAGCCCAAAGAACATTATAACCACCATAGTTATGATGTTGGCTAAACCAAGTTTGACCCCCGGTATTCCCACCGGTACAGGTATAAATGATTCAACTATGGATAATACCAGCGCTTGTGCTACAAACAATGCCAGCAAAACCATCTTCTTATTTTTACTCATCATCAGCCTTCTTAGGGACGCTCCTTTGTATTATACCCATTATCTTTCCGCTCTTTTATAGCAAAACATACCGGTTGTGTACATTTGCTTCAATACGTTGCTCCATCAACCTCTTCGCCTTCACCTTTGATCATGATAAGCGATTTATTAGGAAGGCAAGCGGCAAAGCTTCCGGTTTTATCCAGCCAGCCGGTATGCACGCATACCAGGTCCGGACAGTCGGACTCTTCAAACCTTATGCGCCCCTTCTCAATGAGTATTATATTATTGTAATCTCCTGTCAAAGACAAGCGTTCCGCTTCCTGCACCTCATCAAGGTTGATCTCCCGGATCACTTTATTCTCCTGCTTTATAACAGCTATTCTATCGCCCTTCATGCCGCCTCTATAAAATCTGATGCCTGCAAGACCCGCAATTACGGCGACAACCAGCAATATGACAAGAGCTATGTCACCTTTCTTCAACATAAGTAAATTCCTTGCTTTCATCCTTAAATGTAAATGATTCTTTCAATCCTTCGGTAATATATACCTTCTTGTCCTCGGTAATAAAGATCGCATCCACTCCGTCAAGCCTTTCCACCAACTGCATTCCTTTTTCAAGGCCAAGAACAAAAACTGAAGTGGACAGAGCATCGGCATCGGTCGAACTATCGGCCACTATCGTAGTTGCAATAAGCCCGGAATCCGCCGGATACCCTGTTCTGGGGTCCAGAATATGATGGTATCTCACGCCGTCCTTCTCAAAAAACCTCTCATAATCTCCTGAGCTTACCACTGCCTTATCTCTTACTTTTACTATGCCTATATACTCCCCTGTAGGTGCTCTCGGATTCTGTATTCCTATGGACCAGGGATTGCCATCAGGTTTGCTCCCCAGAGCCACCACATTGCCTCCAAGGTTTATCAGGGCAGATTTTACACCCTTTGCTTTTAGTATCTCAACTGCCACATCTCCCGCATATCCTTTGGCGATACCGCCAAGATCCACTATTTGGCCCTTGCGTGCAAGGTATGCGCTGGAATCGGCATTGTTGATGCTTATATCCCTGTAATTTACTAAACTCTTAAGATTATCTATCTCGTCCTTTGAGGGCACCCTGGGATTGTCGGTAAATATCCCCCAGGCATTGGCCAGCGGACCTATTGTAACATCAAAAGCACCTTCGCTCAGCTCGGCATATTCGATTGCCTTGCCCAGGACAGAAATGGAATCCCTGCTCAGTTTGACTTCTCCGACGCCTGCCATGTCGTTAAGTTTATCGATCTCGCTTTGCTTATCGGCGTCCTTGATAGTCATCATTGCCTCAAGCTCAGCTATTTTCTCCATTACCTCATCTGCTGCCTTTTGGGCGTTTTTCCCATATACCTTTTCAGTTATCACAGTTCCCATATAAGAGCCAATGCGTTCAGCAGGTGTATTTTGCTGGCATGATGCCAGAATGAATGAAACATATATCATTAATAGCAATAAGATTTTCCTTCTCATATATCTCCAACATCCAATAAAATAAAGCCCCTGGTAGTCCCCGGAGCGCTAGGTAGCCAATCTGAAAACTTTCATTTGAATATTATACTTATATGCATATTATATATTATAAGAAATTGCTATGTCAAATGAAGATATCTTGCTCAAATTATACTATTTTATCAGTTTTCCCAGTCACAAGTTCATGTCTTAAGAAAGGACGTTCCGGATTAAAACACGTAATGCTGCAAAAATATATATAAGTTGAATATAAAAAATATATATTAGTTCATAAAATTTATCAAAATTAACATTTAGCAAACATACCGCGTATATGATATAATTAAGGCATTGCGGCTATGTATAATATATCTGATTTACCAACAGCTTATTCACTTTTTTCTAAAATATTTAGTTTTCCGACATGATACCGGTGGTAATATAATTTGGTAATATATTATTATACATAAATTTAGTACATACTTATATTAAATCAAATCAGAAATTAAGCAAGGGGGACATTTACATGTCAAAAAAAGTAATTGTGCTCGGGGCAGGGTATGCAGGGATAGAAGCTGCACTCACGCTCCAAAAAAAGAAGAAAAAAGAAGACGATATTGAAATCACAATTATCGACAAAAACACCTATCATACCCTGTTGACCGAATTGCATGAAGTTGCCGGCAACAGAATCAGGGAAGAAGGCGTAATTGTGCCTTTGAGGGATATTTTCAAATATTCTGACGTAAAGATTGTCCAGGACGAAATTAATGGCATAGACTTTGAAAATAACAAGCTCCTTTCATCTTCTCGTGAATACCACTATGACTATCTGATTCTTGCGGCAGGCAGTGAACCCAACTTTTTCGGTATCCCCGGAATACAGGAACATGCTTTTACCATATGGTCTTATGAACAGGCTATAAGGATACGGGAACATATCAGAAAATGTTTTGTTAAGGCATCCCAGGAACAGGATAAGGCCAAAAGAGAACAGCTGCTGTGCTTCGTAGTCGGTGGAGGCGGATTCACCGGAGTTGAAACGATAGGTGAAATCGCCAATTGGGTAAAACAGTTGTGCAGGGAATACGGCGTTGACAGGAATGAAGTCAAGCTTATATTGGTGGAAGCCTTGGGAAGCATCCTTACCAACCTTAAGGAACGAGGCGCCAAAAAATCCATGGATTACCTCGTCAACAAGCTGGGAGTAGAAGTGCTGCTAAACAGTGCTGTTTCCAGTGTTACTGCTGACCATGTGGAGATCAAGACCGGCAGGGTCATTCCTACCAAAACCCTCATATGGACAGCCGGAGTCAAAGCAAACAGCCTTGCGGAAAAACTGGATATCAACAGGAGCCGTGCCAGCAGGATTGTTGTAAACGAGTATGCACAAACCCAGTATAAAAATGTGTATTCGGTGGGTGATATTTCAGCGTTTTCCACCGGTGAAAATCAGATTCTCCCTGCCTTGGTCGAGTCAGCCATGCAGACTGGTAAGGGCGCTGCCTTGAATATTCTCGCGGACATCCGGGGAAAGGAAAAAGAAAAGATCAAACCTAAGCTTCACGGTGTCATGGTATCTGTGGGAGCCTTTTTTGCCCAGTCAAATATAATGGGACGTGAACTTCCCACCTGGCTCTCCATACTCATGAAATACATGGTGAATATCCACTATCTTTTCGGAATAGGTGGTTTTGAACTGGTTTTCAGATATATAAAAGACGAACTGCTATTTAAACAGCAGGACAAGTTCCTTCTGGAAAAGCACTACTCAGTAATGACCCCGGCATTCTGGCTTGTACCCATCCGTTTGTTCCTTGGATATAAATGGCTTATGGAGGGTATTGAGAAGGTTCAGCAAGGCTGGTTTACAAAAGCATTGCTGGCAGGTCTGCCCGGAGCAGATGCCGGTTCCAGCGCATCTGTGACCGACACTGGCGAAACAGTATTCAGAATAATATCCGAGCACACGCCGGGATGGTATGCTTGGATTGCCACCAATATAGTAATACCTAACGCAATCCTGTTCCAGGTGCTGATAGTTCTTGCTGAGATAGGCATAGGCCTTGCCCTGTTGTCAGGAACCTTTACTTTCATAGCGGCTCTTGGCTCACTGGCATTGAATGTAAACTTCCTTCTTTCCACCGGCATGTATGAATACGACTGGTGGTTCATTCCAGCAGCCCTCTGCTTACTGGGAGGAGCAGGAAGAGCTTTTGGCGTAGACCATTATCTTATGCCTTATCTGATGAAACAGTGGAGATATTTCGTAAGAAACAGAAAGATAAAACTCTGGCTGAGATAATGCTGACATGTAACAGGAAGATTAAAGGTTTGCAGTTGTAACTTTCTGCAAGCCGCATATAATTGAAAACCCTCTGCAAAATAAGTCATTGACTGTTTTGCAGAGGGTTTTGATTATACTGAAATATGCTTGCTGCCAGTAGACACTCACAATCAGCTGTGTATGCTTATTCCTTTGCTTTAGAAACGAGATTCTCTTCATCCTGCTCCACATAATCTTTCTTCTCGCTTTCCCTGACGGCAGCCACTTCCATCTTGGAAATAGAAACCTCATAAGCAGTTTTTGTGACAACTTCTCCTGAATCCAGCTTTTTCTGGTAAGCTCTGCTCTGGATTCTTCCCCAGATTTTTATATTTGTCCCAACAGCAAGATTTTCAGAGTATCTTGCATTTCTGCCCCATGCAATGCAGGGTATATAATCAGACTTATTGTACGGCCTGTTTACCGCCATCAGTATATCGGTTATCTCCCGCCCGAAGGGTGTGACTCTGAAAATGGGCTTTTTGCATATGTAACCATTAAGGTAAATCTGGTTAGGATTCTTTACTTTCAAATCATCTTCCAGAAAGTTTATATCTCTGGCAAAGACAGTCAATATCAGCTTGTTGCCCTGAGTATTATTGAAACTGTTGTATGAACGGAACTGACCCTCCACCTCTATATTCTTACCTATACTCAATTCATCTTTATTTACCAGGCGTTCCGAAACAGTTACCGGTATATAATCATAGCTGTCGCTAAGCCTCGGCACCTCAAGCATAAAGCAATAAAACCCTTCTCCGTAGACCTCATGGCTGAACTCAGCATTAGAAACTATCTTACCGGAAATGGTCACCATGTTGTTCTCCAGTATGTTTCCGACCATCCGACCCCCACTCTCCTCTCTTAGGCTCTTGTATGTCTATTGTTTATCTAATGTAATGTTTATTCATATAAGCCAAACTTTAGAATAAAAAAAATATATAGAAAACGAACTCCAAAGCCATAAACACATGCCTGATCGGGCTTTAAGCAGATCTGACATACCGCATTTCGACAAACAACCGAAAACACGGTACCATACTTGCATACAGACACATTACAATTAACTTCTTCAAGTACCATTTATTATATATTATAAATTTCTACTTGAACATACCTGCTAATATATAATTTGTCCAAAAAATCATAAAATCTCCGTATCTCAGCAATAAGTTCACAAAAATACCTCGCAATAGGAGCAACGCCAAAATCTTTATCTCCCACATTAAAACATCGGCTATATCGGGCGAAATCATAATATCAAAATACAGCAGAGTTACACAAAATTTATTGTTATTTTTTCATTTTCTGCTTTCCATCATAATCGATGTAGTAATTTTCCCGCAATATTAGCCTCGAAACAGGCTCGAACGTGTAACCGTCCTCTTTAAGAGCCTTAATTATCGAAGGAAGTATTTTGGAAGTATGTTTTGTATCATTGTGAAAGAGTATTATTGATCCTGGCTTGACCTTTTCCGTCACCCTGCTTAAAATTGCATCGCTGCTCATTTCAGGTTTCCAGTCCAAGGAATCGACATCCCATTGGATTGTATAATATCCCAGCGCCTTTGCTTCCAGTATCACATCGTTATTATACTCTCCGTAAGGTGGCCTGAAAAGCTCAATTTTATTGCCGGTTATCTCCGCGAGCTTTTCACCGCATAAAGAAATCTCCTTGGAAATCCGGCTTTTATCCAGCACTCCCATCCTCAAATGGGAATAGGAGTGATTTGCTATGTCATGCCCATCTTCCGCCATCATTTTTACCTTGTCGGGGAATTTTTCAGCCCACTGCCCCACAATAAAGAATGTGGCTTTTACATCTTCCTTCCTCAGGGTGCTCAGAATATCCGGAATATCATCAGCACCCCACGCACAATCAAAGGTTATGGCAACTTTCTTTTCAGTGCTTTCAACAGAATATATGGGCAGTTCCCTTTTCTGGGAAAACACCTCTATTGCACCTTTGCCTGCTGTGCCTAACAGGACGCCCGCCACAACCGCTGCCACTATGATGATCAAATACCTGACAAGCCTTCTCAACCGGATTGCATATATAATCATTGCAAATCTCCTCTTATTAATATTAACTTCTTATTAATATTATTTTTGCAGAAACGGAGATATGCATATATTGTGCTTTTGTTTTGTGGCATCAGGATACGACCGCTTATATTTGTAATAATACCAATGACAAAATAAAGGCAGGCTATGGTGGTTCCACAACCTGCTCCATCAATCAAAATAGGTAAACGTTCATAAATGGAATGAGCCGTCTATTTAAATATTCCGTGTCCGGCATGGGATTGCCGGCTGCTCTAAAATCGTTCGGAGTCGGATATTCTAGAAGGCACCGCTCCTCCATTCTGCATGAATGACCAGAGATTTGAGGCTGTTAAAACACAGCCGTTATTTATCATCGGTTAAATACCGGTCCACAATCTGCTGGCGATACTGCTTGGATAAAGATGCAAAGAATGCGGAATAGCCGGTGACCCTTACCACCAAATCAGGATAGCTGTCTGGATCCTCATGAGCTTTCAGAATTTGCTCCTTGGTTATGCAGTTTAAGTTGATAAGAGTACCTCCCATCTGATTATGAGTGTGGATGAGAGCCATTAAGCAATCCACTCCTCCTTCTCTTTTCAGCATATCTGAATCTATATCCAGATGCAGAGGCGCAGAATTACCATATCCTGCCTGCACCAGTGCCACAGCATTGGCTTTCAAAGTAGGAGAAAAGCTGTTTAACCCTTTGGCAAAACCAGGGTCAGGCTCACTGGAATGAGAGATGGGATCTCCCTTCTTGCGGCCGTTGGGTGTGGCCGGCAGATTTCTGCCATAAGCATATATGTCCCCATGGGAAAACAATCCGGGGATTACTTCCAGATGATGTTTTGGGGTGCGGCTCTTTTTCACTTGGTACACAAACTCATCTCTAATGCGAGTTGCCCATCCCTCGGCGAGGGAATCAGGATTTCCAAAGCGAGGAATGCTTTTCAGCATGAGGCGTATGTTTTCTTCCCCTTCGAAATCTTTTTTCAAAGCATTATACAATTCCTGCCAGCTAATCCTTTTCTCCCGCACAACTCTTTGTTCAATTGCTGCAAAAGAATCCGCCACTGTAGCCAGAGCTATGCCGTCCAGGTTTAGCCCGATGATGTCCACGCCTCCCTGGGCGCAGTTCAATCCCCGCTCAATAGGACCATGGCAGAACAAATTCAGCACGATTTCAGGAGTATTTCTTGATACCACCTCATAATGCCAGTCATATCCTTCCTTAATGCAATCCACCATGATGGAAAGATGATGGGAGAATCTTTCCCATAAAGCTTCCAGGCTCGGCTCCTCATCGCCGTTCATCACATCGTCCATGGCATGGACCAAGGCAAAAGCCATATTCACTCTGCTCACGTCCTGCAGTGGGTATTCAATGCCCGGTAAAGCTACCCAGTTACACCCTACTTTAGCTCTCATCCGTGCCAGCTCGATAGGATGTCCGTTACGGGCAAATCCCTCCTCAATACCTTTGGACAGGGAGAAGCATACACCGGACCCATCCTCCAGAATGTACTCCACAGCCCTTCTCAGCAGATCCTCATTCATACCCTCCCAAACTCTTACCGCTATGTTGGAAGGTATACGAAGATAGTGAACCGCATCCAGCACCAAGAAAGACAATCGTCTGGTCAAGTCACGGCTTCCGTCGGGAGTGACCCCTCCTATCTGGGAATAATGGGTATCGTTATAGAAAAGGCTGGCCAGAATCCATACGGCCATTTCATCGGTGAGGATTCCATCCTTAACATCCTTTTCATAATAAGGCCGCAGCAGTTCATCAATCTGTCCTAATGCTCCGCCAAGATAATAGGTGCGGTCTATGCTCTGGAAATGGGCCAGGAACTGGCATGCTTCCCGGAAAGTCTTGGGCGGCGAATTAAGAAGATTCTCATTTACTTTAGCAATCTCCAGATAATTCTGACGGACTATCGGGTCCTCTTCCTTTTCTGCCATGCTGTAGGCATATTTCACATGACGCTCGATATACTCCAAAATGCCCAGGAGCAGTTCTTCTTCACCATCATAAAAATCCGTGTCTTTCGGAGCATTGAAGCTTCGATAATACCGCACTTTTTCCAGAAGGCCTTTCCACCCCAGCTGCAATCCGATAGTCATATCCGGCCCCAGATGGTTCATTGCTCCAATACCGCTCTGAGTAATACCATACTTTTCGTGTATGGGCTTTAAATGGACGGGTTGGTCGGAGGGGCGAAGTCCAATCTTGGCGAACCTGGCTATGGCCCCTGCCCAGCATCCGGCTAATGCGCTGGATGGATGTATATACGCTGGGAAGGAATTGAAAAACCTCCTAAGGTTCCTTCCGATTAACTTACATCCGTATATCATATTATCTTCGTTGTATTCCGGTGTGAAATCCATCTCATCAAAGCAGATAAAGCCATGATCATCCGTGTCGTAGGAACCACCGTATCTCTTCAGCTTCTCTTTGTTGTAGTAGAGTTTTGCCTGGCGCATATCTTCAATTCTTTTTTCGTATAATGGAGAAAGCTTGGTTTTTTCACTGTTTACCATACCAAAACACCGCCTTTTCTATTTTATTTTGGAGTAAGTTGCCGAAAGGCCCTTTTCCGCAAAAATTTTGCACACTTTGTCCAGTTCTTCGTTGGATGGGGTTGCAAAAAATTCTTCCTTTTCCATGCCCAAGGCTGCCCTTTTGCTTTCCCCAAGCCTATGGTAAGGCAAAATCTCCACCTTGCCAATATTCAACGGACTCAAAATCTCGGCGATCCCTTCCATTTCGCCTTCATTGCAGCCGGGAATATAGGGTATGCGTACGCAAATCTCGCATTTTCTCTCGGATAAAGCCTTAAGGTTGCTTAAAATAAGTTGATTGGATACTCCGGTCAATTTCTTATGAACATTGTCATCGGCTGCCTTAACATCATACAAAAACAGATCAGTTAAAGGGATGACTTTTTCAAAGGCTTCAAAAGGAACATTTCCTGCAGTGTCAATCGCCGTGTGTATGCTCCTTTCACGGCACATGAGCAGCAGGTCTTTCAGAAGCTCAGGCTGGAGCATGCACTCTCCTCCTGAAAACGTCACACCACCTCCGGAATTCTTATAATACAGTATATCTCTCTCCACAACCCTGAATATTTCAGCTGCCGTCACCTCCTTGCCGGCAATGGCCAGAGCACCGGCATAGCACGAATCACAGCAGATTCCGCAACCGGTGCATGCATTGCGGTCTATAAAATGCTTCCCTTCATCCGTCACAGAGTGGGCATGAACCGGACATACCCTGAAGCAATTACCGCAACCGGCACATTTTTCTTCATAAAACATCAATTGACGCTTAAGAGCATAGGATTCAGGGTTGTGACACCAAATGCAACGCAGGTTGCATCCTTTAAAAAAGACTGTGGTTCTTATCCCCGGCCCGTCATAGGTCGAAAATTGCTGTATATTAAATATGATACCTTTTGCTTCCATAATATGGCACCCTCTCTCAAGTCCCTTTTGCAGAAATCATTGCCTCGACAACGCGAGCCGGTCTTACTTTTGCTGCATTATTCCTTTTATAACCACCTGCTTCCCACAGCTGTCATAGGAAAGCAATACTGTATTAGAAAGCTCATCCCACAGATGTTCCACAGGAATTTCATTGCCATCTTCGTCCACTGCAGCAACCTCTTCTATCGGTTTTGCAAGCTTCAGACGGATATTAGCTCTCAGAGAAGCCGCTCCCCTGGCCGTTAGTTCAAAGGCATTGTCTCCGCATTCAAATTTGAATATCCTTACAGATGTTCCTATGATGCAGTTTTGATGCTTAACCTTGCTCAGATCCATCAGCAGGGTATTTTCATCCGGGTGCAGCACCTTTCGAGTCACTATTTTGAAATCAGGCGTATACATATCGGCAAATACACCTTCAAAAATCTGAGGACTGTCATCAACGCTTTCATCCATCACAGCAGAAATAATATAGTATCCGCGCCTCAGAGTTATGTGGTTGGTATAATCCCAACGGCTTCCGGTTCTTTCCAGCACATCCTTGACAAAGCTGCGGTATTGGTCTGCTATCTTTTTATTAAGGCATAGCTTGGCCGGGCATATGTTATATACTGCCAGAACTCCTTTTCCAACAGTATATACCCCGTCTTCCAGTTCTCTCGGGAGCCCCATCATCTCGAATAAATGCTGGGCCGGATTGTCATAAGAAGTTCTGCCTGGCCGGTTCCACCATCCTTGTATGCCATGATAGGGATCGGAACCGTCTCCTATATAAATCAGAGTACCCCCTTCTCTCGTCCAGGTAGCAAAGGCATTGTTGATGTCCGGAGACAGAGGCTTAATGTATTCATAGCTGAGTATCAAATTCTTGTAGTCGTCAAGATATGCAGGGAACCTCCGGATATTGTCCATCTGGACCGGACGTACCGGCAATCCGTATTTCAAGAGGGGCAGTGCCATGCCGTAAAAGTTCGGGAAGGAACCGCTTTCGATGAATTCCTTCAGCATATCTTCATCCAGCTCCATCTCCTCCGGAATCTGCGCAATTCCTCCTGACTGAATGCGCTTTTGGTGCTCTCCTAACCTGCGAGGGCTCTTTATTATACCATCCGGGTAAGTTCTCTGGAACAGTCCCGTGTCGGACATGATAATTCCCACTCCCGAATTTACACCGTCAAAGCTGAAATCATCCTGATCCATATCTCCCAGAGTATTAAAAATATTGTTAAGCAGTGTGCAATATTCAGGAGGTATGGTTTTTGCATTTTCCATAGGGCGTCTTTCCTTGCGGGAGAAAGGATATTTCCCGTTGAACACCCTGTTCGGCCAGGGACATATTTCATAATTATGGACATTGGGATGCAAAAGAGATGCCGTAACTGTCTTAAGATAATTATATTCATAGTCTTCCCAAGGATACTCCGGATTGTCTTCAATGGGGTCCTGTAAAAACCACATTTTTCTACCGGTTCCTTTTGTCAATTCCTGCATGATTCCATATTCCAGATAGGCAGTTTCAAAAGTCCTTTCTTTCAGGACACCCTGGTATACATTTTCACTTCTGCTGGTACCCGTCCAGACCTGAGCTATGTATCCGTCCAGCACAGGCAGGTCGATCAGCGCCCCTTCCGGGCTCATAATCTTCCACTGGGTATAATTAAGAAGACTGTGGGTAGGCACGTAAAAACGCACAACCCGGTTGTGCTTGACCTTTGCATATTCCCTTAATGCTCCGCAAATACGGTCCAGAGCACGGGCATAAAGGTATGCTTTAAGCCTTGAAGCCTTGTAACGAACATCAAGGTCTTCGTCCATCGGTCTCCATGGCTCTCTGTAATATAATTCGTACTCCCGTTTGAAAGCCTCGGAGTAGCCGCCATAATCCCAAAATTCCGGCTCCTCCAGATGGATTGCTTCCACGCCTGCATCCACTGCCACTTTCAATTTTTCAGTCAGATAGTCGGCAAAGGCAATGGTAGGCACCATATACGGCACATCTTTGCCATGGAGGATCAGCCTGCCGTCGCGGGCTTTCTGGGCCTCATCCCAGTGTTCACGTCCATCCCAGCGGCCATACAGGTAATCCTGATATTCACCCCAGGCAATACCCGTCATTAAATGCACCACGTATCCCTGTTTTTTGAATTCTGCAATCCTCTGGGGCATGGATTCATCGATGCCATACACCATAACAAAATCGCACTGCACATCAATGTTGGGATTATATGGGGCATGCTCCTGATAGCCAGTCAATTCTTCCTTTTTATCGCGTATATATGCCACTATAAAACACCCTTTCTGATAACTTTATAAAATAAGCGATAAGCCTATGATGTTCATAAAGCAAATCATTATTCACTTGTATATCGGGGAATTTAAACATGCAATAAATACATAAAATACATACCAAAAAATGTTCTTCATTAACATTTCTTTTTGATTCGAAGTACATCAACGTTTCTGTTTACTTAGAAGTACATCGATTCGATTATAAATAGTCAAGCCTGCTTCATGCCAGACTTTTAACAATATACCTTAAATCCTGATGGTTTCCTCTTCACTCGCTTAAATTATAAACAGTATACCTTACTGTGTCAACTTCTCATGCTTATATGTCAATATAAAAGATAAAATAATACTAACTAAACATAAGATTATCCATCTCGAATATAAGAATGGAAATTGTTTTTTGGGAAAGCATTATATATAATGCAAAATAGATAATTATAAAATAACAGCATTTATAATTACCTGCATGTCACAAGTTTTAGCAAAGGAGTGGTTGATATGTTAAATGTTGCAATGTTAAGCAAATGGCATGTCCACGCTGAAGGTTATGCCAACCAGGTATTAAAAACCGGCAAAGCCAGAATTACAGCTGTCTGGGATGAAGATGCAGACAGAGGCTCCCAGTGGGCAGCGCAGCTAGGATGCTCTTTTGAAAAGGATCTGGACGCCCTTTTGTCCAGGGATGATGTAGACGCAGTAGTATGTGACGCTCCAACCACCATGCATCGCGATGTAATGGTAAAAGCAGCTCTTGCCGGAAAGCACATCTTTACTGAAAAAGCCATGGCTCCTACTGTTGCAGAATGTGAAGATATAGCTCGCGCAGTGGAAAAAACCGGTGTAACCTTTGTTATTTCCCTTCCTCAGAGAACAACGCCTGTTATTCAGCTGGCAAGAAAAATGATCAAAAACGGCGAGTTCGGAAAGATCTCCCTGGTTCGTATACGCAATGGTCATGATGGAGTCAGCGGTGGTTGGCTGCCTGAGTACTGGTTTGATGAATCCAAGACTGGCGGAGGAGCCCTCATGGACCTTGGCTGCCATCCGATGTACACTTCCTGCTACCTCCTGGGTAAACCGGTCAGGATTACATCCCTTCTGACATCTCCTTTCGGCACTAAAGTTGACGAAAGTGCCACTGCTTCCATAGAATTTGAAAACGGTGCCGTTTGTACATGTGAAACAAGCTTTGTCACTTACAACACTCCGGGTGCTGTTGAAATATATGGTTCTGATGCCACACTGCTGGCTTATGGCAGAGATGTGAAGCTCAAAACAAAATCTCTCGGCAAGTACACCAACGAGTATATTGTTCCTACTCTCCCCGAAGCACTCCCTATGCCTGTTGAAATGTTTGTAGACGCTTGCATAAACAAAACCGGCTCACCGGAAGGCTTCGGAGTACAGGACGGCATTGATCTTACCCGTCTTCTTGAAAACGCATATATATCCAACCGGGAAAATCGCATAGTTACTCTATAAGGGTTCATCTGCTTATTGCAGAATGAGGCGGTCCATTTAAGAAAGGAGTATATTTATGTCAATTGCTATAATCACTGAAACCAAATCCGGCCCCATGAGGGAAGTAAAGGTCGGTATCATAGGATGTGGCGGAATCGCCAACGGAAAGCATATGCCCAGCCTCAAAAAGCTGGAAAACGTAAAGATGGTGGCCTTTTGTGATATTATAGAAGAAAGGGCCCAAAAAGCAAAGAAGGATTATGGCACGGAAGACGCTTTTGTTTGCACTGATTACAGGGAGCTTTTGAAGATACCGGATATAGAAGTGGTTCATGTACTGACCCCTAACGTATCCCATGCTGAAATATCCATTGCCGCGCTGGAAGCCGGCAAGCATGTCATGTGTGAAAAGCCCATGGCTGCTTCCTCCAAAGACGCAAGGGCTATGGTCGAAGCCGCTAAGCGCACCGGTAAAAAGCTGACAATAGGCTATCAGAGCAGAAGCACCAGAACATATCAATATGCCCGCAAACTGATTCAGGATGGTGAACTGGGTGAAGTTTACTATGTAAAAGCACCGGCAGTCCGCAGGAGAGGTGCACCGCTTTGGGGCGTATTTTTGGATAAGGAGAAGCAGGGCGGCGGCCCGATGATCGACATCGGAACCCATTCCATAGATGCAGCCCTCTATCTCATAGGCAATTACGAAGTAGCCAGCGTAACTGGCTCCGTATATCGCAAGCTGGCTGATACAGCCATGTACTCCAATGAATGGGGCATTTGGGACCCCAAGGATTTCCAGGTAGAAGATTCAGCCATGGGATTTGTCAAGTTTAAGAACGGAGCTACCATGGTTGTAGAAGCTTCCTGGCTGCTCAATGTGGAAAACGGTGGACATATGACCATCTGCGGAACCAAGGGTGGCCTTGAAATACGCGGGGATATCGTCCGGATTAACGGAGAGAAAAACGGTTCCCTGTATATCAATGATGTAAAACCCAACAACACTGCCAGAGAACTCTTTAAGGGCGAGAACCTGACCGCCGAGGAATATGAAGCCAAACAGTGGATTTACAGCGTGGTAAACGACCTTCCGCCTCTAACAAAACCGGAAGAGGCCTGCGTGGTCTCAGAGATTATTGAAGCGATCTATGAGTCCGCAAAAACCGGCAAAACTATTTATTTTGATTGATCAAGTTGTTGCGGTATCAACATTGGCTCAAGTTACATGCTGATGAACATAAGTTAAAAATAGATCAGATAACATTTTGTATACGTATCAAGTAATATTTATACATTATTATTTATTTTAAATATTATTTGTAGTTATCATAAAACACGCTGATTTTCAGTCAGCGTGTTTTTTATGTTATATAAGCCGCAGATCGCCTTGGCTCAGATGATTTCCCTATTCTCCGCCGGATAAAGCATAATATTTTTCGAAAATTCATAACGGTTTTATAAAAAATGACATATCAGTGACCGTTTGGTAGAAATTATAAGTTACCATACAATAATCACCAAAGGAATGCCACAATAAATGTACGTAAATTCTTTATACTGCCTGAAATAATGTAACACTGTGGCGATGGCAGCATATGCTATAGTGAAAAACTAAATGAGATCAATTATCATTTGGCAAAGGTGCCCTGTCTTAAGAGGGCACTTTTTGGGTTAAAGGAGTTGATAATAATGTGTGGAATAGCAGGATGGATAGATTTGAAAAACAATCTGCATGGCCAGGAAAAGATCCTGGAGCAAATGTCACAGGCATTATCACACCGCGGGCCGGATGCTGAAGGCTTGTGGACATCGGACCATGCCCTTATCGCCCATAAACGTCTTATAGTTGTTGATCCTGCCGGGGGATGCCAGCCGATGGTAAGGCGCTTTGGAGGCTATGATTACACAATCACCTATAACGGAGAGCTCTACAACACTGTTGAACTCCGTGAGGAGCTTAAAGCAAAAGGTTATATCTTCGAAAGCAACTCGGATACGGAAGTGCTTCTCATCTCCTACATAGAGTGGGGAAGCGGTTGTGCTGAGCGTCTCAACGGTATATATGCCTTTGGTATATGGAATGAAAAAGAGCAAAGCCTTTTCCTCTGCAGGGACAGATTCGGTGTAAAGCCTCTTTTCTATGCACTGAGGGGAACCTCCTTGATTTTTGCATCGGAGCTTAAGGCACTGCTTGCTCACCCGGAAATACAACCGGAAATTGATAATGAAGGGCTAGCTGAAATTTTTGCTTTGGGGCCTTCCAGAACGCCCGGGCATGGGGTGTTTAAAAATGTGTACGAAGTAAAGCCTTCCCATCATATCCTTTACAACCATCAAGGCCTTCGTATGACCAGGTACTGGAAACTGGAAAGCCATCCCCACACCGACAGCCTCGAAGACACCATAACCAATGTAAGGAACCTGCTTACAGATTCAATAGTCCGCCAGTTGGTTTCCGATGTCCCGGTATGCACCTTTTTGTCCGGAGGGCTTGACTCAAGCATAATAACTGCCGTAGCGGCACAGGAATTTCGTGATACGGGAAAAGGGCGGCTACACAGCTTCTCCATCGACTACACCGGCAACGATCAATTCTTCACTCCCAGCAGCTTCCAGCCGGATGCCGATGCTCCCTGGGTCAAACGCATGTCCGATGTGGCAGGCACTGAGCACCATTACATCACTTTCAACTCCCAGGAAATAGCCGATGCCCTTAAGGATGCTCTGTATTCCAGAGATCTTCCCGGCATGGCCGATATCGATTCATCCCTATGGCTGTTTTCCCGGGAGGTCAAAAAGCACTCCACCGTAGCCCTTTCAGGAGAGTGCTCCGATGAGATATTCGGCGGATACCCATGGTTTCACAGGGAGGAAATGTTCAGCCGCGACAGCTTCCCATGGATTCATCCGTCGGATGTGCGCAGCACGCTGCTGAAACCGGAAGTAAAAGACTATATAAAGCCCCACGAATATGTGGAAAGAAGATACCGGGAAACCATAAGCGAAGTACCGGCGCTGAAAGGGGAAGATCCGACGGAAGCAAGGAGGCGGGAAATTTTCTATCTTAACATTACATGGTTCATGTCCACCCTTCTGGACCGTAAAGACCGCATGAGCATGGCATCGGGGCTGGAGGTAAGAGTGCCATTCTGCGACCACCGCCTGGTGCAATATGTCTGGAACATTCCCTGGGATATCAAAACTTACGGTGACCGGGAAAAAGGGCTCCTCCGCCAGGCAGCGAAAGGGATTCTCCCGGATGATGTAATTAAGAGACGTAAAAGTCCATACCCCAAAACCCATGACCCATACTTTGAAAAAATCGTCAACGAAATGCTCATTGAAATACTTAACGACAGCGCTTCCCCTCTGCTGCGTCTTATCCAAAAGGATAAGGTACTGCCCCTGCTGAACGGAAAATCGGATTACGGCAGACCATGGTTTGGGCAGTTGATGGCAGGGCCACAGCTTGCGGCTTATCTGATACAGATTGACCTGTGGATGCGAAGCTTTAAAATAAGCATAGTATAGAGTCCATACAGGCTATGATTTGCATTTTTATTTAAATTCATATAGCAGAACCTCTTATAATACAAAATAGTAACAGCTATAGCAACAGCCGGAAAAGCAGAAGCTGGATATGAAATCGCTCCTGTCCTTCCGGCTGTCTGATCAAAATTGCTGAAGTATGACCAACTTGCCTTACTTTCTTAGGAAGAGATATTCAAACATCACTGCTTAAGACTTGTATTCAACTGCCAGTATACCTGTTCCGCAGTCATGCCTCTTGCTTCAATAACCGGTATTTTTGACACAACATCCTGCATCCCGAGAAAATCCTTGTTCATGCCTGTAACAACTACAGCGTCATATTTGTCAATATTTTTACTGTAATCGCTACCAAACTCTATGCTCTCAACTTTATATCCCTTTTCAGAAAGATACTGGATAACCGGCGTCAATTCCTTTTCTACCGCAATAGTTCTGTCCATAAGCAGATTTCTCCTTCCCTAGCCAATTAAATTTAGTCGGTCATGCTTATATTATTGTTTGCATAATATTTTTTTATATTCTCCCGGATTTTTCAACCAATCCGTAATGAGCTTTTGTTTGCTTTGGACAGTTTCATTTCAACACCGGAAATACTTACCGGGAACGGTTATTTGCTTCGCCTCCGGAAATACTTGCTCTGACAAGCATTTATTTATCCCAAAAATTCTTTCCATGTAGAAAGTTTTATTTCACCACCGCAAAGACTTCCATGAAGAGATTTATACCATCACCGGAAACACTTGCCATGGAAGATTTTCGCTTCACATCCGGAAATACTCGCCATGAAAAGCTTTATTTCATCATCGGAAATAGCTTATTCCGGCTTCAAATATCCTCTGATCTTTTTCGCCGGGGATATTTACCGCCACATTGGAGCCAACCCTTTCCGAATGCCCCATTTTACCCAGAATTCTTCCGTCAGGGCTTGTAATCCCTTCAATAGCGTTGATGGATCCGTTGGGGTTGTACCGGATATCATAAGTGGGATTGCCATCCGGATCCACATACTGGGTGGCAATCTGCCCGTTTTTTGCCATGCTTTCCAGCACCTCAGGGCTGGCCACAAACCTTCCCTCTCCATGGGATACAGCCACTTTATGGATTTCGCCGATCTGGAGGTTGCTAAACCACGGCGACAGGGTGGACACCAGCTTGGTCGACACCATGCAGGATACATGGCGTCCTATAGTATTGAAAGTAAGGGTAGGCTGGTCTTCATCCATATCTCTTATCTCTCCATAGGGTACCAGTCCAAGTTTAATGAGAGCCTGGAATCCGTTGCATATTCCGAGCATCAGCCCATCCCTCTGTTTCAGGAAGCGCATTACCGCATCCTTGATATATGGATTTCTGAAAGCCGTGGCAATGAATTTGCCCGAGCCGTCAGGCTCGTCTCCGGCGCTGAACCCTCCCGGCAGAGCGATTATCTGGGAATTTTCTATCTTTTTTACCATAGTCTCAATGGATTCTTCAATATCGCGGGCGGACAGGTTTTTAATGACCATCATATCCACGGTTCCTCCCGCCTTTTCAAAAGCCCTGGCAGTGTCGTACTCACAGTTGGTGCCGGGAAACACAGGGATAAATACCCTTGGTTTTGCATATACCGTGGCGGACTTTATCGCCCTGAACCTGTCAAAATAGTAATGTACCGGAGTTTCCTTCCTCTCTTCCACCTTTGTGGGGAAAACTGTTTCAAGAGGCTCCTGCCATTTCTGTATTGCCACATCCAGCATGATCCTGGTTCCGTTCACATCAATCGCTTCATCCGTCTGGGTGCGGCCGAGGAGTTCATATTCGTATCCTTTAAACAGATTTTCCACATCTTCCTTCTCTGGTATTTCCAGTATTATGGAACCATATTCCGGAGAAAACAGCTCTTTGATGCCAAAACTTCCTTCAAAAACAAATCCGATCTTGTTGCCAAAGCACATCTTGCTGATGGCCTCTGCTATTCCACCATAGCGTACTGAATGAGCGGCCAGCACCTTTCCGGCTTGTACCAGTTCATATACCTTTGAATAGTTCCTGTCCAACTGGTGAAAGTCCGGAATATCGTATTCGTCCCTTCTCAAGGGCAATAAAACCACCTGGCTGCCTGCCTTTTTAAACTCTGTGGAAATAACCCTGCGAACATCTATTGTATCCACTGCAAAAGCCACAAGGGTTGGAGGTACCGTCATATCCTTGAAGGTACCGGACATGCTGTCCTTACCACCTATTGCCGGTATACCCAGCCTCATCTGGGCATAATAGGCTCCCAGCAGCGCGGCAAACGGTTTTCCCCATTTCTTGGGGTCCTTGCCCAGCTTTTCGAAATACTCCTGCAGGGTAAGACGGGCTCTCCTGTAATCGCCGCCCATGGCAGCAACCTTGGCCACCGCCTCAATTATTGCGTACAGCGCTCCATGGAAGGGGCTCCATTTTGCTATGGAAGGATTGTATCCAAAAGTCATAACAGTACCGGTTACTGTATCCCCTTTCAGCACAGGAATCTTGGCTGCCATGCCTTCAGCAGGACTAAGCTGGTGTTCTCCTCCGAAGGGCATCAGAACAGTACCGGCGCCTATTGTGCTATCGAACCGCTCCACCAAACCTTTTTGGCTGCATACATTCAGTCTCTGCAGATTGCTAATCCATGCCTTTTCAAGGTTGTCGGAATTATTCTCGATTTCTGCCGGCAGGACACTGAAAGGACTGCCGCTTTTATCCGGAATTGAAACCACTACCCTGGTGCTCTGCTTTGCTCCGTTGGTATTCAGAAAGCTTCTGCTGATATCGACGATGGATCTTCCTCTCCAGAACATTTTGAGCCTTCCTTCCGAAGTCACAACAGCCACCTTCACTGCTTCAAGGTTTTCTTCCCTTGCTGCTGAAATGAACGCTTCAGCATCATCCGGAGCCACCATGACAGCCATTCTCTCCTGGGATTCGGATATCGCCAGTTCGGTGCCATCCAACCCCTCATACTTTTTAGGTACCGCATCAAGGTTTATTTCAAGACCGTCGGCCAGCTCGCCGATGGCAACAGAAACACCTCCGGCTCCAAAATCATTGCATTTTTTGATCATGCGGCTTACTTCAGGATTTCGGAAAAGCCTTTGTATTTTTCTTTCAGTGGGAGGATTTCCCTTCTGGACTTCTGAACCGCATGTGAGCAGCGAATCCTCCGTATGCTCCTTGGAAGATCCGGTTGCTCCGCCGCATCCGTCCCGGCCTGTCCTTCCGCCTAAAAGGATTATCACATCCCCTGCTTCCGGCTTTGATCTCACCACATTCCTTTTTGGTGCGGCCCCTATAACGGCTCCGATCTCCATCCTTTTTGCCACAAAGCCCTCATCGTAGATCTCTGTTACCTGCCCTGTGGCCAAGCCTATCTGATTTCCGTAAGAGCTGTATCCGGCAGCAGCTCCTGTGGTTATCTTGCGCTGCGGGAGCTTGCCCGGGATGGTGTCTTCGATTCTCGTCCTTGGATCACCGCTGCCGGTGACACGCATAGCCTGGTAGACATAAGCCCTGCCTGACAGAGGATCTCTTATGGCACCGCCAAGGCATGTTGCGGCACCACCAAAAGGTTCTATTTCTGTGGGATGGTTGTGGGTCTCGTTTTTAAACATGACAAGCCATTCCTCTTCAAAACCATCCACCTCCACATTGACAACTATGCTGCAGGCGTTTATCTCATCGGATATATCCAGGTCATCCAGTTTTCCCTGCCTTCTCAGCTCCTTCATGGCTATCGTCGCCAGATCCATCAGGCACATATCCTTGTCTTTTCCAAGGTGGATTACTGCTCTTGACTTCAAGTAGCCTGAATAGGCATTCCTTATGGCATCGGAATAATGTCCCGATTCAATTTCCTCCCCATCTATAGATGTCAGAAACGTAGTATGCCTGCAGTGATCCGACCAGTAAGTGTCGATTACCCTTATCTCCGTTACGGTAGGATCTCTTTTTTCGGTATTTTTAAAATAATCACGGCAGAATGCGAGGTCCTCAAAGGACATGGCCAGTCCCATGCTTTCCATAAGCTCTGCCATCTCTTCATCCGTCATTTTTATAAAACCGTTGATAGTTTCAATATCCTCCGGCATATCCGGAACATCTTCCAGAGTGGCCGGTTTTTCCATGGAAGCCTCCCGGCTTTCCACCGGGTTAATGCAGTAGGATTTTATCTTTTCGTACTCAAAGTCGGAAATTTCACCCTCTAAGATTATGAGCTTTGCAGTCTTTACCGACGGTCTTTCCCCCCCGGTAAGCATCTGGACGCACTGGGATGCCGAATCAGCCCTTTGGTCATACTGACCGGGTAGGTATTCTATCGCTATAACCCTTGAATCCGGGCTTATCGGAATTTCTTCCTCATAAACCAAATCCACCGGAGGTTCAGAAAATATCATATCCCTGGATCTGGCATATTCGTCGTCGGATACTCCCTCAATATCGTACCGGTTGATTATTCTTAACGATTTCAGCCCTTTTATGCCCAGATTGTCCCTTAAATCTCTGTAAAGCCCACCGGCCTCTATATCAAAACCCTTTTTCTTTTCAACAAAAATCCGCCTCACCTGTCCCATGATCTACTATACCTCCATTATCAACGCCCGATCCACAGCTTTTGGATCAAGCCTTAAAATTAATGTATTAAATTAACTCGTTGTGCCAGCATTCTCGATAGCGGAGTTCCGAGTTAAAGAGCTAGAATCGATAACTCCAATAATATCTATAATAAATTAAGGTAGCTATCGATATAATTCGCTAATTGAAAATTAGCGAATTACAAGCTTGATAAAAGATTAAGCAATTCACTTCGTTCAGGTGATTTGCCTTATCCTCCACTTCACCAACTATCTCTAATAACTCTTCACAACGCTATCTCAAATTAGCTAGCACAACAGGTTAAATTAAAGTTCTAAATCAATGTAATTAAACACATACTACAACTAATGCAAAAGTAATTTTCCTTATAGAATACCTCAATATCAAAACTTTAATAAATGTCCACAACTATATTCAAATTTGTCCCAAGCTTTATCATCCTATCTTGTCTGCTTTCATTATAATATGCTATTATTAATAAGTAAAATTAATAATACTAATGCTTGTAATTAGGAGTGCTTATGGATATAAATTTTGAGCTATATAAGATATTCTACCACACCGCCAAAACAGGCAGCTTTTCGGCAGCAGCCCGAAGGCTTTTCATATCTCAGTCGGCGGTGAGCCAGTCAATAAAAAGTCTGGAAGAAAAAATGGGAACGCAGCTTTTCTACAGGAAAACCCGCAGCATCAAGCTGACCAAGGATGGAGAGCTCTTGTTCAAGCATGTCGAACAGGCATACAACTTTTTAAAAGGAGCAGAGAATAAAATAGAAGAAATGCAAAATCTGAAATCCGGGGAAATGCGCATAGGAGTCGGAGACACCATATGCAAGTATTATCTCATGCCCTGCCTTAGAAAATTCAACAGCTTATACCCCAATGTCCACATACGGATCATCAACAGAACCTCGGCTCAAATCATAGAAAATCTGAAAAGCGGTTCTGCCGACCTCGGCATAGTCACTATGCCGGTAGAGGACAAAAGCATCTGTGTGACAGAGTTTTTGGAACTGGAGGATGTTTTTGTGGCATCGAAAAAATTCGAAAATTTAAAAGACAGGATATTATCGCCCGAAGAGCTTTTAAAATATCCGCTCCTGTTGCTGGAAAAGGCCAGTTCAACCCGAAGATGCGTTGACAATTACTTTAATGACAAGGGAATTGAGCTGCATCCGGAAATAGAATCGGAAAGCATAGATCTGCTGCTGGAGTTTGCAAAAATGGGCCTTGGCATAGCTCATGTCTTAAGAAAAAGTGCGATAGAAGCCATTAAAAGCGGCGAGCTTTTTGAAATACAACTGGAGGAAAAGCCTCCCATGAGAAAATTAGGCATCGCCACCGTAAAGGATGTCCCCCTGTGCAAGGCCGCGTCCGAGTTCATCCATATTTTGCGCCAGGAATATGAAAACTGAAGCTGATTGCATGTCGTAAGATACCGGAAGGCTTACCTTTTTCGATACCATCTCCCGTTATCTTATCATTCTCTTCAATATGATTACATTATTACCCTTTGCTCCCTTCTGTCGGATTCCATAAATTTTTTTACGCATTCTTATGAAATGATAAGCCTAGGTCTTATAACGCTTTATTTAGAATTTCCATTATGTTATGATAAATTATAAAATTGTCTCTAATTTAGCAACATATTCTATCCAAATATATACGAAAGGGATGGTTTTATGTCGGAACAGATAAGGCAGATTGCCGAAAGGTTGAAAGAGCTGAGGAATATAGCAGGTCTTTCTCCGGAAGATCTGGCGGCACAGCTCAAAATACCGGTTGATACCTACAAGGAATATGAAAGTGGAGAGGTAGACATACCGGTAAGTTTTCTTTACAAGGTAGCAAGCATGTTTAATGTGGAGCTTACGGCATTATTGACCGGAGAAGGACCAAAGCTGCACACCTATTCTCTGGTCAGGGCAGGCAAAGGTGTAAGCATAGAGAGAAGGAAGGAATATAAGTATCAGAGCCTTGCATACAACTTTGCCAATAAAAAGGCAGAGCCTTTCCTGGTAACAGTGGAGCCTGAAGATGAAAGCACGGAAGTAAGGTATAATTCCCACACAGGACAGGAATTCAATTATGTTCTTGAAGGCAGGATGAAAGTAATAATCGATGGCCACGAGGTTGTTCTCAATGAAGGGGATTCTTTGTATTTTGATTCCGGCATAAATCATGCAATGAGAGCCTTGGACAACAAACCGGCCAAGTTTCTGGCAATAATCATATAATCTGATGCAGGATTTTAGTTGTTGAACACTAATCCAACATATACAATACATATTTAAAAATCTATGATCAACAGTTGATAAATGTAAATTATACAAGAATAGAGGTAATAGGCAATGTCAATGGTTGAAAGATTTCTCCAACAAGTAGAGTTCACTTCATATGAAGATATAGTAAGAAATTTCAAGATAAAGGTACCGGAAAATTTCAATTTCGCATACGACGTAGTTGATGTGATAGCTACCGAAACCCCTGACAAAACAGCCATGGTTTGGTGTGACGAAAAAGGGAATGAAGCGGTATTTAATTTTGGTCAGATGAAATATTATTCCGATAAGGCGGCCAACTTTTTCAGGTCAGTAGGCATAAAAAAAGGCGACCCGGTAATGCTTATTCTAAAACGGCGTTATGAATTCTGGTTTTGCATCCTTGCCCTCCACAAAATAGGTGCAATATGCATCCCCGCCACTCACATGCTTACTAAAAAAGACCTCGTTTACAGAAACAATGCCGCCGATGTCAAAATGATTGTTTGCGTCAATGAGCCTGAAGTTATAAAGCATGTGGAGGACTCGGAGGCAGAATCTCCTACCCTTAAGTATAAAGTTCTCGTAGGCGGCAGCAAGGAAGGCTGGATCGACTTCAACAAGGAAATGGAGAATTCCCCGGCAGAGTTCACAAAGCCTTCCGGGAGTGAATATACAACTAATGACGACATCTCCCTGCTGTATTTCACATCGGGTACGACAGGAATGCCAAAAATGGTACAGCACAACTTTACATATCCCCTTGGACATATACTTACAGCCAAGTACTGGCAGAATGTCCAGGATGGGGGCCTCCATCTTACTGTAGCTGATACCGGCTGGGCAAAAGCGATGTGGGGCAAATTATACGGCCAGTGGATATGCGGAAGCGCAGTTTTTGTATATGATTATGATAAATTTGTCCCCAGCGATCTGCTGAACGTAATTTCCAAGCATGGCGTAACAACTTTCTGTGCGCCGCCGACCATCTACAGGTTTTTCATAAAGGAAGACCTCACCAAATATGATTTAAGCAAGTTAAAATATTGTGTCGTTGCCGGCGAACCGCTTAATCCGGAAGTATACAACCAATTTTACAAGGCAACCGGCATAAAACTGATGGAAGCATATGGTCAGACGGAGTTGACCGTCGTCCTGGGCACCTTCCCGTGGATGGAACCAAAGCCGGGTTCCATGGGCAAGCCGGCACCGGGATATGAGGTTGACCTGGTGGATGAAGACGGGAATTCGGTGGACATAGGTGAGGAAGGCCAGATAGTTATTCGTACGGATAAACTAAAACCCGCCGGAATGTTTGGGGGATATTACAGGGATGAAGCCCTCACTAAAAAAGTATGGAACAATGATGTTTATTATACCGGAGATATCGCATGGCGGGATGAAGACGGATACTTCTGGTTTGTAGGCAGGGCTGATGATGTGATCAAGAGCTCTGGATACCGTATAGGGCCCTTTGAAGTTGAGAGCGCCCTTCTCGAGCATCCTGCAGTTCTCGAGTGCGCCATCACGGCAGTTCCTGATCCGATCCGAGGCCAGATTGTAAAAGCCACGGTTGTGCTGACAAAGAATTATAAGCCCAGCGACGCCCTGGTAAAAGAGCTTCAGGAACATGTAAAAACCGTCACCGCTCCATACAAATATCCAAGAATAATAGAATTTGTAGACGAACTCCCTAAAACGATAAGCGGAAAAATCCGCAGGGTTGAAATAAGGGAAAGGGATAAGTAAGGATGATATAAGGTTTTAATTAAAACCTGGCAGTTTACTTCATTAGAAAAAAAGTATATAAATTCATCAAAAGAATAAAAATTTATATAATGTTTATTAAAAAGGATTGAGCTTTGCATAAAAAGCCCAATCCTTTTTAACAGCTATCGCTTCATCCCTTGTCTAGCATATTTCAATGTCTAGTTTTCTTACGTGTAGTTCCTTTTGTGTAATTTTCCCATGTTAAGTTGTCCTATGTCCAGCTTTCCTATGTTCAACTTCCCTATGTCCAATTTTACTCATGCGCTCATTTCCGCAAGCTTAGCCAGTATGGTGCTGCTCCTTTCAATGAACTTTGCCATGGCTTCCGGTTCCAACTGCCTGTGGCCCATCATGGACAGGTCATATACCTGTTCACATATGAGTTTAACATCCTCTTTTTTATCCTCCCTGTCCATAAGCTTCACAACGGCCTTGATCAGAGAGTTGTTCCTGTTGAGCACCAGGGTCTCTTCTTTAGGGAACATATGGCTCATATCTGCACCTCCGAACATGCGGCTCATTTCCTGCATTCTGCGGGAGTGTTCGGAAGCCAGTATCATGCCTGGTATCGATTCTGCCTTCAACGCTTCCACCTTAATGTTTAGCTTATCGTTGCTGAGATTGTCTTTAAACAATTTTTCCAGCTTATCCTGGATATCCTTGTCCACCACCGCGCCGTCTTCCTTCATGCTGTCCGACAGATCGGAGTCAACCCGGGTAAACTTGATGCCGCTTTCTTTAATCTCCATAAACTGAATAAAGTGGGAATCAATCATGGACGGCAGTATGGCAACCTCTATCCCCTGCTCTTTGAAAAGCCTTATATACTGCGCCTGCTGATTTTCGTCATTGGTATAGAAAACCTTGTTTTCATGCTTCTCCTTGTTCCTCTCCAGATAATCCTTCAAAGTCACATAATCACCATTGGTGGTTTTAAATATGATTATGTCCTTTACCCTTTCAAAGAACTTTTCTTCCCTCATGCAGCCGTATTTAACAAAGGGGTTGATGTCATCCCAGTATTTGTTATAATTATCCCTCTCGTTTTCAAAGAGCGATACCAGTTTATCCGCTACCTTTTTAGTTATATGCGCAGAAATCTTTTTTACATAGCCGTCATTCTGCAGGAAGCTTCTGGACACGTTTAAAGGCAGATCCGGACAGTCGATGGTACCCTTCAGAAGCATGAGAAACTCGGGTATTATCTCCTTGATGTTATCAGCAACAAAAACCTGGTTATAATAGAGCTTAATCTGACCTTCCATCGTCTCAAACTCATGCTTCAGCTTCGGAAAATACAATATGCCCTTAAGGTTAAAAGGATAATCCATGTTCAAATGGATCCAGAACAGGGGATCCTCAAAATCATGGAACACCTTGCGGTAAAACTCCTTATACTCATCCTCCGTGCAGTCTCTTGGATTTTTAAGCCACAAGGGAGAGGTATCGTTAATCGGTTTGGGTTCCCTCTTCTTTGACTCGCCATCATCCTTGCCTTTATCCTCCGACTTGGCTTCTTCCTTTTCGGAAGCCGCATCCTCAATATACAACTCATAGGGAAGGAAAGAAAAATACTTTTGAAGTATCTCCCTCATCTTCCATTGATCCAGGAATTCCTGGCTGTCTTCCGCAACATATAAAGTAACTGTAGTACCGCGTTCTGTACGGTCGGAAGCTTCCAGCTCATATTCTGTGCCTCCTGTGCTTGTCCATCGCACAGCTTCTGCGCCCTTCTGGTATGACAATGTATCAATCTGAACCTTGTCCGATACCATGAAAGCCGAATAAAAGCCCAGACCGAAATGCCCTATGATTTGACCTTCGTCGGTTTTATCCTTGTACTTCTCTATAAAATCCTTGGCACCGGAAAACGCAATCTGGTTTATGTATTTTTTTACTTCTTCCCCGGTCATGCCTATTCCGTTATCTATCACTTTTATGGTTTTGTTATCTTTGTCAACAACAACTTTAATCTGGTATACAGTGCCGTCCTCCACCTCAGCTTCCCCGATGGAAACCAGCTTCTTAAGCTTGCTTATGGCATCGCTGCTGTTGGATACCAGTTCTCGTATGAAAATATCCTTATCTGAATACAGCCATTTTTTTATAATAGGAAAAATATTTTCAGTGTTTATTGAAATGCTCCCGCTTTCACGATTCATTCCAAAAACCTCCTATTCCAGTTTGATAATGAGCTTGACTCAGCCGGCCAAATTGTGGATTGGCCTACCTTGTCCGGATTTATGACATATATTATCTTACAACTTATGATTTAAGAATGTCAAGAGGATTTTAGCACTCTCTTGGCAAGAGTGCTAATAATACTTCAAGTAATTTCCGTACACCATGTGATACTGTTTACTGCATCTGTAACGGATTCCTCACAAGCATGATTCATATTACAGCAAGGCAATCATAAGCGGTATGGTAAAAGCGGATAAAAGCGTAGAAAACACCACAACCCTTGAAGCCAGCTCCGTATCCCCGTTGTACATTTCCGCAAATATCGAAACGGTGGTGGCCACAGGCATGGCAATAAACAAAACGCATGTGCCCATCAGAACCTCCGAAAGGCTGAAAAGCTTCAGTATCATGATTGCCAAAAGCGGCATCAGTATAAGCCTGATTCCGGTTATATAATATAGATTAAAGCCACTGAAAAGCTTCTTGAAATCGGCATCCGCCAGAGTGGCACCCACAATCAGCATGGAAAGGGGTATTGTCATGTCGCCTAACAGTTCCATTGCCTGAGCTACAGGATAGGGAAGCTTTATGGAAAAGAAAAATATCAGCAAACCTATAACCACCGATATAATACCAGGATTCAGAAGGATTTTTTTGACAGACTTTGCTCCCCCTTTTCCGTTCAATACCATGACTCCATGGGTCCAAAGGTAAACATTAAACACAGCAGAATAAACCGATCCATATAAAATGCCTATCTTTCCGTAGAGGCTCTCCAGCACGGGAAAACCCATAAATCCACAGTTGGTGTATATGGCCGAAAGCTCGCCGACCTGCTTTGTACCTCCATCGCTTTTTATGAAGAGAAGTTTACCCAGCAGGATCTGCAAAGCATGGGCAACTATGGCAAATACCAACACTATAAGCACATTTTGAAGTATCTCCCTGGAAAACTCAAATTGAAACGAGGAAATAATCAACAATGGATTTGTTATATTGAGAAGAAGCTCGGAGAGCTTTTTCCTTGACGCCCCACTAATAATACCTTTCTTTTTGGCAAGAAAACCCGCAAATATCATTAAAAACAAAACAATTATCTGGTTGATTACAGTATTTACAGCCATTCCAGTCTCCTTTAAAAGTAGTATGAAACTTATAACAACAGTAATATAAAGCTTATAACAGCAAAAGCAGCCGTGTAAAGATTTGCTCCACACCGCTTAAACTAAAGATTTTGCTTGAAGCATCTAATGAAATAGGGATTTTTGATTCGGAAGGATAAACCCCACATTATATTGCCTATAAAGCAGAATTCGGCCGTATGCTTCGAAATTCCGCCAGGAAGCTGTTCCTCCATCGTTCATATGCACCCACAGGATATGTACCCAGATATGCACCAGGATGCTTCCAAGTCCGGCTTCGAAGAGCAGCTCCTCTTTCCCCCATAAATAACACAACATATTAGATGTTTCAATTTGTTAATTGCATAGGCAAAAAATTTCTTCATTATATTATATATCTAACTGCCTTTCGTAGCAATGTAAAAAATGAACTAACTAAAGACTTTACTCCGCACTGGCTCTCGCTGAATTTTTAAGCAGCAGCTTTCGCACCGTGTTGTTATAGACCAGCACAAATATAAGAATCAATACGCTTACCAGTACTATTGTACCTCCTGGCGCCGTTTCCGCATAATAGGATATGTAAATTCCGGAAAGAGTGGAGATCAGACCAAATAACATGGAATATATGCATGTCTGCTTATAGCTTTTGGCAACCTGCAAGGCCGATGCCACAGGCAGCACCATCATGGATGACACCACCAGAGTGCCCACTGTTCTTGATGAAACTGAAATGGAAACAGCTATCATTATCGTAAAAATAAAGTTTATCACTCTCACCGGTATCCCGGCAAGTCTGGCTGATTGCTCATCAAAGGTTATGTAAAACAGCTCCTTGTATAAAAGCAGCAAAAACAGCAAAACTATCACGCTGAGAACCACCACCAGCATAAGCTCGAAATCGCTTATAGCCACGATACTGCCGAACAGGAAGCTGCTAAAATTGGCACTGTTCCTAACAAAACCGGAAAAAACTCCGGCCAAGCCAATCCCTGCAGACATTATAACAGCTATCGCTATTTCAGAATACTGCGGAAACGACTTTCTTACTTTTTCTATTCCAAGAGCGGCAAAAACAGAAAAAAACACCGCCCCGGCAACGGGATTGACGCCTGCCACAAGTCCTGCGGCCACTCCCGCAAGGGAACTATGGGACAAGGAATCCCCTATCATGGAAAATCCCCTCAGTACGACAATTACACCTATAGCCGGTGTTATCAGAGCGATTAGAGTTCCCGTGATAAACGCCCTTTGCATAAAAGCATATTGAAATACCTCAAACATTATCTTCATCACCTTTCATCACGTTATCACAGTTATGCTGGTGGATATGCAGGTTAACCTCATATCCGTAAAGCTGTGAGATATACTTTTTTGCATCCTCTTCTTTGGGATCATGCATGACCAGACCCTTGTCCGCCATGCAGGCAAGCTTATTTGCATGCACGGTTACTGCGCTTATGTCATGGGTGACCATCATAATCGTAATCCCCAGTTCATTGTTAAGCCTTGCCAGCATGCAATACAGCTCTTCTTCCGATTTTACGTCAATTCCGACGGTAGGTTCATCCAGGAACATTATCTCCGGCTCGCTCACCAGAACCCTCGCTATAAACACCCGCTGCTGCTGACCTCCGGAAAGATTCCCGATCAGGCTTTTCCCATAATCCTGCATTCCGACAAGCTTCAACGCATTGTACACCACATCCCGGTGCTTCCTTCCAATAGGCTTGAAAAGGCCGATACGGGAAAAGAGATTGGCACTTACAACCTCCTCTACCGTAGCAGGAAAAGCCGTGTTATACGCATTTGCTTTTTGAGATACATAACCTATCTTATCCCAACAGTTGAATTTTTCGATATTTTCACCCAGAATCCTGATCTGGCCTCCGGAAGGACGCAGGATGCCAAGCAAAAGCTTGACCAGGGTGCTCTTTCCGGAGCCGTTAGGCCCTATTATCCCTACGAAATCCCCTTTATCAACGGAAAAACTGACATCCTTGATTGTCAGTCTTCCATCATAACCAAAACTCAAATTATTCACTTCTATTACCTTGCCCATTGTACTTTTAAGCCCTCCTCAAACAGTATCTTTTTCTTATCTCAGAGCTTTTTCCAGGGCTTTTAGGTTATCCCTCATTACGGAGAAATAATCTCTGCCTGCCTTGATATCCTCATCGCCAAGCCCTTCCAGAGGATTTAAAACCATTGTTTCCGCTCCCGTTTCACCAGCTATCACACCCGCTATTTTGGGGCTTACCAGTTCCTCAAAAAAGATCACCTTAATATTTTTTTCTTTAACAAAGTCAGATATTTCAGCTATTTTGCCGGCACTGGGTTCCGTATCTGCCTCAAGACCTCCTATGGCAATCTGATTTAGACCATAGGCATCGCACAGATAACCAAAGGCCTGGTGGCTTACTATTATATCCTTCTTTTCGCATTTTTCCAAGGTATCTCTGTACTCCTTATCCAGCTTTTCCAGCTCCACCGAATATTTTCTGAAGTTTTCTTCATAGAACTTGGCATTGTCCGGATCCGCCTTCGACAGGGCATTCATGATGTTTTCCATCTGCTTTCCCGCTCTCATGGGGTCAAGCCAGACATGGGGATCGCTAATATGCTCATCATCATCCGGCTTGTTTTCAATGATATCCACACCTTCTGAGGCTTCTACAACAATCATGTCCTCTTTGTTTATGGAGTTCAGTACCTTTTCAACCCATCCTTCCATACCGGAACCATTATATATAAACACATCCGCCTTTTCGAGCCTAGCCATGTCTTTGGGCGAAGGCTCCCAGTCATGAGGCTCAGTACCTGCAGGCACCATATTATATAAATCGATCTTATCTCCGCCTATTTTGCCTGCAAAATCATACATGGGATAAATGCTGGTAAACACCGATATCTTTCCGGATTCATCTTCAGCCTTGCTGCCGGAAGTCCCACTACTGCAGGCCGCAAGGGATATTGTTGATATCATCAGCAAAGCGCATAAAAATATGTTAAGCTTCCTTTTCATTCTCTCCATTCCTTTCATTACCTAATATAACCATAGAGATGCAATTTATTCATGCAAATGCAAATGATTTGCATTTGCTATATACAATTATATACAGTCTGCCATGATTTAGTCAATACAGGTAGAAATCAAATAAACTAAAGACAGATAAAGCAGCAAGATTTCGGCAATATCCTGCCGCCAATCCGATATTTGATCCATGAAAGCTTTATATAAGCTTTATTTAGGCTTTATGTAAGCTTTACACAGACTTTATTTAAATTTTTCAGAAGCTTGTTCTTTTTGTCGCGCCATAATGTGAAAACAATTGCTGGAAAGCCTGCCTCATACGAGGTGATATAAAATGGCTCATGTTTATATCTATGGAAATATTTTAAGAAAGCCTCTAAGAAAGCCTCTAAAGCACATGTAATTATGCTTGAAGTATTGTACAGCATCGGTATGTGAGGTATCTCTCCATGCATAAAAAAACCAAAGCAATGCAATATTGCTTCAGTTTTTAAGCAAGTGAAATATTAAATACCTTTTAAAGGATATTTTTACTCAGTCTTTCTGCACTCAGGACAGACACCATAAAGTTCAAGCTTATGACCGGTTATATCGAAATTGGTTTTATCAATTACATCCTTTTGAAGGGATTCCATCGGACAAAAATCTATAGCTATCATCTTATGGCAGCTTGTGCAAATGAGATGATGCTTATGACCTTCGCCTGTTATTTCAAACCTGGCCTTTCCGTCATTCATGACCATTTTTCCGGCAAGCCCTAAGCTCTCCATCAACTCAAGATTTCTATATACCGTCGAAAGGTTTGCGGAAACTCCCGCTTCCTTCAACTGTAGAAATATTTCCTCCGCTGATAGAGGTGTCTCAGCTTTTTCCAGAAGGCTTATAATCGCCTTTCTGGATTTAGTATTTTTGCATCCCCGCCGGGTAAAAGCGTTTTCCTTCCCCTGCTTCTGCACCATCATATACATCCCTTAATTTTATTGATACTATAATGTAGCGTATGCAGCAATTAAATTGATTGTACTTTTTAATTGTACTTTAACCGTGCCTTTTTTTCAACCCGTTATCAGTAACCATCCGTATCCCAGAAAACAAATTCCGAGTCCTGACCCTTACCTCTGCTTCCTTCCATAACGCTGACAAGCTTCCGGGTTGTCTCTATTGGCTCTCCGTTTATCTCAAAAGGTGTAATAAGCCTGATCATGTGATAGTTTTCCTCTGCAACCCTTTTTATGCTCATCCCGGGGTTTTTCACTCCCTTATAATGAATTTCGCAGTTTGCTCTTTCCAGCATATGTGCTGCTTTTGAAGCTAAACTTGAAAAGGCATCTTCAAAGCCTGACAGAGCCCCAAATTCCCTAATTCTGATCCTGTCATCCCCTACGTCTGCGCATATATAGGAAACTACCGTTCCCTGGGCATCCTGGGCAACAAAAACACTTTTTTGCTCTGTTTTAAACCACTTTTCCCAATACTCGTCATTATCTCTTATAATTATCCCATTATAGCTCTTTGCATAGTGGGAGTGTATCCTGCGAATGCTTTCCATATCCATATCCGGATTTACAGGCCTGACAGCGTACCGGGAATCATCGGAGCCTACCAAATCCGATATCTTGCTGTGCATGCAGAGGGTCTCCCAGCCAAATTTCCTGTAATAGTCCTGTATATTCGCTGCCAGCATTGAAACCTGAATGCCCTTATCTTCCATCTTTTTAATCGCAGCTTGCAGGAGCCGGGTCGATAAGCCCCTTCCCTGGGCTTCCGGCCTTGTGCTGACTTCACCTATGCCTCCCATGCTTACCTTCTCGCCATTGATATATATTTTGCGGAAAAATATTCTGACCGTGCTCAAAATTTTTTCATTTTCCACTGCTACCAATATTCCATCCAGGTCCCTCCATGGATCGTTATACCAATGGTTTGCGAAATATTGCCTGTAGGAAGCAGAAAACTCACCATTATTAAAAACATACACGCAGTGGTCAAACCATTGTTCCAGTTCCTCCTGTTTAAGCGATCGGATTTCCAATGCACATTCCTCCTGTTCCATCTTTTATTATATAACTTGACTTTTCAACTACTTGCCCTGGTTCAAATCTATTAGGAAGCCAGCAATGTCCTCCATCTCAATAGGTGGGCTTTATACATCAAGCAACCGGCAAATCTTTTGCTCTAAGAATGTCACGCTGCGATAGCAAACCGCCGCTTACTGAGCAATAAAACTCTTAATCGATACTGTATATATATTAGCACATAATATCCATACTTTAAATAAAATAAACATCAAATAAAATTTTTAAAAAAATATTGCATGGTATATAAAAATTTATAATGGGGAATAATAGGATATGTTGATTTTCAACCATCAGTTCATTATACTAGAAATAAGGTATAAATTAAGTAGTTAAGCCGGGTGTTGTATAATGAAGGAGATAATTCCAAAGGACATTTACAAAATTGTCGTTTCTGGAGATTCCATATCAAAAGGTGTTATATATAATGAAGATACCGGAAAGTACACTATTACCAGCAATAATTATGTATCATTGATACAGGATAAGATTAAAGGTATAGTATGCAATGCAGCCAAGTTTGGAAGCACCATTATAAAAGGGATAAGCAAGCTGCAAAGCGAAATAGCAAAAAATAATCCCGATATCGTCCTGATTGAATATGGAGGCAACGACTGTGATTTTGACTGGGAAGATATAGCCAGAAACCCAAAAGCAGCCCACAGTCCTAAAACTGATGTAAAATTGTTCAGGCAGATGCTCTATAATGAGGTAAGTGCTTTAAAGAGCAAAGGCATAATTCCTGTACTTATGACACTTCCTCCATTGGATGCCGACAGGTACTTCAAATGGATAAGCAAAAACAGCGCGGCAATAGCCAATAGCATCCTGGAATGGCTGGGAAGCGTGAACAAAATTTATTGGTGGCACGAGATGTACAACTCGGTCATTGTAAACATTGCTGAAGAAACAAAAACCAAATGGATAGACATCCGGGGTGCTTTCTTGCAGACTGCTGATTTCACGCGCCTTTTATGCATTGATGGCATTCATCCCAATGAAGAAGGCCATAAATTGATAGCATCAAAGATTTTTGACTACATAAAATCCAACTATGGATTCATGCTGAAGGATGGCGCCGTTTTAAGCTTTGAATGATACATGTCCACTACACCACCTCGGTATGACTAAGTTGCAGAAATCAAAAACCTGTATAAACCGGGAGACCTGTTTATAAAATTAAAATATGAACATAAAAGTGGATCAGGAACTCTTTAACCAGACATGATACAGGCATGTATATATAAAGCTGCCCGTTTTAACTACGGTGCAGCTTTTTAGTTTATCTTCCTTATGCTTACAACAGCTTTTGACTTACATTCTATAAGCAGCAGTTACTCTCCAGGCAGTCACAAAGCCGGTTTCTCATCTTGAAGCAATGCCGCTTTTTCCTTTAACCTTTCTATAACCTTTTCTATGTGTTCTTTCGCTTTACTTTGGGCCAGGAGCCTATCCTCCTCAGATTCTGCAGCATCTCCCATGATGCCTATAAACTGGCTCACTTTAAGGCCCAATGCTTCCTGAATATCCTGGTCTGCGCCTCTGGAGCTGACGAGATAGTAGCATAAAACCGAATCCTGTTGCCCGATACGATGGGCTCTGTCTTCCGCCTGACTATGGACGGCAGGCGACCAGTCCAGTTCACCGAAAACTATGCAGCTGGCCCTCTGCAGGTTTAATCCTGCCGCAGCTCTCAGAGAAACACAGCAAATATTGGTGCGTCCCTCCATAAATGCGTTGACAGCCGCATCCTTCTGCTTATCGTTTTCCCTTCCTGTTATAAAAACCGGCTTAAAGTGCTTTAACTCCTTTCTGTATATATCCATGACACTGTGGTGATGCGCGAAGAGAAGGACTTTTTCTTCAGCCTCCAGCAAAGCCTTTACAAAGGCACATACATAGGGGGCTTTGGCAACACCTGTTGCCTGGCGTTCCTCCTGGGAAATCTGCAGAATAAGACTCTCCTTTTCAAATCCTTCTTCCAGCATGTCCAGCTTTTTAACTTTTTCCACAGCGCTCTGTATCAGGTTTTCATATATGCCCTCGTCCGAATCTATTTCCTGTACAAGACGCCTTTTGGGCGGAAGCTCTTCCAACACGGCATCCTTTGTTCTCCTAAAAAGCAAGCCTTCCCTTCTCAGATGCTCACCCAGCAGTGTCGGATTAATAACCACTCCATTGCCATAGCCGTAACACCATTCCCTGGTAAAGCTGTCCCAATCCCCGAGACAATGGTAATCCAATATGTTCATTACATTCCATATCTCTCCGCCCCTATTATATATAGGAGTTCCGGAAAGTCCGATGACATTTTTACAGTTATCGGCAATCAAACTGGCTGAACTGTATTTTTCCGTACCTGCATGCCTCAGTTCCTGGATTTCATCAAAAATAACCGTTTGAAAGCCTGCTTCCGGCAGCACATTCTTCCATCCTCTCAGGAGGAGGTAATGTATTATGTAAATATGAGCCTCCGGCAGCCTGTATGGTTTTATTCCCTTTATTACATGCACCTTAGGAGCATTTCCACCGTCTTTCCCCGGAGATTTTATCCTGTCGATCTCAGATTTTACTACGTCAGCCTCAGGATTTTCTTTCATATCGGAATCAAAGGAATTTTTCCCCCAAGCATTAAACTCCTTTTCCATACCATCAAGTTTCATGCCTTCAAGACAAGTAGCTCCCGCACAGAAATTATTCTCCGGGTTACCTGCAAGGCTGACGCCTTCATCGTTTTTCTCCACCGGAGGCAGCCTTAAAAAACGATCGATCTCCCTCTGCCAATACCTGACAAGATGAGGAGGAACAACAAGCAGCACGGGATAGCTGTTGATAGAGGCCAGATACGCCAAAGCCTGAACGGTCTTTCCCAGACCCATTTCATCAGCCAACAAAGCTCTGTTGTTCCTAAGGAGAAAACCTAAGCCTTCCTTCTGGAATTCCATTAGTTCGCCATTGAAGGTGAGTTTTGGAACTTCTGCTTTTAATGGGTATTTATTTGACCATTCCCTTTTCAAAACATACTGCCTTGCTTCTTCTATGTCCCTGTCCCACTTATCCCTGTTCTTTATTTCCAGTGGATAACGCATCATAAGCCAGTTAAGGTCACCTATGATTCTCTTATTTGCGGTAAATCTTGCAGTACCTCGCCTTTTGGTATCGCAGCCGGGAAACAGCCTTTTTGCCATCTGGCAAACACAGGGCTCTCCCTTTATAACCCACTTGTTTGTTCGTTTATCATATTTTAATGTGCCATAATAATAATTGGCAGGACCTACATCCTTCATATAGTCAGGAAGAAAAACCTCTTCCTCCGAATCCTGACCCATTTCCTTTTGATTTATCATTATAAAGCAACTCCCCATAGTCGGTTTAATCCAAACAGTATGCACCTTTTGCCGTTAATCCTTGCCGGTATGTTAACGCTTCTTTCCACCACCAGTATTATAGTATTAATATCGCCAAAAGACGCATATCTTTCAAGCTGTCTTACAACATCCGTGCGATTGGGCTTCCCTTTTTTAACTTCAATTCCGACTCCTCCCTCAACAAAAAAATCAATTCTGTTTCTCGGAGCCAGCTTGTATTCTTTTTTGAAGGGTATTCCCGATGCCATTAAAAGATGGGCAATTGCATCCTGCAAGCTGTATTCTTCAATAGTTACACCGGTACGGATATTTCTTAACACTTTTAAGACTCTTTCAACCGTGTCTCCCTTTATCCCTTTTTCCTGAGTCATCATATCTCCTTCACAGCCCAACAATATCATCCTTTCGGAAAAGATGTCCATGAAGCATGAGCTTATACTCCACCGTTTTATAATCGTTTAATATTTTATCATAATTTGCTGTTTTTCGCAGTCAGGAAGGACTAATAGTTTGACTGGACATGAAGATGACTTTCATAAATACAACAAAACCCTGAGATGAATAACCTCAGGGTTCTGATATAAATCTGGCAGCGACCTACTTTCCCAGGACGTCTCCGTCCAAGTATCATCGGCACTGAGAAGCTTAACTGCCGTGTTCGGAATGGGTACGGGTGTTTCCTTCTCGTTATTGCCACCAGATATCTAAAATTGTGATATGCTTCGTATTGCTGCGTCAGCCTTCCTGCCTCCGGTACTCATTTATCTTTCATAAATTCCGTTCCTCAGCAGTCGGCTTCCTTGCACTACTTGCATCTGACAATTTTATAAACTTTGTGCAATTTCTTGCACTCTCAAAACTATATAATGTAAGCTTTCTTCGAAGACTTGTCTTCACTTTCAGACTATTAAAAGACCTTCTTTTCTTGGTCAAGCCCTCGACCTATTAGTACCGGTCAGCTTCGTACATTACTGCACTTCCACATCCGGCCTATCTACCATGTAGTCTTCATGGGGTCTTACTTCTTTCGAATGGGATATCTCATCTTGGGGTGGGTTTCACGCTTAGATGCCTTCAGCGTTTATCCCTGCCGAACTTGGCTACCCAGCTCTGCACTTGGCAATGCAACTGGTGCACCAGAGGTTCGTCCATCCCGGTCCTCTCGTACTAAGGACAGATCCCCTCAAATATCCTGCGCCCGCGACAGATAGGGACCGAACTGTCTCACGACGTTCTGAACCCAGCTCGCGTACCGCTTTAATTGGCGAACAGCCAAACCCTTGGAACCTGCTACAGCTCCAGGATGCGATGAGCCGACATCGAGGTGCCAAACCTCCCCGTCGATGTGGACTCTTGGGGGAGATAAGCCTGTTATCCCCAGGGTAGCTTTTATCCGTTGAGCGATGGCAATTCCACTTTCATACCACCGGATCACTAAGCCCTACTTTCGTACCTGCTCGAGGTGTCTCTCTCACAGTCAGGCTACCTTATGCCTTTGCACTCGTTGCGCGGTTTCCAACCGCGCTGAGGTAACCTTTGGACGCCTCCGTTACCTTTTGGGAGGCGACCGCCCCAGTCAAACTGCCCACCTGACAGTGTCCCAAGTCCAGCTTATGGACTCTGGTTAGAGTTCCAGTACTCTTAGAGTGGTATTCCAACGTCGGCTCCATAGCGGCTGGCGCCGCTACTTCTCTGCCTCCCACCTATCCTATACAAAGAATACCGAAACCCAGTATCAGGCTACAGTAAAGCTCCATGGGGTCTTTCCGTCTAGTCGCGGGTAACTTGCATCTTCACAAGTACTACAATTTCACCGGGTGCGTTGTCGAGACAGTGCCCAAATCATTACGCCATTCGTGCGGGTCAGAACTTACCTGACAAGGAATTTCGCTACCTTAGGACCGTTATAGTTACGGCCGCCGTTTACTGGGGCTTAAGTTCATGCCTTCGCTTGCGCTAAGCATTCCCCGTAACCTTCCAGCACCGGGCAGGCGTCAGCCCCTATACGTCATCTTTCGATTTAGCAGAGACCTGTGTTTTTGATAAACAGTTGCTTGGGCCTTTTCACTGCGGCCTGTATTCCTACAGGCACCCCTTCTCGCGAACTTACGGGGTCAATTTGCCGAGTTCCTTAACAACGCTTCTCCCGCTCGTCTTAGGATTCTCTCCTCACCTACCTGTGTCGGTTTGCGGTACGGGTACCTTCTCTCTCGATAGTGGCTTTTCTCGTCAGTGTGGAATCGGCTACTTCGGTACTCTATTTTCCCTCCCCATCAGGCCTTCGAAACGTCCGGCGGATTTGCCTACCGGACTATCTACCTCCCTTGGACGAGCTTTTCCAGTTACTCGCTTAGCCTATCCTCCTGCGTCCCCACCTCTCTCAAACAAGAGACGGTAGTACAGGAATTTCAACCTGTTGTCCATCGCCTACGCCTTTCGGCCTCGGCTTAGGTCCCGACTTACCCTGGGCGGACGAGCCTTCCCCAGGAAACCTTAGGTTTTCGACGGTAAAGATTCTCACTTTACTCTCGCTACTTATTCCGGCATTCTCACTACTGTTTCGTCCACACGTCCTCACGATCGTGCTTCGGCCTACGACAGTAAGCTCCCCTACCACCCATTTCTGAGTCCATAGCTTCGGTACACAGTTTAGCCCCGGTAATTTTCGGCGCAGGCTCACTCGACTAGTGAGCTATTACGCACTCTTTGAATGAATGGCTGCTTCTAAGCCAACATCCTAGTTGTCTTAGCAAACCCACATCCTTTTCCACTTAACTGTGATTTTGGGACCTTAGCTGATGGTCTGGGCTGTTTCCCTTTTGACTACGAAACTTATCTCCCGTAGTCTGACTCCCTAACATCGTCTATACGGCATTCTGAGTTTGATAGGGTTCGGTAACCTGGTAAGGCCCCTAGCCCATTCAGTGCTTTACCTCCGCTAGACTTTCATTAGAGGCTAGCCCTAAAGCTATTTCGGGGAGAACCAGCTATCTCCGAGTTCGATTGGAATTTCTCCGCTATCCACAGCTCATCCCAGACCTTTTCAACGGTCACGTGGTTCGGTCCTCCACGGGATTTTACTCCCGCTTCAACCTGTCCATGGATAGGTCACCCGGTTTCGGGTCTATGGCATGTGACTTTGTCGCCCTGTTAAGACTCGGTTTCCCTTCGGCTCCGTACCTCTAGTACTTAACCTTGCCACATACTATAACTCGCCGGACCGTTCTACAAAAAGTACGCTGTCGAGCCTTAACGCTCTCCAACTGCTTGTAAACATAGGGTTTCAGGTTCTCTTTCACTCCCCTCCCGGGGTTCTTTTCACCTTTCCCTCACGGTACTGCTCCACTATCGGTCACCAGTTAGTATTTAGCCTTGGAAGGTGGTCCTCCCTGCTTCCCACCAGGTTTCACGTGCCTTGTGGTACTCTGGATCCCGGCCTGTCTTCATATCTTTCGCATACGGGACTTTTACCCTCTATGGTCTGCACGTTCCAGTGCCTCATTCTGCTAGATACTCCGAATCATTCCGCCGGTCCTCAACCCCGGGCTACATTGCTGTACCCCGGTTTGGGCTAATCCGCTTTCGCTCGCCACTACTTACGGAATCACTTTTGTTTTCTTTTCCTGTAGGTACTTAGATGTTTCAGTTCCCTACGTCTCCCCCATGTATGCTATGTATTCACATACATGTACCTGGGCATTTACCCCAGGTGGGTTCCCCCATTCGGACATCTGCGGGTCAATGGCTATTTGCGCCTCTCCGCAGCTTTTCGCAGCTTATCACGTCCTTCATCGGCTTCTGGTGCCAAGGCATTCACCCTATGCTCTTAATAGCTTGACCTTCTTAGATACGATCTCTCGATATCTTTCGGTTCTCTTCAAGTGATTGTCTTTTAACCATCTTGTGAAGACTTCCTAAGAGTCACGCATACCTTTCGATACTTGTTACCCTTATTTTTTCTTGTCTTCTCATCTTCTGAAAACTGCTATAACCTTCGCATTACTGCTCGGTTCTAACAATTTTCAACTTACATTATATAGTTTTCAAAGTGCAAGTTTTATGCGCCTTTTAGGCGCTGTGGTGGAGATAATGAGATTCGAACTCATGACCCCCTGCTTGCAAGGCAGGTGCTCTCCCAACTGAGCTATACCCCCACGTTAAATCAGTTGACCTTTGACAGCTTAGTGAGTCAAGTATCAACTGTGGATTTACTATTATACATGGTTGCCGTTTAAATGTCAACCAGTACTTTTTCTTTTTTTTCAAAACCTCATTGGGCTTTGAAAACTAAACAGTGTAGACAAGGAACTCTTTAACCGGTAACATTTCTGTTATCCGGTATCGACCAGAAGACTCGTCCTCACCTGATGCTATCCATCAGATTCGGACCGTTCTCCTTAGAAAGGAGGTGATCCAGCCGCACCTTCCGATACGGCTACCTTGTTACGACTTCACCCCAATCATCGGCCCCACCTTCGGCAGCGCCCTCCTTGCGGTTAAGCTACTGACTTCGGGTGTTGCTGACTCTCATGGTGTGACGGGCGGTGTGTACAAGGCCCGGGAACGTATTCACGGCAGTATGCTGACCTGCCATTACTAGCAATTCCGACTTCATGTGGGCGGGTTGCAGCCCACAATCCGAACTGGGACTACTTTTGGGGATTTGCTCCGCCTTACGGCTTCGCTTCCCTTTGTTGTAGCCATTGTAGTACGTGTGTAGCCCAGGACATAAGGGGCATGATGATTTGACGTCGTCCCCACCTTCCTCCGATTTGTCACCGGCAGTCTCGTTAGAGTGGTCACCTTTACGTGTTACCAACTAACAACAAGGGTTGCGCTCGTTGCGGGACTTAACCCAACATCTCACGACACGAGCTGACGACAACCATGCACCACCTGTACAGAGGCTCCGAAGAGCTATGCCATCTCTGACATATCCCTCTGTATGTCAAGCCCTGGTAAGGTTCTTCGCGTTGCTTCGAATTAAACCACATACTCCACTGCTTGTGCGGGCCCCCGTCAATTCCTTTGAGTTTCAACCTTGCGGCCGTACTCCCCAGGTGGGATACTTATTGTGTTTACTCCGGCACAGAAGGGGTCGATACCTCCTACACCTAGTATCCATCGTTTACGGCGTGGACTACCAGGGTATCTAATCCTGTTCGCTCCCCACGCTTTCGCGCCTCAGCGTCAGTTACTGTCCAGAAAGCCGCCTTCGCCACTGGTGTTCCTCCTAATATCTACGCATTTCACCGCTACACTAGGAATTCCGCTTTCCTCTCCAGCACTCAAGAAACATAGTTTCAGATGCAGCCCCACGGTTGAGCCATGGTATTTCACATCTGACTTACATCCCCGCCTACGCGCCCTTTACACCCAGTAATTCCGGACAACGCTCGCCACCTACGTATTACCGCGGCTGCTGGCACGTAGTTAGCCGTGGCTTGTTTTTGAGGTACCGTCACTTCCTTCGTCCCTCATCAAAGAAGTTTACAATCCGAAGACCTTCATCCTTCACGCGGCGTTGCTGCGTCAGAGTTTCCTCCATTGCGCAATATTCCCCACTGCTGCCTCCCGTAGGAGTCTGGGCCGTGTCTCAGTCCCAATGTGGCCGATCAACCTCTCAGTTCGGCTACCGATCGTCGCCTTGGTGGTCCGTTACACCGCCAACTAGCTAATCGGACGCGGGCCCATCTTGCACCGGATTTCTCCTTTGATCACAGGAAGATGCCTCCCCGTGATGTTATGCGGTATTAGCACAAGTTTCCCTGTGTTATCCCCCTGTGCAAGGCAGGTTGCCCACGCGTTACTCACCCGTCCGCCGCTAAGTAGAGTCCAACACTCAGCACTCAAGTGTGGCGTTTCTTATCAATACTATTTTGACTTGTTTTAGTCATAGCATTGTGTCAGGCACTTAATTTAGCGTGATGCACAAAACTTTCTTTTAAATATGTCTATCAACAAGGTAGTTTGTGCATGACGCTGGCTTAACTTTTGCCAACGCTCGAATACTCAGTGTTGAACTCTACTCCGCTCGACTTGCATGTGTTAGGCACGCCGCCAGCGTTCGTCCTGAGCCAGGATCAAACTCTCAAATAAAAGATTTCTTTTATTCAAAAGCCTTTTGGCTCTGTTTACTTACTAGCTTTTATAAGCACGTAACTCAAATTCATTTTCGAGTTCCCTTTGTCTTTACACTGTTTACTTTTCAAAGTCCAATTTTTTTGCCGCCTCACCGAAGCGGCTTGATTATTATATCATGCTGTTTTGCCGATGTCAACAACTTTTTTCTAGAACTTATTGCCAATCTCTATTGATTGAATCTCAGTTCCTTATGCTGTGTTCATCGGAAACAGCTTTTACATAATATCATAGGAATGATATTTCTGTCAAGTAGGTTTAGTAAATTTGCTGCAGTTATAGCATTAAGCCATTCTACGTTTGCTCCATGCCGGCCGGATCAAAGGCAGTTTACTGCGATATCCCCAATTTGCATTCTGAAAGATTCGAGGTCACAGTTATAAAATAACCTTTTTACATACGGCTGCACTTTTACTTTATCATTCCGGTATAATGTTTATGTCTCCAGTATAAAATCTATGTCCACTATATATAATTTATATATAGTTTTCCTTGTATATTATTTGCGCATCGGTCAAATTTTATTCCCTCCGGAACTAAACCGTTATCTCAATACTATCTTTTCATCTATCATAGATAGATTTACGTCGGATTCTTCCTTTGAAGGCTTATACATGCTTTTTCATATATATCTGTTATGCTTTTATATTATATACTGTTTATTTTGACCTGATACGGTTTTGTATGTTTTCCCATTCTAGTTGTCAGGTATGACTTGGGTTTTCAATATAGACTTTCAATAGTTGCTTACACCTATAATCATGTTGCGGTCAGCTTATGCCTTCTTTCCTGCTGCATCTCCTTATACTGTTTCTGCCCCGGATAAATGTCCCGGAGTTGCTCAAGTTGCGTGACCGTTTGCACGTATGCTAATATCTTCCTGGAAGAAAAAAAGGAGGATATGATAAGAGCTTTGAATATATATGTTAAGTGTTCCAGCACCTAACCCTCAAAGCCCTTTAACACATTTGTAATATGATAATAGCATATCTGGGGCGGAATGTTAAGGAGTATCGCAGAAATTGTTTAAAATTTTTGGAAAGGCTGGAGTTGATATGCCCGAAATGCGGCGGGAAAACAACCTTTCATGACAGATATGCACGTCATGTGCATATGGGCGAGGAAATTGAATGGATTAACATATTCCGTGTAATCTGTAGCAAGTGTGGGAAGACACATGCAATCATACCGGATTTCATCAGGCCGTATAAGCATTACTCGGCTTGTGATAGCGAGCTGGTCCTTCGGGACCAGGAGGACGGTATACCTCTTGAGGAGATTGAGACTGCCGCCAGCATATCCACATTAAGGCGGTGGGTAGAAGAATTCAGGCAACGGGGGCGGCAAGCTGCAGGAGCATTAAGAGCTATACTGTACAGGTATTATGGCAAGTTTGTCAATGAGCTGGAGATGATAGAAACAAAGGTATTCCACATGATTGAGCGGCTGCTTGGGTTACTGCCGCAGATAGAAAGCAGCCATCTTGCCATAGGTGAAACGAATATGTGGCTAACAAATCATCTGGCAGGAGTATTTGTATAGAAAATTCCCACATAGTTTGCGTAGCTGTCCGGAGTTCCCTTCTGATAGGCTTTAGGAAAAAGCACAGGAGGGATCGAAATGATAAACAATGAAGTATTGGAAAAAGCATTAAAGAAACATGAGATCATATCGCCGCTATTGCAGCCGGATCTGGATGAGGCGGAAAAGCGGAGAATACGGCAGGAGATACTTGAGAGGGAAGGAATTTCGGAAAGGACACTTCGGAGGTATCTTGCAGCGTACCGGGAGAATGGTTACGAAGGGCTATTACCAAAGATACGAAAAGATACAGGGCAACAAAGAGCGATATCTCAGGAAATATTAGATCGGGCAATCGAAATAAAACAGGAACTGCCGGAGAGAAGTGTCAGGAGGATCATAAAGATCCTTGAAGGCGAAGGGATTGTCAAAAAAGGAAGTGTCTCCAGAAGCACCTTGTCCAGGCATCTTTTGAAGATGGGCTTTGGTGCAAAAGACTTCAGAAATGTTCGTATAGAAGGAACGACAGCCCGCCGGTTCGTCAAAAACGGAAGGAACACATTGTGGCAGGCAGATATCAAATACGGTCCGTACATACCGACTGCCGACGGCGGTAAGAAACGGACATACATGGTGGCATTTATTGACGATGCGACGAGGCTGGTGTGTCATGCAGAATTTTACGACAATCAGAGGCTTCCGATATTGGAAGACAGTTTTCGCAAGGCAATATTGAAATACGGCAAGCCGGAGGCAGTATACGTTGACAATGGCAAGGTATTTATCTCGAAATGGTTCAGAGTAGCATGTGCAAAGCTGGGAATCCGTCACATGAACACAAAGGCGTATTCTCCGGAGAGCAAAGGCAAGATTGAGAGGTTCAATGCCACAGTTGAAGAGTTTTTCCAGGAGATATCGCTGGAGAAAGCAAAAAGCCTGGAGGAACTTAACCGCAAATTTCGGGTATGGCTGGATGAAGGGTACAACGGGAAGCCTCATAGCAGTTTAAAAGGGGTTTCTCCATCGCAGGCGTATGCAAGTGATCCAAAGAAGGTGCGGTTTGCAACTCCTGAAGAATGCCGGGACGCATTTTTATGGGAAGATACAAGGAAAGTTGACAACACAGGCTGTTTCAAGCTGCAAGGGATAGAATATGAAGCCGGAATCGAATACATAGGCAAAAAAGTGGATGTGCGGTATGATCCTTTTGATATGAGCCTTCTGGAGATATGGTACAATGGTGAGCGCCGAAAGACAGCAACCCCGCTGAAGGTTGGGGAATACTGCTCAAAGGTTGAAAAAACACCAGCAACGAAATCGGCGACTCATTCACGGCTATTAAAAATATATGAGAGCGAGAATGAAAAGAGGCAAAAACGGCAGACCGGAGCATTAACCTTCAGGAGCATGAAGGGCGGTGACAGAAATGTTTGAGCAGTACTACAACTTTCTGCACACGCCGTTCACCCGGGATATACCGGAGAAGCATTTGTATAGCAATCCGGAGCTGGAAGAGGTCTGCAGCAGGCTTGAGTATGCGGCCCGGAACCGGTTGTTTGCAGTGATAACGGGAGATGTTGGTACAGGAAAGACCACAGCCATAAGGAAGTTTGTTGGGGCGCTGGACAGCAACCGGTACAAGGTAATGTACATAAGCGATTCGGCGTTGACACCGAGGAATTTTTACTGGGAAGTATTGAACCAGCTGGGATGTGAAGCGAAATTCTACAGGAGCGATGCAAAACGACAACTAACGAGAGAGATCAGCAACCTGATTGAAATACAGAGACGTATTCCTATAATCATCACAGATGAGGCACACCTACTTTCAAGGGAGATGCTGGAGGAAATCCGGTTTTTACTAAACTTCAGGATGGATTCGTATAACCCAATGAGTTTAATCCTGGTAGGCCAGAGTGAGTTGAAGGACATCCTGAAGAAGCAGATATATGAGGCAATATGCCAGCGAATAGATATCCGATATCATATGATGCCATATGATCGGCAAAGAACCGGTGAATACATAAGAAAGCACCTGGAGTATGCAGGAGAAAGCCGGGAGATATTTACGGATATGGCGGTAGACGAGATATATGAATATTCTCATGGAGTACCGCGAAAAATCAACCGGGCGTGTACAGCTTGCCTTTTACATGGGGCACAGGTACAGAAAAAAATCATAGACGATCATGTGGTAAGGCTTATTGTTGAGGAAGAATTGAACTGGTAGTTAATATGCCCTGTCCGTATACATCTGCGGACAGGGCTAATGAGCAAAACTAGCGGTCAAAAAGAATGAGCAGATTGCGGTCAAAGAGGCCGAACAGCGACACTTATACCTCAATATGATTCTGTATTATTGGGGAGGAAAACACCAAATACCTGCATGTAATGTTCATATCATTAGTTTGACATTTTTCTTATCTAGCTTTCGGAAATAAGGATTCAACCTTTTTAATCTCGATATTTCCGTATCCTTGTAATTCAAGTATTTTTTCATCAACTTCATTTTCGGACAGATGGGATATTTCATTTTCCTTAGTATCTATTAACCCTATTTCTAAAGCATTATTTGGAGTTATTCTTTTATAAATAATATACCTTTCATTCCAGCCAACTTCTTTGATGTCTGCACCAATGTAAGTTTTATAAATATATTCACTACTTTCTTGCACTATAATGTTTTTTCCAGGATAAACTCTATATAACGCATAATCATTAGGCATCTCAACTCTACCATTATATTCTTCTGCAGCTTCAGATACAAACCATTCAATAAGGTTATGCGCTATCAAAGGAAAGTTTTTTACAAATATAAATATTATAGTTGAGTAAATAGCTAATACAATTAAAATTAAAAATATCCATCTTTTATATTTTATAATTTGCATTTAACATACTCCTTGTACAATTAAGAGGCTTTTACTTCAAAAGCATAGGCCTTTTTATTCCATTTGCCTGGTATGTTGTTTACTTTTCTTCACAAAAAATAATGCTGCAAATTAACTGCAACATTATTTTATTATAAAATTCTTAACTATTTAGAATCTTGTATGTAAATATTTATAGGATATGGAACTATTGCACCAATAGCTTGAGAAATAGTTGCATAATTGTTAACCAGCAATACAAACTCATTAGTTATATCACTATAATTAGACCATTCAAAATCATACGTATCGTATACCCATAAATAGATATTCCATGTACCATTAATCTTTTCTGCAGCTGTTAATGTCCCTACTTTGTGCAAAGCTAAGAATAAATCTTTAGTAGCATTATCCTCAGTCAAAGTCATACTGCCCGATTCACTGTAATATTTACCAGTTTGCTTTTCAAGTTTACTCTTAAAATCGGAAAGCAATTTCTCGCACGCTTTAGTATTCTTAACTTGATTTGATGCATTTCCTCCTACCTCACTAGTAAGCGTAGGAGGGTTATCTTGTAAAGAATTATATAAGCACTGAGCAGCTATTGGGTATCCTGCGGCATTAAGAATTCCTGCTCCTATTATCCACTGTGATCTAACAAAATTTTTGGTTAAATTTGGATCTGGCACTATAGCAGATGTACCACCAGATATAGAATCAAATATAAATGAACCTTTCTGTATTACATTGTTGGAAAACTCTATTATATATTTTTTAGCATACTCTTCTCTTACTGCAAAATCATTTGGATCTTTTTTATCTTTTTTAATCTTTTCTTCTATGAAGGTATTGTACTCCTCACCTAATTTATTAAGTTCTGATGTTATAACTACGTCATCTAGACTTACCTCTGATTTTGCTTTTTCCATTTGAGCTTTGACAAAATCAACATCTTTCTTATATTTTTCCTCTAATAATATAGTATCTTCCGCTGCATCTTTATCTTTAGGTGTGGCCATAACTCCACTGCTAAACGATAATACTATTAATAAATTACAGAGTATACCAGAGAGTAACCTTTTTAAAAAATTGTCCATAATATAAACATTCATTCCATATAAAGAATATACTTTTTCTTTTGTAAAATAGTTGATATTTACACCAATAGCTTTTTTGATGAATCTTTATAATAGGCTCTTAACTATATCCAAAATCAAAACACTGTTCTATAGTCAGGATATGGATATATGCGAGAGCCTTATTGCTAGATCAGGAGATCTTACATGTGGCATGATATCATTCCTTTCATCACAAATAAATATATTGAAGTATAGTAATAATATATCATAATTAGAATAATCTGTTAATACATGTGTATGTTCTTTTTTCATAACACTATGTTCTAGACGTTATGTTTTGTTAAACATATATAGAAAGAAAGTTAGAAAAACACTTAAGGGATAGTATCAGTATAACATGACATACATTAAGCTATGCTATATATTAGCAAATCAAGTTTCCTACTGTAAATTTTTCAATTACTCTTTAAATAGACTGACGTGGAAGTCAACTATTCGACTACTATGTATATGGTGAGCCAAAATCATACAATTTACAGATAGTGTCCCAATTGTAATCTATGCGGTAAAGAAGAATTATTAAATAATAAAAGCTATAGAACATATCAATCAAAAGATTAATTATAAAAACTTGAAAACCTACATTTTATATAATGTTAATATTTTAACAGTGTAGATAAAGTAAAAGGTGTATGCAAATTAAATAATTTAGAGTTGCGAGTATAACCTCTACTGCCTGAGAACTGTTCCTGTATTCATGACATTTGCTTTTCTATCCATACGGAAATTCCACAAAAGCATGATCACTGAAATAATGTATATGACCAGTCCAAAGGTTATGGTAAAATTAGCTCCAAACTTGTCAAACAAAAATCCAAACACCGGAGCACTAAAAACTGCCGACATCCCGATTGTTGTCTCACATAGACTCATACAACTGGCTTTATATTTTTCGGGAGCCAGTTCATATAAATAAGTCTTATATGAAGATGAGAGCAGTCCATAAGCAAAACCGGATAATGTGCCCAATAGAGTTACTGCAAGAGCACTGTTGAATATCAAAATGAAGGTCAATCTCAACGTCTGCAGCAAAAATGCCACAAACACAAGCTTTTTGCTATGGAATCTTCTCAAAAGCCTTGTCGTAAGGAAAAATGTCACTATCTCAGGAGATGCATCAAAAAAATAGGTAAAACCCAGATTGAGTGGTCCTCCGCCATAATCGCCTATCAAAACTCCCAGGTAATTGTATATTCCTTTCACTACAAAGCTGTATATGAATATCAGAATTACCATCGAAACCAGAGGCTTTATCTTTATTATCTCTTTTAAGGCATCAATTGCAGAAACCTCTTTTGAAGTCCTTTTATTATCCTTAGTCCCCTTTATACCTGCCTTTTCTTCCTTATCACCTATAGCGAATATTGCCAGCAAGGTCAGACAAACACATGCTGCGATATACCAATAATATGCTTTCCATCCAAAGAACTGGAGAGTCAGCCCTAATAAAACTCCCGAAATGCCATATCCGATAGATCCGAAGCCCCGGATTTTCCCGTAATCATTTAGTTCATTGCTGGCCTTCAGGCTATTTATACACCACACATCGGAAAGAGGTACTGTTCCACATATAAAGAAACCCCATAAAAATATCAAAACATAAATCTGAATGCTTGATTTTGCAAAAGCCAGCAATGTGGCAATCAATATTCCCGTAGCGGTTGATAATGTAAAAACCTTTTTTATGTTCCCGGTTTTATCTGCCAGATATCCAAAAACATTCTGGCCTATTAAGGCCGATACCATATAAATAGTGACCGCAATCCCTATTTCTCCTTTGGTAAAGCCTATATCTCCAAGGTACATGGTATACATTCCCGTCACGCTGAGCATCATCGCCCAATATACAAACATAAACACTCTCATTTTTCTGATGATGTGCTTTTTAGAGTTCCCCACCATATATCTATTTTCATTCCCACCTATCTTTTATTCGCAGCATGCATAACGCAGGGGTTATACTTAGAACGACATGAAAATGCTTCCTGCATCTCGCATACAGATTAGAGTATATCACAAGTATAGTGAAAGTTCATCATTTTTTAAGAGCATCTTCTTTAATTTATATAGGTACTTAAACTCACTTTTACATCCATATTTCACATTAGCTTTTCCTTGATGCTATGGGTTTTGCATTGCTTATCCCGATTTTTCCATGAAGGATATATATTAAGTAGTGATAATATGAACGGGATTTTTTAGTAGGATGCATTTTTTAAGGTTTTTTTCTCTCACTTTCATAGGCAAACGAAAAAGAGGGCAGATTATACCACCCTCTTAAGTGTGTATTCTTTATTCTTAATTCTTATATCTATAAAATTCACTATATGCACTTTAGCATCAGGTCAACGGAACCCACACAGTATCCGCTGCAATAATATAATGCTGCCATGCCTTCCGTCGTCTTACGAATCATGGTCTGTACTGGATAGTTTCCTGCTGGGAGTCCAAGCCGGGCAAGCAGTTTCTCTGCAAAGGTTGTGTCTTCCGTCTCAATGAGCCTGATGTCCGGAAATTCTTTCAAAACCTGCTCCAGAGTATGGTTTCTTCCGGCAGCAATCAATACAATTCCCACCTGTCTGCCCTTAATTGTCTCTGAAGCATTCATCAGTTCCCTGAGGAAATGCTCCGTCGGCTCCTTGGCAGGCTCTATGTAAGCCAGAATGTTGTATTCCCGGTATAGGGCAGAAGATAATCCGATATCTACCGGTTGGGCAGGTATATTGTCATCCGGCAGGGTTATCCATTCCATTTGATTTCTCTCCTTAGGTATGGAAACTTCCAGAACAACATCTTCTCCCTTTTTCATTTCCAAATAATATGCATTCAGAAGCATGGAGCCGTCTGTCAGCCTTTGCCCCGTCAGAACCCGATAGCAGCCTTCCTCCAGATCAAATTCAGAGGTTTCGTGCCTCCAGAGGGACAGAGTTTGATACTCCCCTCCCACCAAACGGGCGATTGTAAAATTCCTTGCGTACCGAAGCTTTTCTTCACAGTTCAGCGTCAGCTTGGACGTTTCTTTTGCCTTGCGGGACACTAAACGCACAAATTCTCCGTCTTTATAATACTCCAGTTCCCCGTCAACAGGGTTGAAACGGGCTGGTATGCCCAGACTCCGGCAGATGGATACAAACAGCACGTCCCTTGAGACCTTGGAACCCCGTTTCAATTGCAAAGTCCCTTTAGCCGAAGCTATTAAAGTCTTGTAGTCCATCTCTGTCGCATCCTGAATTTCTTCATTTATAAAATCGTAAATCCTGCGAGGGTTTTCTGCAAAAGCTTTTTTGGTCTCTTCATTAAAATAGCTGTTTATAAAAGCTCTGTAGGGATAAAGCATCTCCGTAAGTATCCGCGGGTTTAATACATACTTAGCAAAAACATCCTCATAATAGCAATCCCTGTAAGGGTATGCATATACCAAATGATCGTTCAGCATCTCGCAGGTGCTGTCTGTTAAATCCTTTTCAGGCAGCGCCTTTAAAAGCAATATTTTATACTTGAAAGGTATTCCGTTATCCCCATCAAGAAATTTAATGATCTCTTCATGATTGCCTTTGGATTCCATCAGAAGGTGGACAATATCAGTATGGAAACCTTCATAGCTTTTAGCTATTTCCCTGCCTCTTTCTTCTGTGATAAAGGTGTTTTCATATGCCGTACGGACCTCATTGCAATGCTGTATCCGTGCCGCATGGACAGAAGGGTCTCCGGGCATATCCTTGTCTTCTGCTTTGCCGGCAGGTGGCACAAATTTCATCGTGCTGGTTCCTGTTTCCTTCAATACGGCGTTGTTAAAATCCAAGATAACGGTGTCCTGCATGCGGACATCCACCTTATGTGTCAGGAACCTTTCCCCGTCGGTGGCATGGATTTGCAAATCACCGAGACCGGTGGTAAAGGAAACTTCGCCATTGCTATCCGCTTCCAGCACTGCAATAGGGGACAGCTCACAGGAGTTTGGTATTTCAAACCGTATTTTTATTTTTCTAGCACCGGTGTTTTTCACTTTGACGGTAAGTTTTTTAGCTTCGGCATAATTTCTTGTCAAATTCAACTCATTATATATTTCGTTCCCATAAGTAATTTCTTCATTGCTGTAAAATATGCCGGAAAACGCCCGGGTATGGATCAACATTCCCCTGGAAGCCGGACCGGTAAACCATCCACGGTCGAGAGCAGGCTCCGGCTCGCATGCACCCAAAAACCTCCATCTTCCATCTATATACACTTCCACCCAAGCATGGTTGCTGTCACAATGCGCCCATCGCGGAGTATAAATCTGCCGCGCAGGTATGCCTACACTTCTCATAGCAGTCACGGTAAATGTGGATTCCTCTCCACAGCGCCCTTTAGCATTCCTGATAAGCGTCAGCGGTGAAACCGTCCTGGGATTTGTAGCTTTGTACGTTGCCTTTTCGAGGCACCAGTAATTTACCTCCAGAGCAGCATCATACATAGTCTTGCCTTTTATGCGCCCGTACAGCTCATTAAAAAACAACTCCCGGTTATACTCAATATTCTCATTATTGACGCGATACTGCAAAACATAGTTGAGAAAAATATCTTCCGGGATGTCCACGTTGAATATGTTCATCTCATGGACCTTCAATGTCTGCCTGATAATTTTCAGGAAAAGCGAGGCATCATAAGTTGCCAGGTCACTTACCGGCATGTAGGCATAATAATATTTCAGGCATATGCGTTCAACATCCGTAGCGCTGTCAAAAACTTCCTTATATCTGGCTACGTCAGCTTCCACACGTTTAAAAGCTTTTTCAATCTTTTCTATCGTTTTCGCCGTAAACATAAATGCCTTCCCTTCTTTTATATTGCCATTCTTATATCAACACATTGTCAAACTTAGCCTTCTTCATCAGATAAGACAAATACATCGCATACGGGAGTCTTGCCCTCTCTATGCGGCACTGTCACCTTTATGCCTTCAGATGTCCGTTTAAAGGAAATCCTTTCACCAGAGCCCATCAAAGTAACTGATTTGCAGTCAAAATCCACAGGTATGGTGGTTTCCGTTATGAGCTCCTGATTTTCATCGGAGTACAAATAGAAGGCATACACTTTACCACCTTTTTTTGTGAAGGCAAAATTACCTGTACGATATGGTGCACATGGCCTCGTGCCATAAATGGCGTCGCCATACACCTTCAGCCACTGCCCGAGATCATGAATGGAGCGCAGCGCCTGTCTTGGCAGCCTTCCGTCAGGCTGAGGGCCGACATTCAGAGCCAGATTTCCTCCTTTTGCCACTATGTCAATAAGCAAATGCGCTACCTGCCGCAATGGCTTGTAATCATCACCGTAAGCAAAAGAGAAAGAAGTTCCGAGGGTGATGCAGCTTTCCCACGGTATATCCATGGGTTCGTCGGGCACAGTCTGTTCGGGAGTTACATAATTCTCATACACCCCACCCACAGTTCTGTCGGCTACGATTAAGCCTGGCTGAGTAGTTCGTCTTATTTCCTCAATAATATCATACAAGCGGATATCCTGGTTGTTTTGAGGACAAACCCATCCGGCATCCAGCCACAAAATATCCACTTTCCCGTAATCAGTCAGAAGCTCTCTTAACTGCTCGTGGGTATACTCAACGAATTTATTCCAAAGCTCGGGATACTCCTTCGTGTTATAGGTGGTATTCCTGTTCTTGAAATGGCTGTGCTCATGCCCTTCCGCCCAGTAGTACTCACTATGCCAGTCCGCTTTGGAAAAATAGGCAGCTATACCCAAGCCTTCATTCCTGAACGCATTGAACAAATGCTTTACTATATCCGCATATTTGTTGTTCCGGTAGGGGCAATCCTTCCCGGTTATTTTATAATCCGTCGTCTTGGTATCCCACATGCAAAAACCATCATGGTGCTTTGTGGTGAATATGAGATACTTAAAGCCGCCTTCCTTGGCGATTTTCGCCCACTGGTCAGGCATGAAACGAACCGGGTTGAAGGTCTTGTTCAGATCGATATATTGCTGTTTGAACAGCTCCATATCCCCGTCTACCCAGTCGATGCCGTTTCGCGACCAACTGCCGTCCTTATCGGATAATGCCCAGGATTCAACAACTCCCAGCTGGCAATAAGGTCCCCAATGCATCATAAGTCCAAGCTTCTGATCCTTGAACCACTCCAACCTTTCCCTTACCAGTGGATCTTCCGGTGCAATGTAATCGTATTTATCGGTATAATTATGCACTCCCTGGTTTACCTTGTCCGCCATATCACACTACCTCCGAATACAGTATTTCATTTTTTATATAATAAGGAAATATCCTGGGATAAAAATCCCAGGCTTCCTGCTTCATCAACCTGGCCACCTTCTGTCCCTGAGGATTAAGTTCAGACAATTTCCGTTCCATTGTGTCCTTCCTCATAATCCAAAGTCACATGAAAGTGGTGCAGGTCTTTATGGCTAAAATCACGAGAAGATGGCACAAATTTCCCGCTTTTTGCCGGTATGTCCGCTCCATAAATTCCTAGTCTCTGTAGACTTTTATCTTACTATGCCTCTATCATCCTACTATATTTCTATCCTGCTATACTTCTATATTTCTATCCTGCTATACTTCTATCCTTCTATATATATATGATCCTAGCCTACTATACCCGATCTTTCTATACCCTCAACAAAGTGCTTTTGCACTATGAGGAAGAATACGATCAGAGGCAGGATGATAAGAAGGGAGCAAACCGTCAATATCATCTTATCATAAGCATCCGAAGTGAGCTTTAAAATATCCGGCGGCAGCTTTGAAACCACATTGCCTATGGCAAGCTGCACATTGCTTGTACCACCGCTTGCTGCACTTAATCCGCTCAAGCGGATGCGCAGATAGTCGTTTGTTGGATTGAACAGGCGTGGAAAATATGTGTCGTTCCAGTTCCAAACAAAGCTCAGGACTCCAACTGTTAGTATGCCAGGCTTGGAAATCGGAAGAACAATTCTTAAGAAGATGCGCAGCAATCCCGCACCATCCACATATGCCGCTTCTTCCAGTTCTTTCGGAAGTCCCTTAAAGAACTGGCGGAAAATGTACACAAATAATCCGGAGTTCAACCCTTGCCCCATGGCTGCCAACAGCCACATCGAAGCCGGCTTGCCCAGCAAATTCAGCTTGTGTCCGGTTATCAACTGAAAGATACCCAAAATGTCAAAGTTGCGCAGATATACATACTGAGGAAGCATGACTGAGGATGGCGGAACAACTATTGTAAAAATCACCAACGCAAAAAGGAGCTTGCTTCCTCTAAACTTCAATCGGGCAAAAGAATATCCGGCAAAAGCTGCGTTGAAAATTTGGAGCACCACTACCACAAGGGTAGAAAGGGTTGTAAATACCACTCCTTTTGGATAATTCATTATAGTGGACGCCACAATAATATTATCGAAGACCGGCATCTCCGGAACCCATATGGAACCCATCGAACCAATATCATAGGGATGGGTAAATGATTGCGCGATCATCCTCAATAGAGGGTATAAAATCATATAGGACAGGGATATTATAAGCGCATATCTGAAAACTACGAATATAGTTTTCTTGACGCTTTTTTCCACCTTGGCGCGGGTTATCCTGGTCATACTTTTTTTCGTATTGAGTTTTTCTCCGACGGCAACATGCTTTTGCTGCAAACCTGCCATATTAGTCATAATAGAACACCACCCTCGATATCAGAAATGAAACTAAACTTACTACAATCACACTGACCAGCATATACACCGTCGTCATAGCTGCGCTAAGGCCATAATTGGCCTGTACGAAAGCCACATCATACATACGCTTGATAATTCCGTATGTTGTACCGCTTATCGTCGTAGTGTGACGGAAAAATCCATCTATTATGCTGTATACCGTAGACACCAGCACCATAGGAGAAAGCATGGGTAATGTAACTTTCCAGAAAGTTTCATAAGTGGTTGCCCCTTCAATTTTTGCCACTTCATACAGCGCCGGAGAAATTGTCTGCAGTCCAGCCAGGAATATAAGCGTTGGAAGTCCTGAATTTGCCAGTACTCCGAAGATATTGCTGACCGCCGCAGAAACAAAGCCGGTGATGAAAGTAGGCAGTCCGGTATTGGTAAGAACATCAAGGATAAACCTGGAACCAAAGTCTGCCATACCTGAAGTCGTCGCAATCTCCTTGCTTATGACATCACTTCCCACAAGACTTGCACTAGCTATATCCGTACCCATAATGATGGGGATTAAAAATATCGTACGGGCTACACTGCGCCCGGGATATTTGCCGTTTATCAGAACAGCTGCCAGCATCGAAAAAATGATCACCACCAGCACCTGGGGAAATGTCTTTTGAAGCATTGTCAGCATCAGCCTGTTAAATATGGTGTCCACTGTGAAAGCCTGCACATAATTGCTGAATCCGACAAAGCTTTTGGTTATTCCTCCCTCAACCACTTTTACTTTATTAAAGCTGTATATAATCGACTCCACAAGAGGCTTCAGGAAAAAAATGAGGAACCCTAACAGCCATGGCATCAGAAATATGACTCCCCATAAGGACTTTTTTCTTGTAAGTCCAAGATGGTAATACCATCCTCCGCTTTTTTGTTTTACTGTCCTGGATTTTACCATGTTATTCCACCTCGCTATCCTTTGATTGTGTATGAAAGAGGCTCAATTTTAACTCCATCTATTGTCTTCTCTTCTTTGCCATAGTTTATAAACACCGTCAACCCATTGGTATACTCAACTTTGACAAGATCGCTGCTTATAACCTCGTGGTTTTTCATCTCAGCGTCCTTGACCTTCTGGTAAAACTCATTATACTGGTCGTAATAGTCACCTATCTTGCCTTCCCAACGGCTGAATTGAGTCTGGAAATAAGGCTTCATATTAAAATTCTTGGATATATAGGCTTCAGTCAATTTGCTCTCATTTTCATGAGTCATAATCCATTTCAAGCTGCTTTTTGTTTCAATAGCCTTTAACAGATACTTTTCAAAGCCTTCCAAACTGTACTGGTTGTAGTCCTCCATGGAATAAGGCACGTCATTTTCCAGTACCATCTGCACAAAGGGCACGCTGTAATCCACTATCCGGCGGCCGCTGTTACTTGTAGGAAGATCGGTTATATAGCTGGCATAACCAAAAGCATAGCTGTTGGCGTTTGAAAACATCAGCTTTGTATCCTGGTTCAGAGTATTAAAGGCTTCCTCAATAAGAGGTCTGGCATCTGTACGCAGAAGCTCCTTTTTTGTATTAAAATCACCATACAGCAAAAGTGCTGAATTGCTCAATCCCAATCCGTCAATTTCCAGCTTTTTCACCCATTTCTGTATGCTGGAGGCATACTTTGGCAGGAAGCTTGGAGAAAGCAGCCATTCCCTGATCTTGTTCGTCTGCCGGGTAACAATGTTGAAATTGGGCATTATTGCTTTTGTATTGTCCAACAGCCTTGAAATATCCCTATTATCTCTTACTCCCCATGTGGAGTATGTAGTAAGCATCTTTATCTCAGGAAATAAGGCGACACCTTCCTTCTTGGCGAAGGAAACCAGTTCTTTAAAACCTTTCATTCCCCCAATGCTTCTGATGACTTTCAAGTTCTTATAGATGGAATTTTTCATTCCTCCATTTGCCCAATCCGTATATTGCAAAACGATATTTTCCACACCGTCTGCTTTTAGCATTTCTAGTATTTTCTGAGCCTCATCGGTAGATGTCATGCTTGTATAGGATGTGTATGGAATACCCAGGAACATTTTTTCCGTAGGCACCGATGCCAGCAATTCCAAGAATAACGGAGCATTTTCCGGTACAGGGTTTTCCTTTAAAGCGCCCTTCTCCTTCAAATAGCTCTTGTACTCCTTGGCCATGCCGGTATAATTTGCATTTTCTCCTTCCAGCAGCTTATATCTCATGGTAATGTTGCCCTTGTATCCGTTCTTGGCATACTTTACCACAAAGCCGCCGTCTTTGACGGTCATGGCGACCTTTTCCATGTAAAGCAGGTCGAACTTCGCATATACCTTATTAAATTCGTCTACCTTGCCTGATACGTCTGCGCTGACCGTAGCCAGCTCCGCACCCTCTTCAATAATTCCCAATATTGCGGTATCGTTTTTCTTTATTCCGATAACCGGGAGGGTGGATTGCACAAAATCCTCAGTGTAAAAATAGGGGCTGTTCAGCAAATTCTTGCCGTAAATCGGTATGGAAAGCACATCGGTATAAGTTTTTCCACTGTTAAAATTTATGATCCCACCGGAGCCATCGGGAACAAAAATGTATCCCTCGTCATATATATCACCGGAAAGCAGATATGGCGCCAGCGTCAGTTCGGAAACAGGGTGCTTTTCATCCGTCACTATATTTCCCACTGGAATACGGACTATCAGATCTTTTCCATCCAGTATATATTCCACATCAACCTTCAGTGTGATATTGGTACTTGCCTCTTCCTGGCCCCATTCGGCATTATCCTTTGCCAATTCTTCCTCATTGTATTTTCCAATCTCGTAGAAGAAGTTATACATTCTCTTAAGTTTAGGAATAGCTACCTGTGTAGGAGTGCCATCCTTCTTTTTGGCTGCCCAGTTTCGGACATACCTTTCTTTTTGCTCGGTATAATATCCATCCTTGCCAAGCAGTTCTTTCCGCTGGTTTTCATCCAGATACTGCAGCACCAGCTGTTCCATTCTCTCCTTGTTGATAAACATGGGAAACATGGAAAGATTCACTGCCGACTTGTCACCCAAGGTAAAGCTGCACCGGATTCCATTTTCAATAGGACTATATTCCACCTGGCCTAACTTGATGCTCTTGGTGTAGCTATCCATCGTCTCTATAGTCGCTCTTACCTTGTCGGTATAATATGTCAGAGAAAAATCCGATTTTTGCAAATTCTTTATCACATCATTGCCAAGCTGACCGTTCATAATTTTTGTATCATAGTAATTACCGGTCTTAAGCGAAACAAGTCTAAGGGCGTTCACCGATTTATCAATGAGCAGTTCGGCTTCACTGTTTTTTGCCACAGTTTCAAAGGAAAACTTATAGTCCTCAACTTGTTTGACATCCTCTAATGAAACACCTTCCGTAGGTTGTTCCACGCTGTCTGCAGTTGCTTGTGCACTGTCTACAGCTTCTACCTCACTCTCTACAGCTTCATCAGTTTCTTCAACACTCTCTATAGTTTCTTCTGCACTTTCCGCAGCTTTTTCCTCATCTGCAAAAGTGGGCACCTGTATCTGGACAAGTAATATAAATACAAGCAGAAGAGCCAACAGTTTTTTCATTGCCATATCACCTGCCTCCTTCTAAAATCTCATAGCTATTTCCTTAAATACCGTACTGAAAAAGACAAATACTTCGTTGGTAAGCGTAATGAACAATGACAGCACGAACACTATTATACACATGGCTAATATTGTTAATATAACCATCAGCAGTGATTTTGTAAAGGTATATTCATGTATCATGACTAAACCAATAAACAGATAAAGCATAAATGCCACTGTGCCAAAAGCATAAAAGAAGGTTGAAAACGCTGCTTCCTCAGCAGTAACAACATTGGAAAGTACCAATCCTATCACATCGAGGATAAGCTTGGGAAAGGAGGCATATGCATATACCATGAAAATCTGTTTAAGGGAGCCACTGCCATTTGTAATCGTCGTAACGCTCCAGTTGCCAAGGACAAAGAGTATAACCGGAGCAATGGTCATTATCAGAATATAAGGTGTATTAACAACCATATTTTCCGAATAATAACCTGTGATAATAAAACCTTTGTAGGTTGAGTCACAGATATTAAAAAGGCACAAAAGCACCATCATTGCAAAGGCAAAGTATGGATTGCCGCGGTCTTCATACTTCAAATCGCCAAATCCCTTAAACGGCCGTGAAATAATATACAATGGAAAGTTGATGAAATCCTCTTTGAAATTAACCGCTTTTAGTTTTTGAATCAAAGCACTCATCCATTTATACCTCCATCCAGCTTTTTATTGGCTCTCATCTGTTGTCTGATCATCTTTACTGCCATTGAAATAACAGCCAGCACTGCGATAACCAGGACGAACGTTCCGAAATTATCACTTATGAAGTCCTGCCTTGTCTTTTTGTAAGCTTCGGAATAGTAATCCACATCCTGACCAAGGCGGAAATATTTCTGAGCCAATTCATGATCGCCGTCACGATAGAGAGCCTTACCGATACCTACATAAGCATATTGGAACGAAGGATTATAATCTATTACCTTTTTCCACTCTTCAGCTGCGGCACGGTAGTCGGACTCTGCCTGGTATTTAACCGCATTATGGATGCTCCGGCCATAATTGTTCAATTCCAAAACTTCAATTGACATATTGCCACGATCAAGAACTAAAAGCTTATCATCACCTAAAAACTTTATGTCCACCGGCATCTTGAAACGTCCTTCGGTGGTCCCGGATTCCCCTATGGCATAAAGCATATATCCATCATCATCATAGGCAAAAATTCTTGAGCGCTTTGAATCCAATACTGCGTACACACCGTAGTCATTTATATCCACCGCAGTAAGCAAGGATTTTCCTTTAGGTATGTTCTGTCCGTATTGGTTTACATGTAAATCCCCCTGGGGATAAATTCCTGTTGAGCTGGGATAACGCAGAATATTTTTTCCTTTTGCGTTCAGCTTCCTTATCGGCTCCTTCTCATCTTCACCGGAAGCGGCCACCGTTGCATACACAAAGTCGTCATTATCTATGGCTATGTTGCTGAAATTCACAGGAAGCCACTCTGCCGACCGGGCACGCTGTGCTTCCGTCTGCAGCGATCTCCAGAAAAGCTCGATAGGTGTATAATTTACTTCCACAACTCCAAAATACCGCGAAAATGTACCGTCTACATTAAGCTCCACCAAGCCTTCATAAACATTGTTGGCAACTATATACATCCTCCCTACACTGTCTACGACAATTTTCAGCGGTTGATAGGCCACATTCTCATTGATCACGATTCCTTCCGGTCTGCCCAGGATGCGCTTTAAAGTCCAATCGCTGTTGAAATGCAGCACACGGCCCTTTTGAGGCTCGCAAGCGTACAGCTCTTCGTCCTTCGTCACGAACAAACCGTTGATATCCGTCAGCTCCTGAACGCCGTTACCATCATCAATGCTTTTTATCACATGCTTCCTGTTGAAATCATGATCGGTTATGATAATGCTGTTTCCGGAAGAAATATAAATATACTTTTCCGATACAAACATGCTGTTTGCCTTATAAAGGCTATCCGCACCAATATCCTCGGCATATATGCTTTTTACATAATTATAAGGACTGGGAGCGGGAACGGGATAAAAATCTTTCGACCCTTCTCCATGCCGGTAATAGGTATAACTGTTTATTCCCGAAGCAGACACTTCCTGTTCCATGAAGGTTACGGATAGCAATGCAAAAATAGCCACAAGCAAGGCCAGCATCCTATTTAGCTTTATTAATCCCAAATTACGTCGAGCGCCTGTTTCTTTTTTCTTCATATATATCACCGCCTAATCCTTCATTCCAGATGTAGTCATGGTCTGCATGACATTACTTTGCATAAAAATGAATATTACAGTGGGAATTAAGAACATTATGATGGAAACTGCTGCCATAACGCCTTGTCTGGCAATACCAGAGCTTGCAATCTGACCCAGGGCATAGCTCAAAGTTTTTAACTCTTCACTATAAATATATGTCCCTCCTGTCACACCCCACATGGATTGGAAAGATATTATAAACAGTGTGATCCACGCAGGCTTCACCGATGGCATGATCACCACCCAGAGTGTAATAAACTCATTGGCACCGTCAAGGCTGGCAGACTCGATGAGGGATGACGGTATCTGTTCCATAAAGTTCTTCATAAGGTATAATCCCAATGTTGATGAGCAAGCAGGCAAAATAATCGCCCAGTATGTGTCGATCAAGCCCAATTTTGAAATTATTATGTAATTGGGTACGGCAGTAACCGCAGTGGAAAACATGAGGGCCAAGACGATAAGCTTCGAAATAAATTCACTGCCAAAGAACTCATATTTTGCCAGAGGGTAGGCTGCCATGGAGGAAAATAATATTTGCCCGGCTGTCCCGACAAAAACAATGAAAATAGTGTTAAATATATATCTGGAAAGCGGCACAAGGGAATTGGAATATATCGCTCCCAGATCAAAAAAGTTATCCAATGTCGGATTTTTTACTATAAGATCCGGTGGAAATTTCAAAAGCTCATTAAGTGGCTTAAAGGCATTGCTGAACATAAAAATTACAGGAAACAGGAACAGAAATGCCAGCAAAGCAAGGGAAATAACGAGCACTATATTTCCGCCGACAGAACGAGTACTCTTTTTATCGGTGAAAAATCTGATAAAAGCATTTTGGGGTCTACGCTTTACCTTGATTTTCTGCCTCTGTATACCGATAGACGGTTGATTTAATTTCGTAATAGCCATATTAAGTTCCCACCCTCTTCAAAAACTTTTGCACAAGCTGGTTAGAAATCACCATTATAGCGAACAGCACAACTGCAATGGATGAAGCGTAACCCATTTCCATACGGATGCTTCCATAGTCATTGAGGTGGTTCACAATCGTATGTGCAGCGTAACTGGTGCTGGGGAATCCTGTCAGGGCAACGGTTATATCCCCGACTCCAAGGGCGGTGGTGATGGACATAACCGCACCAAACATCAACTGTGGTTTCATGTTGGGCAAAGTGACATACCAGAGCTCCTGCCAGCGATTCTTGATCCCATCGATAGCTGCGGCTTCATATTGAGCTTTGTCAATAGTTTGCAATCCTGCAATAAAAGATAGAAAACCAAACCCAAGGCTCATCCATAGTGAAACCAGTACGACAATCGGTATCATGTACCGGGTGTCCTGCAACCACAAAATCGCCTTGTCAATAAAACCCCAGTTCAGCAGGTTGGCATTTAAGTACCCATAGGGGTCTCCTGAAAAGATTAAAGCAAATATCAAATATACGTTTCCCGAAATACTGGGAGCATAAAACACAATTGTAAGTATGGCCCTGATTTTTGTGGGAAGCTCATTTATAAGCCACGCCATCAGAAAAGACAGCAGGTAACCTATGGGACCGGTAATTACAGCAATAACAAAGGTATTCTTGATTGCCGTGGTAAAAATACTGTCAACCAAAAACAGCTTTCTATAGTTGTCAAGGCCCACGAAATCAGGCTTTTGAAGCACATTAAAATTGGTAAAACTGAGCACAACGGAACTAAGCACCGGTAAAATATTAAATGTAAAAAACAAAATCAGAAACGGAAGCATCATCAAATACAAGTTTTTATTTCTTCTGAAGTTGTATTTTCCGTTTGCTCGTATTTTGTCACCCATGGCGTACTCTCCTTCCCCCTCTATTCTAAATGAAACTCTTTCCTCTTGCTCTTCAGTTCGGCATTGATCTCGTCAACCGCTTTATAAATAGCATCTACAGGGTTTATGTTGCTCGTCTCGGTCACAACGGAGTAAAATGCGTTTTCTATAACACGTCCGGTAATATAGCTTCCAGGAACTTGAGGTACGGCACGGATCCATTTCAGGCTTTCATTCAGCACTTCGAGATTCTCCTTGCCCCAGGCAATCTTTTGGAAAGCCTCAAGATTGGCAACAGGGTATCTTCCGGCCAAGCCAAGAACCGATTCCATTTCTGTTGCAAAAGTATATTGAGTATCCGCAGATGTCCACCATTTCAGGAACTCCCAACTTTCATCAACAGTTCCCTTCTTTTCTACTATATTCTTTACAATCAGGGACCCGCTCACCGTAACCGGTGTCTCATATGAAACAGAACCATCTTCGCGTACTGTTCCGGGTATCTGAGCCATAGCCCAGTCGCCTTTGATTTCCGGCGCAGCTACGGACAACGTGTTAAAGGTCGTAAAGTCCACTATGCCTATAGGAATTTCACCCATTCTGAAACGGGTAGCAAAGTCTGTCGTTACAACAAAATTATGCTTCGTATACAACTCAGTCCAGAATTTAAATGCATCAATTCCAACACTGCTGGTGATATCCGCAAATTCACCGTCATTCTGATAGAGCTTTCCTCCCTTTTGATACAACAGGGACAGATATACCGGATTTATATTTTTTGTACTGCCGGAGCTTGCGGCCGCTCCAAGAGTGGTTTGAGCACCTGTTGTAAAATATATGTCCATATTGTTTTTCTGCAATATAGGCACAAGGGAGAGGAACTCATCCATGGTCTTCGGCACACTAAGGCCCAGCTCTGCCAGAATATCCTTTCTATAAAACATCATGTTGAAGCTCATCTGGTCGGGCAGCGCATAGCACGCATCTTTAAATCTAAATGTATCCACCGCTGCCGGTGAAAATCTCGCAGCCACTTCCTCAAAATCACTGAATTGAGTAAGGTCATAAGCTCCGTCCCTGAAACCAAAGTTTATCGGAGTGCTGGCAGCTACCTGAATATTTATATCGGGACCGTTTCCTGACAATGTGGCCGGGAAAATCGCATCGGCATTTACCAGTTTTAAGTCTACATTTATGCCATAATCCTTACAGAAGGATTCGGTTATCATCCGGCGCAGTATATCATACTGGTCCCTGCCCGTTGAAACCCAAACCTCGATGGTTTTATTGGCTTCGTCCCCAGCTCTTCCCGACTGCTCGTCAAAATTTGTGGTGAACGAACCAATAAAAGCACGCACTTTATGTATCAAATTCTCAAAGAAGTTTCCTTCAGCTCTTGGCAGCTTGTATCCGTCCGGCGCCAGTATAAAGTAATCTATTTCCAGAGGCTGCTGCTGTATGGAAACTATCCAGTCTCCAAGGGCCGACATGCTGGTTTTGAAACTGGAGAGGTATCTGCCGATTTCATTCGGCTTATCTATCATCTTGTTTAAGTTTACAATCAGCATGTTGATGATGGAAGTAGAACTGGTAAAAGAACCACTTATGTTGTTTATGTCTTCCACAATGCCTTTCAGGTTGTTCCTTTCTGTTGTCAGCCTCTGCCTCAAGTCGGGGATAAGCGTAGTCAGTTTATAATCCCTGTACTTATCCGGAGATGTGCTGGTGATAACAATAATATCCTGATAAAGCTTGTTAAGGTTGGTGAGGGAATCTTCAACTCTCGATGCCAGTTCACCGAATACTCCAAGGCTAACCTCCATGGAAATTGTGTTTTTGCCTTCCTTCAGATAAAAATAATATTCTTCTCCCGTTGTTCGGTCAGCCAGGTATGAAAGCGAAAATTTCGTCTTATAATTAAAACGGAGGTCATTTGCCTCGGCAAAAGGAACGGAACCGTTTATTGCCAATTTTCTCGTGGAAAATGTCCCCCGGGTATACGACTGCTTATATTTAAAGGCAAGCTTATACAATCCTGCTTCAGGCACATCTACTTCCCAGATAATCGTCTGCCCTGGGATTCGCCATGCATTTCCGCCTATAGCATTAAGCACTATATAGGACGGATGGTATGGCTCTGTCAGGGGCGAAGTACGATCATTAATCGGGTAAAGGCTCGGGCTTGTCTTCAGCGCAGCATCCTCACCCTGTATTTTTATTGGTTCTCCGGTATATTCCATATATCCGTTTGCACGGCAATTTTCAATGTATGTTTCATAGCTTGGCAGCGGTTCAGCTGGGATCAGAGATATTGTATCCAACCATATGTCGCCTTCAAGCGCTTCTATTGTTAACGTGTTTTCTCCCTTTTCGAAAAAGAATGCAAGGGGATCTGTAATATAGCCATTAGAAGCAAACAAAAGAGTCTGAACCCAGTCCTCCACTTCTATCTGGGTGGGGAAAGTCTGGTTTCCTTTTTGCTTTTTATATTCCTGATCCTTGTCACGATAATATCGTTTGAGGGTAATATATTCCGCTTCCTCAAAAGGATATTCACCATTTATGCGTATTTTTCTTATAATTTCACTACCACCGGCTACAGGCTTGTAATTCAGGGCAATGTGGTAAAGCCCTTCTTCAGGTAAATTAAAGTGGTATGTGACGGTAGAATTGCTCCCGGCCAGTAAAAAACCGTCAGAAACAGATGTATCGATTTCTTTATCATATTGGACAGCTTTCAAAGTCACCGGGGTTTTCCCGATGGAAGCTTGACTGTGTTCGCTGATATAGTCCTTATATGCTTCTTCCTCTGCTGCAATAACAACCGAATCATGCACAGGACATAAAATAAAAAACAATACCAAGCTTATGCATAACAGCATAGAGACATATTTAGCCGAAAATTTCACAATTGCTCGCACCATTATCACACCTCTTGTCTACTAATACGGTAAATAAATAAATCTATTGCGGCAAAAGTCAATACAAATATTCATTTGCTTTGCTTTTGCCGCAATATGAATTCAACTGATCACTTAAACTTTACTGTGCAATTTTATTCATTGGGTGTGGCGGTTGCAGCATACTCGTCCAGTTTCTGTTTCAGCTCAGGGCTAAGCAGGCTTTCATCTACAAGACCAGCTTCAACAAGAGAATAGGTATCCTGTCCTATAACAGCTTCAAAAGCAGATCTTGCATTTTTATTTGTTGCACAAACCTCATACAATGCTCTGAAGAATACATTGGATTGTGCAGTTGTATCTGTAGGCTCGAACTTAGTTCTGGAAATGTACCAGTCCCAAAGCTCTATATCCAGATCAGATGTGAAGTTCCTTGGTGTTCCTGCATTGCTAGGTAAAATCTTTTCACCCTTAGCTGCCTTTTCACGGTTCTTGAGGAGGGTTTCTGCCTCATCCTGGCAATATGAGAATACGAGATCCATATATTGCTTAGGAGTTGCTTTCTTCTCTGCCCCTTTGACAACTACGAACACACCACAGTCTTTAACGTAGTTGGTGTAATTATCGCTGAGGGTTGTATAATCGTTATTCTGAATGGTAACGTTAGATCCCCATGGGAATGGAACTATACCATAATCAAATTTGGATGCGTAACTTTCGAAATTCCACTCATCACCATGAGCCAAAGCCAGCTTTCCTTCGTCAAAGCCTGCTTGAGCCGGATTCCAGTCATATCCGGTGGTTCCGTCATCACGGGTTACAGGTGTAGCATTAACAGCGAGTCCTTCTGCTACTAACTTCTGGAAGAATTCTACAATTTCATAAAAACCGTCGGAAGTATATGAAGGCACATATGTATCAGGATCCATCATGTATACTCCATTGGCATAAGCTGCTCCACGAGCCCAGTTCAAAGCATGAATACCAAATGTGTTTACGCCTTCAGGAAGCTTGGATTTCAGTTCTTTCAGATAATCATAGAAATCGTTCAAGCTCCATTTTCCTTCTTTAAACATTTCTCCCGGAGTTTTTTCCATACCAGCAGTCTTGATCATATCCCTGTTGTAAACGATAGCACTCCATGGGAATATAGGATTTCTGTTAAACCCTACTATTTTGCCTGCCCACTGGCAACCACCTTTCCAGTATGCTTCCGGCAAATTGTAAGCTTTAACTGTGTCGGTGATGTCGAGAATGGCATCATTAGTCATCAAGTCGCTTATGTAATACCTTGACATATCTCCAATATCAATGATTGGATCTCCTGACGCAATGGAAGTTATGATTGCGTTTGGAACGTCATTCCATTCTACACCTTCCAGGCAGTCAAACTGAATCTTACAGTTGAACTTTTCCTCGACATACTTACGTCTTTCTTCCCACATTTCTTTCTTGGCTTCATCTGCTGTCTCAGGATTCTGCAACCCTGCTACCTTGATGGTTACGCCGCCAAGGTCGGCACCCGGAAATGGATCTTCTTCTGTCGGCTCAGACGTCTCTTCGTTTGAAGTTGTTGTCTGATCAGAAGCAGTAGTAGTGCTGCTATTGTCGGCCGTAGTATCTTTTGATTTTGAGCCGCCGCATGCGGTCAGTAAACCGAGGGACAGACAGAAAACCAGCAGCAGTGCAATAGCTTTTTTGATCATCATTGAAACTCCTCCTTTTTAATAGGTTTGAACTGAACTTGACATGAAGTGAGCAGAGTTAAAATAAACATTAATTTAACCCTGCATAACCTAATGATGAATATTTTTTACAGTTTAAATATATCACAACCATAACCTAGTGTCAATTTAATTTCTTTAAAAAAAATAACAACTTTCATTGCCATAAATCATTTATTTATTGCAAAATAGCCAGGGAAATGGTAATATATTATAGGCAATATTTTTTTGCTAGGACAGGTTATTCTTAGGTGATAATTATGAGTAAAATAACTCTAAAAACTATAGCTAGCCAATTGAATGTATCAAATAACACTGTTTCTAAAGCGCTGAGAGGAATGCCGGGAGTCAGTGAAGAAATGAGAGAAAAAATCATTCAACTGGCGCAGGAAATGGGATATAAAAAGAATGTTCCCAATGTGGGCAGCAATAACTCTTCTGCCATCAGCATCAGTCTGATATGCAGAAAGTCCTTTTTTGATGAGCCCACCTTCTGGTCCCATGTATTATACGGCATATGGAATTTTTCCGGTCAAAACAACATAAGCATCCGGACTGTTCCTATCGATCCCAGCGATGAAAATGATGCGTTGAATATGTCGGTTATTACCGGCGTACCCAGCCATGGCTATATAGTAATAGGAACAATCCATGATGAATTGCTGAAGAAAATCATATCCACTAAAACTCCAACAGTAGTTGTGGATTACTATAGCAATGATGTGGACTGTGATTATATCAACTCTGCCAATGACAGCGGTATTTACAAGTCTGTAAAATACCTGTGGCAGAATAACCACAACCGCATTGGTTTTATCAACAACAAGGAAGGAGCCTATACCTTCAATCAGCGTTACAAAGCATTCCTTAAATATATGGAGTTTTTTAAATTGCCGGTGGATGAGCGCTTTATCTGGCATGACGCAGTATATGTGGATACGCAGTATTATATCCAAAAAGTTAAAGCACTGCGCCATCTTTCGAACTTCCCCACGGCATGGGTATGCGTAAATGACAACACTGCCCTGGCATTTTACAATGCTCTTAAGGAAATAGGAATTAAAGTGCCCGATGAAATCAGCATAATTGGATTTGATAATATTTCCAGTATTTATGAACCGTTTTTAACCACTATTGATGTACCTCAGAAAGCCATGGGAGAAAGGGCTATGCAGCAGCTTTTGTACCGCATCAAGCATCCCGACGAGCCCTTTTTAAACATTCAAATGAACACAACACTTATAGAAAGAAGCAGCGTAAAAAACCTGAATGATTGCAAAAAAAAAGATTAGAGGGAAAACATACAAAGTTCCTGTCCTGTTTTCCCTCTCTTCTATTATGATTATTTAAATGTCACATCAGTCATAAATTGCTATGCTGCCCACCCGATCGATCGGCGCTTAAAATTCCACGACCAGGTTTGCAACACTATAGGGTGCCATGTCAAAGGTTACCTTATTATTTTCAATGGTTACGGATAACTCATCATTATCGATTCTAACCTCGTTTATATCAACAAAGTATGCCTTTACAGGCTTCTGAGCAAAGCTCAATGCTGCTTTCCCCCGTATTCCGTCAGTCTCATACACCCTTACCACAATGCTGTTACCCGATGCCGCCTCAGGCTTCTTAACTGCGGAAACCGCTATGCTGCCTTCCCGCAGCGATATGAAACTGCCGCACAGGCTCATATGTCCGTCATGGGCCCTGCCTGAAAGCACACTGAAGGGATGGTTGTAGTCATAAGCCAGATCAATCAGTTCCCTGTTGGAAGCGGAATTATCAACAACGCCTATTGCGAAAGCAAACTCGTGGAGGCCGACTTCCGGATATGGGTCCGGATCGAAAGTGCTTCTGATAAGTGTAACAGATGCCGACTGATCTACGCACCTAAATCCATTTTTCGAATCTGTAACCAACATAAGCGTCTTCTTGCCCGAATCGCTCCTCCGGCATGCAGCCCAGCTGTTTGCAGGAACATCAATATTCATACCATGTCTGTCTATCGCTCCGAAAGGTACGTCATATCTATAGGATTCACCCTTGAAAACTGTAGGAACGTAGAAGCTCAGCTGCTGAACAAGCTTACCGGGAACACCGAGCTCCCTCCAGTCGCACTTGACTCTGTAATTTACAAAGGAGCTGTCCTTGTCAAGCCATACTTCCACTTCCATTTTCGAGTTCATAAACTGAACTTCATAACAGATGGACTGGCGCAGGTTGCCCTTTGAGCAATCTGCTTTTTTGAGGGTCACATCCCTGTCCAAAGGAGTTACATTCATATATCTGCCTACAACCCAAGCAGTACCACTTCTGCCGGCTTCCTCTTCAATCAGGCGGAACATGCATCCCTTCCGGCTGGCATCAATCAGTTCCTCTCCGCTGGCTTTATCTATTATTGAAGTAATTATGCCATTTCGGGTATCAAAGGTAACTCTTATTTTATCATTCTCCATAACATTCTCATAAGGCCTCTGCACCCTGGGATCGCGCGGGAATGACAGAGCAACCCTGTCCTGGGTTTCGGTCATGACATATGTGGAATATCCGCAGGCAGGTACCTTTACATTTACCAGCAGCTTTATATAGCTGTGGCCCCAATAATGATTAAAGCCCTTGCTCACTACCTGATGAAGGGTAGCTTCGCCTTCCGAATCCTTGAAGCTTATGCGCTGAATATCTCCGTCCCAATCCCATACGATGAGCTCAGTTACCTCTTCCCGGTCATGCATGGATGGGTTGAAGAAATGGAATATCCTGGTCTTACCCGAGCCACGCCCAGTCTGGCTTATTTTGCCTTTTGACACATCAAACCCTACTCCGGCACCTTCGGAAACCGTCTCTTTTATTACCTCTTCCTTCACAATCAGCTTTGAGGTGTCAATATTTCTTGAAATTTTCCGGAGTGCATCGGTTCTGCTGGTGTTAGCAACTGCCAGTGCCTCCTGATACAAGCCCATAGCATGCTCCCTTGTGTCTACAACTCCCGAACCTGGGATTATGTCATGGAAGTGGTTAAAAAGCACATTCTGCCATGCTTTATTGAAGCTCTCCGCAGGATACTTAGTGCCTAAGTTAAGAGAGGACATACTGTTGAAAAGCTCAGCTTCATTAAGCATGACTTCACTTCTTCTGTTGCCTCTTTTAATACGGCTCTGGCTAGTGTAGCAGCCGTCAAACACAAAATTCAGTTCGCCGTTTACAACAGGCAGTTTTGACGAATTAGCTTCCAGCACGGAGAAAAACTCCCCGAAGGTCCCAAACTTAATTTGAGGAAATACCGGCCAGGTATCCATATCCATAATTCTCTCAATGTCTCTTCTGGTAGGTCCACCGCCATGATCTCCCACTCCGTAAACCTTCATCATGACATCGATACCGTTGCTGGTGCAGAATTCAGGTATATACATAACCATGGAAGGATCAATATGGCCGTTATACCACAGCGGTTCCCTGTATACAATAACCGAAGCTCCCGACGGCGCAACCCATCTGTAAACAACGTGCCCGTCATATCCCCTGCAATGATAGTAGTATTTAACATTACCTTTTGTCAGTACTTCCGGAACATTTACGCTGTGTCCGAAGGTATCGGGTTCAAAGTCAATATTTAACCTGTCGGGTTCGATGTCCAAAAGCTCCGACAGGTACCTTTTAGTATAAAGAATGTGCCTTGAAAGGCTTTCACCATTTGGTATGTTTTTATCATTTTCAACCCAAGTGGATGCTGTTACTTCCCACCGGCCTTCTTTTACCCTCATTTTTATTTCTTCCAGCATCTCCGGATCATGGGTTTCCACGATCTTATAAACTGAGGCCTGGGATTGGGAAAATTTGAAATCCGGGTATTCGTTCATGAGATCCAGCATTGTCCTGAAAGTCTCAATTGTGATGGATACAGTCTCGTCATACGACCACATCCAGTTCATATCGATATGAGCATGAGCGGCGCACAACATTTTGTACTTCTTGGCTTCCTCAGCCATTTCCTTCAACATGCCTTCGGCTTCTAAAGCAGTTTTGGATGTGATTGTACCGTCGGCTTCATATCTTTCCTTTATGAAGCTGCAAACCGAGCTTATCAGTTGGTCGTATTTCCCTTCCTTCACCATGGATAACTTGTCTGCATACTCCAATTGGGATAGTATCCTGCCGGCCCAGTAGTTGGTGCTTCTGTCCTTGATCTCAGCCAATAATTGTGTAAGCATAAAACTACACCTCCTGTTTTTTGTGCCCTACCATTACATACATTATATATTTCTTCTTATATAGTCCTTGACTATACAATCATACTGATCGCGTATCGTAGTAATTGTTGGATGGGTGCTGGAGGCAAACGTTTTACCGTCAACATCGGATACAGGGAGCACTTTTATTGAAGTTCCCGAAATAAACATGCCTTCAATCTCATTAAGGGAATCCACACTTATGAGGGTTTCTATCACCTCAAAACCGGATTTCCTGCAGGCATCAATTATGTATTTTCTCGTAACGCCTTTCAGCACATATTCATCCGGGGCTGTAAACACCTTGTTCCCCCTGACAAAAAATACGTTTGATCTGCTGCCTTCCGTTATCTTGCCCTGTCCGCTTACCAGAAGCACTTCAAACACATTGTTTTCTTCTATTGTCTGCCTTGCCTTTTCCTTGTAAGCGTTGTTTACTACTTTTGCATTGGGGTTATTCCTCTCCCAATGCATCAAGGCAACCTTTACACCCTTCTCAATCTCTTCCTTTACAGGGTAATAACTCTTGCTGACATACATAAGGCAATTCTGCCTGCCATCTTCCTCAAATATTGTAATCTTGACGTTGCAGTTCTTCTGGTTGTTCAAGCTTGCAACCTTTCTAACCTGCAAGCTCATATCCTTCTGATGGGTTTTTAACTCCATGCCCAGCATGCTTAAAGAATTCTTCATGCGTAAATAATGGTCTTCCATAAACAGAGGCACGCCATCTATTATTCGTATGACTTCATAAACAACTCTGTCTTTTTGAACTCCAACATCATTGATTTCATCTGCTGGTTTCGTTTCATCATTTAATAAACAAATTTTTCCTGCATTGTCAGTCATCTGAATTATCCCTCATTCTTCTTTCCAAATTTCCGGAACAAATATCCAACAAGCCTATTTTACAGGATTTGATTCTTAAATGTCAATTTGTTTAGGGCAAATCAATGGATATTTATTTGCTCATTTATCAAGTTTGGATTAACTGAAAAATTCGTACACTGCAATTATTTATCTTTATCGCATGGTTTATGCATAAAAAACATGTTATCTGCACAATATAATAACCTACAGATTATGCATAGCTGTATTGAGCTTTTTTCCGATATCGGAAACAAAAAAACAGAGGAGAATGTGTGGCCGCATTCTCCTTTCGTTTTTTATATTGACCGTGAATTAATGATTTTTTATGATATGATCCTTTATGATACAGATATAATCAGCGAATATTTAACTATAAAAGCATGGCTTTATCGGTAGGCTCTGCTGATAATCCATATGTTTTGGTTAATCCTTGGAACAAGCATCCTTCGATTAGATTATCCGATATTTAGAGTAATAATTTCACTTGAGTTAATTTTATTCGGAATAATTATTTTTCACCTTAAATTAACCCAAATCGAACCCACTATTTTTTCACTTAAATTAACCTTATTCGGAGCAGATATTTTTACTTGAATTAACTGCATTCGTAACAGCTATTGCTCTATTAGATTAAAGATTAACGGGGATCAAACAGCTTCTGTACAGCAGCCGGCTGCTATCTCCATCTTAAGGACAGAATATTCACCACCAGGTCTGAAAAATGCTCTGCCGAAACCCCTTTGCCAAAACATAGATTATTGGTGTAAACATCATTAAGGGCATCCTTAATTGCATCCTGCCATTCTTTCTCTGCTATTGGCACATGCTGTCCGTATTTCCTGTAAAGCTTCATAAGTACTATGGATTTTATCAAATTTTCCATTGCACCACCCCACAAAGGGCATATATATTTCCCAGACAGGATATATATTTCCCTGATAGAAATACTTCCGTTTGCGCATAATAACATTTATGGTATATTATGTAATTAATTCAGTAATTTCACATAATGAAAATATTAACTTAATTTTACATTTATTTGTAGCATATGTCAATATTTAGTTCCACGTTTTGAGGAATCCGTTTATGCTTGTTCGCTTTTTAAATATAATTGATATGATAGCTAAATAGCATTGAGTAATAGTTGGTTTATCAAAGTGAGGTAAACAATGGATAGCAATATTCCCGGCTCAAGGATAAAAAATTTGAGACTTCAGAACAATATCACACAGATGAAGCTGGCCAAGTACCTTAATATCAGCAATACTACCCTTTCGCAATATGAACTGGGTACCCGTAGGCCGGATTATGAAATATTGAAAAACATTGCCGAATACTTCAATGTATCTACCGATTACCTTCTTGGAATAACTGACTCCATGGAGAAAGAACCTCCTGCCAAGAGGCCCGGAGAGTTTTGCTACACCTTTGATTTATCTGGGCTTCCCGAGCAAGTGATAGAACAGATATCCGAGTACATAGAGTTCATCAAGCAAAAATACAGCAAACAAGAAAAGCAGGATAAACCGGAAAAAGACGGATAATCCTGCTTTTATTCTAATACATATCCTGGGTGAACCAATAGGCACGATGAAATGCTACTTGGCATATATATCAGGTTTCAGTACTCCTATGTATGGCAGATTGCGGTATAGTTCCTTGTAATCCAGGCCATAACCTACCACAAATTCATCAGGCACCTCAAATCCCACATAATCCGGTGTTACATTCGCTCTCCTGCGGCTTGGTTTGTCCAACAGACAGCAGGTTTTTATGCTTTTCGGATTTCTCGACCTCAAGTTCTCTATCAGATAATGCAACGTAAGACCAGTATCAATTATATCCTCCACGATCAATACATCTTTTCCTTCTATGTTCTGATGAAGATCATGAATGATCCTGACCACTCCGGAAGTCTTTGTGCTGTCGCCATAGCTTGATACAGCCATAAAATCCATGCTTAACGGAACCTTTATTTCCTTGGCAAGATCACCGAAAAATAAGACAGCTCCCCGCAATATGCCCACCATAATCAGGCTGCTTCCCTGGTAGTCTGCAGTTATCTGCTTTCCCATATCCCGAACTCTGCTTCTAATTTCATCTTCTGATATCAGAATTTTAGCTATATCCTTTTCCATTAATTACTGCCTCCTGAATAAATACTGTTAATGTTTTTAGTTTAATCAAATATTTATTCTTTGTAAAGCCATATCATAATTTTCATAATGCTTCATAACAAATTTATTACGATAAATTTGTTACGCTGACTTTTTTGCACTCATTAAAGACCGCAAATTTGTGCAGGCAGTCATCAATGGCGGTTTGAAGCTCCTTGGTCCGTTTTACATCCCTTTCATACCATATATTTTTCACAACCAGCGTTTTTGCCTTGCTATCACGGATTGCCTCGACTCTACCGATAAATCTGTCGCCATAAAGCAGCGGCAGGACATAGTAGCCGTATTTGCGCTGCTCCTTAGGGGTGTATATCTCCCATTTGTAGTCAAAATCAAACAATGTTTTGATAAGTCTTCTATCCCAAAGCATATTGTCCAGCGGAGCAATCAGCTCACAACGGTCTCTTAATTCAGTCTCCTGCAGGACTGCTTCGAGTAAACTCCGGTCGGTCGAAAGGCAATATAGCTTGTCCTTAATGCCGTCCACCGTAACTTCCATAATTTTTTCCTCGGAAAGCAACTGCCTGAAAATCTCGTTTCTTTGAGCAGATTTTAACTCCCAGATGTTCAACCATGCATCGGAAGGCTTGTTCCACATAAGTCCCACCGCACCTATACGGCGCAGCACACGCCATTTTTGATGCTCGAGTTCATCGGGATACGGCTCCGGTGCGTTCAACAGCTCAGCATCAATGCAGTTCTCCGCAAGGTCGTAATACTTGGTTGTACCTTTCTTGTGGTGCACTACCAATTCTCCACGGAAATACATGGTTTCCAGCGCAGCACGGGAGAGCTTTGCATTACTCCAATACCAGTCCACCGTATCACTAAAACCGATATCCGCTGACGATACGGCACCCTTTTCCCGTATGATGTTCTTGATTTCCTCACATACGGCATTGACCTCGTCGTGGCTCCTGCCGCCGGTTTTATAAGCTTCGCGATACCGCCGGAAATAAGGCCAGTCTGTGGTTTCAATAATCGAAAGGTTTTTGTCGAAATAGTCCAGCAGCTTTCTATCCTCATACAAAAGTGAATACAGCATTTGCTTTGTGAAGCCTTCAACCCTCGATTGCAAAACCAGTTCCGGATTCTTGCCGCATACATCGATCGGGTCAAACTGAATACAGCCTGCTTGACGGACAAAATCAAGCACTCCCTGTTTGCCTGAGAATTTGTAATCACCTATTAAGCCTTGCTTCAAAAGCATGAACCTTCGTGCCTGCTTATTGGTTAATGCAACATTTTTTATCATTTTGCCCTCTTAATTTCTCGTGTTTTAATATAATAATGCTCTCCGCTCCATATATCGCTTTTCGGACAAGGTGCACAACCACATTTTGTCAATGCAACATATTAACAGTATACCATAATTAGAAATAGTTGTGTAAACTTTTGTATGCTTTGGCTTGATTTCATTTCTAGTGCGCCCTGCACTGTTAAAGAAGCACATGAAATCGGTTGTGAAAAGAAAACTGACTACACAAAAAGCACCCATCCAGCTATAATTGGGACAGGTGCTATAATACAGCCTTACACCAATGGATCAAGTTTTTTCAGTCATCAATAGTTCACATATTTAAGCGGGTTTTGAGGAACGCCATTTTTCCTTACTTCAAAATGCAGGTGAGGCCCGGTCACATTTCCCGTCGCTCCGGATAATGCGATGACTTCTCCCCTTGCCACCCTCTGGCCGGCTTTAACCTTTATCGAGCTCAAATGCCCGTAATAGGTTGTGTATCCGTTTTCATGGTCTATGATGACGAGCTTGCCGTAATTGCCCTGCCATCCGGCAAAGGTTACTTTGCCGCCGTCTGCAGCTTTGACGGAGGTGCCTGAGGAACAGCCGATGTCAATTCCCGTATGCAGTTTCCCCCATCTCTGTCCAAAACGTGAAGTAAGACTTCCTCCGCTTGGTTTAGTAAAAACTCCGTATGCAAGAGTACTCGGCCTTTCTTTTGTGCCGCTGAGCACCACTTTGTTTTGAGGCTCTTCTATAACCTTCTCTTCCACAACTTTCTCTTCCGAAACTATGCCGTTTATTTTTATAACCTCTGCCGCAACGGATTTTTTACCTTCCTTGCCTTCAACCTTCACCTTTGTCTGGCCTTTGTAAAGGTCGGCAGTCTCTACATATTCAACCTGGTAAGGAATGCTTTCCTCATAATTTTTCGTTTCAATGCTCTTTATGTTTATTACATACTTTGGTACGCTGAGAATGATCTCCTGGCCGATTTGAATTTTATCCACATCCAATCCAGGATTCATTTTCTCAATTTCAGACTGTTTAATTTTATGTGCTTCGGCAATTTCAGATACCGTATCGCCTTTTTTTACCACATATACCTTTGACTCCTCGGTGCTTTCAGACAGCAGTTCAAAAACGGTTTTTTCATCCTGAACGCTGCCTATGTTTACAGTCTTTTTGATAATATTTATGTCTTCGATAAAATCTACGCTTTCCGGATCGCTCCTACCGTTGTTTTTCATATATTCGTCCTTAATCCGGGTCAAAATGGATTCTGCTGTGCTCTTATCCTTGAGATAAGCGATATCACGGCCGTCAACATTGATGGAATAGGCCTCCGCCAGCAGCTCCAAATTGCTCTCCAGCGTTTCCTCGATAGCGCTTTCAGGAGTCAACTTGTTGCCAAAGGCAAATACTTCCTTATAATCAACCTTGGTGGGAATGATAATATTTAGGCCGGTAGCAGTCTCCGTCTTCTTTTCTATCTCCTGGATAATTTCATCAATCTGGCTTTTGTCGTTTACCATAGCTATAACCTTGCTGTTTACTTCAACTGCATAATAACGCTTTGTGAAAACGCTAAAGCCTGTCACCGAAACAGCGGTGACAAACGCTACACCGGCTAAAATCCATTTTCTGTTTTTTATGATCCACGGCTTGCTTTTACTAAGCCATGCTCTGCTTTTATCAATCCATATTCCACTTTTTTTAATCCATCCTATAAGTTCGTCCTTACTCATAAAATCTCCTTATCATCTAAAGGGATATTTCCTCATCCAAAAGGATTATTTTGTCCCCCTAAGAAGTAGTTCCTTTATTTTTCAGGGTTTTAATCCGGACGGCAAATAATAGTGTTCTAAGCTGCTCCAGATAAAAAATTTGAAAAATAAAAACGGTTTATCACCTAACCCTATGTGAAAACCGCTTCAAAAGGCACAGTCAAACCATCACTCCCTTTCAAAGCTTCCGAGGTTAGCTGACGGATTCGGACAGAAAGTTTTGCCCTACCATACCGGCAGTCAGAGACTTAAATCAGAGATATGAAGTTTGTAATATTAGCCCAAATCAAGGATTCAGGCGTAACATTAATTCAGACCTGACAATCACCTGCCGACACCTGGTATGGATTCACCCCAAAAATTGGTTCCCCCGTATTCTGCAGAAACATCGCTGCAGAAATTCAGCATATAGGTTCAATATTCAGTTTACCTATATTATTTGCTATTCCCTAATAATTATAACTACATTGCATAAATGTGTCAAATATGTAATAGGACATCGATATCGGATAATTCTTTATAAAACAAAGAAAGCGCCTTTCACCATCAGACGGAACATGAATAAATAGCGCCTATTAATATATAAACCGCAGAATTATTGCCTGGGCAATATTCTGCGGTTTGCTTTTACATCATTTATTTTTTATGTTCTTCCAGCAATGCCCTGATCTTTGTAGACGGATCCAGCAATGCGCTTAAAGAATGATCGTGATTGAGAGTATCTATAAGCAGCGCTATAAACTTTGATACATCAACCTCTACATACCAAGGCGCCTTTTTGAGCGCTTCACTTCTATAAGTCAGGTTAGTGGAAAAAACCTTGGTGATTATTCCGTTCCTGTAGAACTCATTAAATTTCTCAATGCCTTCCGTAAACAATCCGAAGGTCACCGCCATATAAATTCTATTGGCTTTTCTCTGCTTCAATTCCATCGCTATGTCCAGCATTGAATCTCCCGATGAAATAATATCATCAACGATGAGTACATCCTTGCCTTCCACCGAATCCCCCAGGAACTCATGGGCTATTATGGGATTCTTGCCGTTTACTATCCTGCTGAGATCCCTGCGCTTATAAAACAATCCGAGATCCAGCCCGAGTATGTTTGCATAATAGATATTCCTGTTTATTCCACCCTCATCGGGGCTGACCACCATCATTTTGCTTTTGCTTATCTCCAAGTCCTTTTCAGAGTTAAGCAAAGCCTTAATAATCTGGTATGCCGGCTGAATATTCTCAAATCCCTTTATCGGAATAGCATTTTGCACCCGAGGATCATGGGCATCAAAAGTGAGGATATTCTCCACTCCAAGGCGTTCCAACTCCTGAAGGGCAACAGCACAATCCAGGGATTCCCTCGATACCCTTTTATGCTGCCTTCCCTGATACAGCAAAGGCATTATCACATTTACACGCCTTGCCTTTCCACCTATTGCCGAAATAATTCTCTTTATATCCTGAAAGTGGTCGTCAGGACTCATGGAATTTTCCATTCCAAACATCTTGTACTTGCAGCTGTAATTTCCTACATCACACAAGATATACAGATCATAGCCCCTGATGGATTCCTTTATGACAGCTTTTCCTTCGCCGGAGCTGAACCTGGGGCAGTCAACCGATATAAGATAAGAATCTCTTTTGTAGCCGGGATAAAGCAGATGATCGAAACGACATTCCGGTATGCTTTTCCTGTACTCAGTCAAATGCTTGTTGACAAGGTCACCCAATTCCTCGCTGCTCTTCATTGATATGATACCCAGAGGTCCGACCGGAATACTGGGAACCTGATTTTCTTCATATTCTATAGTAGACATCCTCGCCTCCTGAACACTATCAAATATTGGCAAATACTGTTGTCATATTATCTGCACATATATTATAATATTCAAATTTGATTAAGTAAAGGATTATGCAAATTAAAACAGCAGTAATTTTGCCAGTGGTTCAGATCCGGCTAAAAGGATGATCCGCAGCTCATCGGCATAACTTGAAGGCTCCATACCCTACTGGTGCTATTACAAAGCACTATAGAAAATTATTGGTTTGAATTCAGCTAATTGAAATGGATGATTGTTGCTCCGAAAGGTGGTTCCTTGCAGCTATGCCCTTAAGTAGTGAATCCTTTCTGCACAATCAATACATCCATCATTAGCCGAATTCATTCCTAAATTATATAAATCATCCATAACAAGGATAGTTTAACATACTTTCATCCTATTGAACTTCGCCCTTGAGGCCGATCTCCTCGGCTACCTTTCTCATTCCTTTTATAGTCTCAACAATGATGGCATCCATCTCCATGCCCAGCAGCTCGCCTCCCTTTTCGATGACTTCCCTGTTGACTCCTGCCGCAAAGCCCTTTTGTTTCCATTTCTTCTTAACCGATTTAGTTTCCAGATCCAAAATGCTTTTAGTCGGACGGAGAAGAACGGTTGCCGTTATAAGGCCGGTCAGTTCATCTATGGTATACAGGACCTTTTCCATCCTCTCCTCCGGTTTTACGTCGGAGCAGATTCCCCATCCATGGCTCTCAATAGCTCTTATGTAATCTTCGGGCCAGCCCCTTTCGGTTAAAATCTCTCTGACTTTTTTGCAGTGCTGCTCCGGGTACATCTCATAATCGAGATCGTGCACCAGGCCGATAATTCCCCACTTTTCCACATCTTTTTCATTGAAAAGCTCTGCAAAATGCCTCATAACCGCCTCAACGGACAGGGCATGTTTTATAAGGCTTTCGCTTTTGTTGAATTCCTTCAGAAGCTCAAAAGCCTGTTCTCTCGTCGGTATTACCTTTTCCATCCCTAAGACCTTCCTTCGTATATTGCATTATTTTGTGAGTGTAGTAAACAATTTCTTTAGATAAATAGTAATCATCCGACCTTTTCATGTCAAGCCATATCTTTCGCAATCCGGTTATATGGTTCTAGCATTTTTCCAATTTTAGTTCAAGATCAATTTCAAAAAAGCGGTCCCATGGGAAACTTAATTCAGTAAGTTCAATCCTTCTTCCATTGAATTTTCCTCCCAGCTCTTCCTGTATCAATTCAATGAGCAGGTCTTTTACTTTTTTGGCAGCCAGCGCGCTATACTCACCCAGACTATATGGATTTAAATCCGGATAATTATCTTTTAGCTTCGTCAACCGGAAAGTGCCTTTGGACTGCATAAGCCAGTCGGTTATGATCGCTCTTAACAGCAGTCTCATGGATGCATCATATTTTTCCGGATCATCCGCAAACCCTTTGTAGTAGCTGCACAATACGCCGTGGGCAAGAACTGATCCTATGGTATTCTGGGAGGTATTCCATCCCGCATAGGCGCACAACCTGTCAAAAAGCTTGTTCTTTACAGCCATCATCATAAAATGGTCATCCGCACCGTTGCAAAAGGCCACATCCGCCACTGCAAAAGGCTTGCCGTATTTCTCCGAATAATATATGGCGTACTTTATCAGCTCCTCTGCATTGGAGTAGTTGGAATAGCTGGAAAACCTGAAGCTCTCCGAATACTGTTCAATTGCCTCCAGGGTGCGTGTACCGGGTGAATGGACAGCCAGAAGCAGATCCGACTCTTCGGCGGAACCTGCCACAATTCCTCCTGCAGAGATGATCTGGTGCTTTATGCTCTCGTTTAAAGGCCTGTCCTCATATTTTGGAATAATCGTAGGTCCCAGAGTCGATGAGTATCTTATGTAAACTCTCGGCACATATCCCTTGTGCTTGTTAAATACCCGGGCAAACAGCACGCTTCCAACCTCATCAGCACCGGGGTAAACCATTACCCGGTCCATGATCCTGAGCTCCTTGATTCTTCGAGATATCAGATGTTGGTCCATGGCTGCAAATCCATACTCAGCGCAGTCATCCTTAGGAATAACAAGAAAATCAATCAACCCTTCTTTGACCAGTTCCAGACATTTTTGATTTACAAAGAGGTTTACTTTCCTCCTGTCAAGAAAATCTCTTAGGTACTCCTGCGGAATTTCCTCTTTTACGGCATCCAGCTCCCCGATCTCCTCTTTAGTGCCTTCACCCCGGCCGATCTTATCGGTGAGATAACAGTATCTCCAGATTTTGTACCCGTAATCCTTCCAGTAGAAAGGGTCCTCAGCGTCGCTGTCATATGCCGCAACCCTAGCCACCAAATTGAAGGCATGAATTTCCACGTTTCTGTTTATCTGTTTGAGCTTTCCGAAATATTCCAAGTATTTGCTGCATTCTTCAATGGTCTTGTAATGTATTCTCGAATTAACGATATTACCGTAAATCAACGCATCCACCGACAGTATTGCATAGCTGCAATCTCTGATGTTTTCAAAAATCCATCTCCATATTTCATCAATGTTGCTGGGTTTTTTCATTCTCCCCATATACTCTCTGGGAGGTGCTATAAGCTCAACCCCTTCCGCCAGTTCGGAAAGAAACTGGGGGTATCGATAATTGCATGGCCTCTCATCCAAAGGAACATATAGCACTTTCATCCTTTACTTTCCCCTTTCTCTTTATGTAAAACAGTTTATTTTGCATATACCTGCTTGATGGCAGCCTTTAAAATTCATGTCCGTATATGATTGTATTAAGCTTTAAATTAAGCCGAAAGAACAAACATTCTTCAGATCTATTTACTTTAGGAATGAATTCTGCTGATTGAAATGGCGATGGTTGTTCCGAAAGGCTTCAAAGCGCATATCAATCAATACATTATTAGCTGAATTCAACCCGATTTTATATAGTATGCCCGTATGCATCAAGAAAAATTTAACTTTCTTCTATTAAATAAATATCTTCATAGGCAAGATACCTCATACAAGCAATTATGCCGCGAAAGCCTCCTGATATCTGCTATCCCTTATCACACAGAAAGTAGTTATCCTTTTTTGCACAAGCCTTCTTTCGCGGACTTGCCGCAGAAGCGAATAAGCTCACATATATAAACCTTTTACCAGGAGGATCGCGGCATAATACATCTATATTGTTGGGTAAGATATAAGCTTAGTCCAGCACAATCTCCCTGTGCTGCTCAGCAGAGTCATAAATTGCCTGCATGATCTTTGCCGTAATGATGACGGTATCTATATGGGACGGAAGCTTTTCACCCGTCTTGATGCATCTTACGAACGCATCGATTTCATTGGCGAAATGATCCCTTGTCCTGTAAACCGGGGTAGTCTCCATCAATGCACCGTTTTTTGCAGTGTAGAATTTGAACTCTCTCCCGTAGTACAGCCGGATTCCTCCCTTTGTACCCATAAAATCTATAAACATTTCATCTTCAAAAATATTCTGAGCCCATGCTCCGTTTACCGTAATAACCGGGCCATCGCTGCGGATGAGGGCAGTCACGGAATCTTCCACATCATAAGTGCCGCTATAGTCCGGCGGACCTGCCCACATGTTGGTATACACATAGTTCGGCATATCCTTTCCCAGCTTGCAGAAGGTCTCTCCGGTTACAGTTCTCGGTTTGGGGTCTCCGCAGCAATACATCACTATGTCCAGGAAATGCACTCCCCAGTCAATCAAGGCTCCTCCACCGGCTATCGCCTTTGTCGTAAAAGCACCTCCCAGGCCGGGTATGGAACGGTGGGACCTAAAGCTCACATATACATGGAACACTTCTCCCAGCTCACCGCTGTCGATCATTCTCTTGATCACATTTACACCGTCATTGAACCGGTTTACTACACCAATATTAAGAATTTTTCCTGTTCTATTCTGCGCTTCCTTCATTTTCAAGGCTTCATCATAGGTTCTTGCCGCAGGCTTCTCACAAAGCACATGCTTGTTGGCATTAAGAGCGTCTATGGCGATAATGCTGTGCATGTTGTTCGGAGTGCAAACCGATATCGCATCCACCTCATCGTCGGCCAGAACTTCATGATAGTCGGTTACCGCCTTTCCGCATCCATATTTCTTGACGGCGTCCTCAGCCCTCTCCGGTATGATATCGCAGAAATATTTGATTTCCACATCCTTGTTTGCCATATAGTTCGGGATGTGTGCACTGTTGGCAATAGTACCGCAGCCTATAATTCCAACTTTGATTTTTCCCATATTAACATCACATTCCTTTCGCTGTGCTCAAGGCACAAAATAGAATGAAAAATTTTTACTTAAGCCACCCTCTGTAGTAAAATATAAGTGGGTATGCAGGTATACTACAGAGCACGGGGAGGTGAGTGTGACAACCAAACTTTGAGTTGTCCGTATATTAACATGTGCCGTTCGCTCTCTCAAGTACAAATAAGTGTGCCATCGAGCACGAACACTAATCTTTGTTTTAAACAAAGCTCTTGTTTATATTGAGTGGACAGTCAATGCCTGCATCCCTAAATATTTACAAGGGTGAGGTTGATGCTTAAGATTGTCTATCCCATCTGTTGTGGAATTGATGTCCACAAAAAGTTTGTAATTGCCACTATTGCCACCACCAATGATAAAAATGTTACTTCCTATCAAACACGTCGTTTTAATACTTTCAAAAATGATCTAATCGCTCTCAACAACTGGTTAGTAGAAAACAAGTGCAAAGATGTCTGTATGGAATCCACCGGAAAGTACTGGATTCCTGTTTTTAACGTGCTCGAGGATTTCTGCACTATTACCCTTGCAAACCCGAGATACGTTAAAAATATCCCAGGTAAGAAAACCGATAAGCGAGATTCAATTTGGCTTGCTGACTTACACAAGCATGCATTGGTAAAAGGTAGCTTTATCCCATCTAAGCCTATACGGGAGTTGCGGGATTTAATTCGGTACAAGTCTAAACTTACCAACGTCTCTTCCAGTGAGAAAAACCGGGTGCAAAATTCGCTTACAGTTTCAAACATCATGCTTGCCAATGTTGTTTCCGACACCTTCGGCAAGTCTGCTTCCTCAATTATTAAGCACATGATAGAGAATCCTGATATCATCGACTTTGATTATTCTTCAATGCTCCACAAAAGTCTGAAGAAAAAATCGGATGAAATTGAACAAGCCGTTGCTGGTAAATTCTCTAAGGAGCAAGCGGCAAAATTGTCTGTATGCTATGAGCACTATAACAGCGTTGAAAAATGCATCGAAATACTGGAAGCTACAATACTCGAGCTATCTTTACCTTTCAAAGAACAAATTGACATCATCGCTACTTTACCTGGTATTAAGCAGGCATCGGCTACAGCTATTCTTTCAGAAATCGGAACCGATATGTCCGTCTTCACCTCGGACAAGCATCTTTGTTCCTGGGCTGGCCTTACACCCCAGAGTAATGAAAGTGCCGGTAAGAAGAAAAGTGTCCGTATTAGCCGCGCCGGTGTCTACATTAAACCTTTACTTGTCCAGTGTGCTAATGCCGCTGTAAAGGACAAGTCCTGCACTGTTTTCAAAAACCGCTATGAAGCGATTAAAAAACGTCGTGGTCACAAACGTGCTATTATTGCTACCGCAAGAATGATTTTAACCTGCATCTATCACATGCTCTCTAAAAATGAGCCATTCAATCCATTGCTGTATGATGACAATGCGAAATCTAAGAAGCGTAATCAGCAGGATTCTCTAAGTATTGAGCAGGCCATCGCATTTTTGCAAGCCAATGGGTATACTGTGAATATTTCTGATCTAGTGGCAATAACAAACTAATAGTGTAATTCCAGTTTCATCCACAGTCCTAGGTATTCCTTAAGGGCTTGCTTTGTTGCGGCCTTCGCGGGTCTTTTTTATTTTCACACTAAATCGCCTCCTATATTTATTTTCAACAGTTTTGTAAATGAAAACACTGCAGCAAACTCTGGAACAATTTTCTATCCTTTTATACCTGTTATAGTAATACCTTCAATAAAGTACCTCTGTGCCATAAAGAACAATATGATTATTGGTACTGTGAAAATTGCGGATGCTGCCAAAAGCAAACCCCATTCTATATAATGGGTCTGCACAAAAGCCTGCAGTCCAATGGAAATCGTATACATCTCAGCTTTGTTCAAATAGAGCAATGGACCCATGAAATCCGACCAGTTACCCATAAAGGTGAATATAGCAACAGTTGTAATTGCAGGCTTGCAGAGTGGAATCATTATCTGGAAGTACACCCTCGCATCGCTGGCTCCATCAATTGTAGCCGACTCTATCAGTGAGTTGGGTATGGTTATAAAAAACTGCCTTAGCAGAAAAATATAATAAGCGCTTCCAAAAAAGTTAGGAAGGATAAGGGGCCAATAAGTTCCGGTAAACTCCAGGTTTTTGAAAATCATATAAAGAGGAATCATGGTTACCTGATAAGGTATCATCATGGTTCCAATAATCAACGGGAAGAAATACTTTTTGCCAAACCATTCGATCTTTGACATGGAATAAGCAACCATTGTCGAAGATATGATCTGCCCTAAAACAGCAGATAAGGAAATTATCAAAGTATTCCCTACATACTTCATATACGGTATTTTTGTAAAAACATCGACATAATTATGCCAGTAAAATTCCTTCGGAAAGATAGTAGGCGGATTTGCATATATTTCCTGCTGCGATTTGAAGGAAGTCAACAGCATCCATACAAAAGGAACTATAAAAATTCCACAAAATAATATAACTACTGCGTGGGACAGAAACCTCCTGAGCTTCCTCATCCAGTTCCTTCTTTGCTGAGCATGTCCGATCATGCTTTTACGAGCTTTCGTATTTGCAACAATATTACTCACCATATGTCACCCACTTTCTTTGCGTTTTGAAAAGAGCATATGTTACTGCAGCTACGATTATAAACAATATCCAGGCCATAGCTGACGCTTTTCCCATCTTGAAGAAGGCAAAAGCGTTCTGATACAGATACAGGGCATAAAACAGCAGGGAGTTTTCCGGTCCCCCTGATGCCATATTGAATGCACCGGTATTGTTGGCGTTAGTCATCAGATATGCTTGGGTGAAATATTGGAAGTTGTTTATTACGCTCATTATCAGCTGAAAAAAAATAACCGGGCTTATACTGGGCAATGTTATTGAAAAAAAGCGCCTAACGGAATTCGCCCCGTCAATTTCAGCAGCTTCATACAATGATTTAGGTACATCTTGTAATGCAGCAAGAAAAATTAACATTATGCCACCTGTTCCCCAAAGTCCCATGAGAAGCAGGGCAGGTTTCGTCATTTGTGGGTCCCCCAGCCAATTGGGACCCGGCAAGCCTATGGATTTCAGCGCATTATTCAGCAAACCCTGAGTAGGATTCAAAATCCATATCCATAATAAGGTGGAAGCCACTGCCGGAACAATGGTTGGCATGTAAAAAATCGTTCTGTAGACCGACATGCCTTTTAGCTTTTTATTCAGAAGATTGGCCATAAAAAGACCAAAAGCCAGGTTGAGCGGAGTTCCCAACACAGTCATATATATTGTATTATACAAGCTTTTCCAGAATTTTGCTTCTTTAAATAGCAGCTCGTAATTATCCAGCCCAACGAACTTAGGAGCCTGAAACATGTTGAACTCAGTAAAGCTGTAATACATCGACGTGAATATAGGATATGCGCTGAAGCATATAAAGCCTATAATCCACGGAAGGGCAAAAATAGCGCCTGAAATATTCCGCTTGGTTTTTACCTTCATCATATTTTCTCCTTTCAGATCAGACATATCTGCAGATATTATCCACAGCAGCCATACAGTATTGCATATGACAATATTGTATGGCTGCCTTATAACCTTAAGCTACAAAGTTGGACCAGATACTAGAACAGGTCTTTGGATCTTTCTACAATGCTCTTTATTGCATCTTCAGGAGATTTTTTCAAGTTAAGAGCCAGCTCTACTTCTTCGTTAATTATTGTAGAATATTCGGAGCCTTGAGGTATACTCATGTTAGGCACTGCATTTTTGTTTATAGTATAGGGCCCGAAGAACTCTGATCCAGGCATCTTAGAATAAAGATCTTCATTCATTAATGATTTAAGGGTAGGTATATTGCCCAAACCTACTGAGAATTTCTTCTGACCTTCGGGACTGCAAATATATGCCAGGAATTCCCATGCACCATCTTTGTTCTTTGCTGTTGAAGGAATATAGAAGGTTGAAGAGTTGATCAAGGTTCTTCCTTTAAGTTCGGGATGAGCTGCAGGATAAGGAATCTCACAGATACCATAATCAATGTCTACGGCGAAGGTCTTTTCAATCATGGTAGGAAGCCATGATCCACTTATACGGAATACCTGTTTGCCTTTGAAGAAGGGATCTGCCGGATCATGAGCTTTTCCTGCCGTCTGGAATGCGGATACATTATCCACACCATATTTCTCACGATATTGGATTATGTACTTCAAAGCTTCCAGGTTTGCCGGATCTTCGGCGTTCATTTCAGTTCCCTTAAGCCATCCTCCACCCCATGCTATAATAAATGCATCGGTAGAATTTGCCGGGAACATCGGGAAGCCAAGGACATCTATACTTCCATCAGCATTGGTCTTAGTTGTAGCTATAGCCATTTCCATCAGTTCTTCCATTGTCTTTGGAGGTTCGTTATACCCAGCTTCCGCCAACAAGGTTTTATTGTAGAATAATGCGTCGGTATTAGCTGCTATAGGAAGTGCGTAAATTTTGCCATTCCATTTGCAGGTTTCTATTGAAGCCTCGGCAAAATCTGATATATCGTAACTGCTTTTTGCAATATAGTCGTCCAGAGGTTCAACTATACCTTTCGATGCATAAGGAGCCACATTGCTGGAAAAGTCGTCAGTGATGTCAGGGCCTTCTCCGGAAGAAATTGCTACCACTACCTTTTGCATATCAGGTACCGAGAGGGGTTCCACCACATATTTATCGCTTTGGGCATTGAAGTCTGCTGCTATGGAATCAACTACTTCACCTTCCGCACCGGTCCACAGATACCAAAGAACAACCTTTTCTTTTTCCTTCACTGAGCTACTCGAATCAGATGATCCTGTTTTAGCTGTTGTTTCTTTGTCAGCATCTTTTGAGGATTCAGCATCTTTGCTGTTACAACCAACAAAGGAAACAACAAGTAGAACTGATAAAATGATAGAGAGCAGTCTTGCAATTCTTGTCTTTTTCATAATAGTCCCTCCATTTTTTTATTTTTGTCAGGTAACTGATACCATTTTTAATTCTATCACCTTAAATTTTTATCAGGTTAGCAAAAAATGATATCTTTGTTATCTTACTTTGTCATTTTTTATACTTGTCCGATCAGCAAACTGATGCAAAGCTCCAAAACCCCTGGTAGACTTGGGATTGAAAGCGATGGTAATTTACCTGAATTTCAAAAACGACACATGTCTGCAAAGAGTCATAAACTTGACTTTTAAAAAGCTCAGTTATACGATTATAATGAATTAACTTAATTTGCTGTGCCAGCAAATTAAATTGTGCCAGTTTTTTAAAATGCATTATCATATTTAAAATGTTCTTCAGCAAACAAGTCGCAATTTATCCGGAGGTGGGATAAGTGTTTACCAAAAATGATGAGAAGCTTTTAAGGACCCTCGCCAAGCAAGTTAAAGAAATATCTTTGCTTCCCGAACAGCAGCAGAAACGGGAAAAGTGGAAGTTGCACAATTCCCTGAAAAGTGACTTTCCAATGGTTTTCGTGCATCCGGATGGCTCATGGAGAGAGCTTTTACCGTTGGAGTCGCTATGCTGTGAGACAGATTATGCAAAGCAGATAGAATATGAACTGAAAAGGCGGCTAATACGCCATCAGTACCTGCCGGACGATGTTCCCATCGAAGCCCGGCTGCAGGTAAAGAAAGTCATACATAACACCATGTGGGGTGTGGAACCACAGCGAGAGCCATCATCGGAAGCTTCCGGCGCATGGCATTTCAAACCCATCATAAATGAACCTTCCGATTGGAAAATCCTTAAAGAACCTGTCATAAGCTACGACGATCAAGAAACTGAGAAACGCTTCAATGCTACACAGGAAATCCTTGGGGACATTTTGCCGGTTGAATTGGCGGGTGTCACAAATTTCAGCTTCCATTTGATGCATTGGTATTGTGATTACCGTGGATTGGAAAATATGCTGATCGATCTTGTCATGGAGCCGGAAATGGTGCATGATGTAATGAGATTTTTTACCGAAGGCGTCAAATCCATGCTCCACCAGTACGAAAAGCTGAATTTGATTTCTCTCAATAATGATGAGACCTTCCATTACACCGGAGGGGTAGGTTATACTGATGAGCTTCCTGCTCCCGGATTTAATCCCGAAAAAGTTCGCCTTTGTGATGTCTGGGGTGCAGCGGAAGCCCAGGAATTTTCATCGGTTTCCCCGGAAATGCATGAAAACTTCGTCCTGTCTTATGAAAGGGAGATTCTTGAGTTTTTCGGACTGAACGGCTACGGATGCTGCGATGACTTGAGCAAAAAGCTGGACGGAGTGCTAAAAATCAAAAACATCCGCCGTATAGCAGTCTGTCCTTGGGCTGACATATCAAACTTCACCCCACGGCTTCAAAAAAACTACATTATGACATGGAAACCTCAACCGGCTTATATCGCTTTTGACAAGATGGATGAGGAAAGCATAAGAAATGAATTGTCCACCGGACTTGCGAAATCCCGGGGAGGCATTATAGAATTGATCTTACGGGATACGCACACCTGCCGCAACCAGCCGGAGCGATTCACAAGGTGGATACAAATTGCGAGGGAGTGCATAGAAAAGGAAATGGATATGAGATAAAGCGCGGGGATTGCGAGAGGAGATGTTATGGTCAACTATAGAGATGGCAAGCTTTTTCAATATGAAAACGATTTTTTTGCAAAGCCCAGAAAATATGACTATATCAACTTATTCCAGGTCGGAGAGCTGTTCAGCTGCCACGATTATGAAGTCCCGCTTCATGAGCAGTTGTGCAGTGAAATCAGTTATATCATATCCGGCAGTGGAAAATTTTATGTAAATGGAAAGGAATATGAGGTTAACGCCGGAGACTTATTTATCAACTGCTTTGGTGAACAGCACAGAATCAAGGCTTCGAAGCAAGACAACCTCCGTTACTTTTATATGGGCTTTTCCATCGACTCCGGCATGATTTCCGAAAAGCAAGATCTCATAAAAATGTTCGAGTTCTATTCAACTCATCATGATCAGCCTATATGCCATTGCAAATATGATATCACCATCTCAATGATGTCGAGACTTATCAACGAGTTTTATAATGGCGGGGAGCTTTCCGAGTTTGTGATCGAGAACATGCTGAAGCAGATTATTATTGATGTCTACAGAAGCTATGTCAATAAGGAAAGCAAAATAATAAAGCTGCCCAAGGATGAGGCCTCTGCCGGAAATGTGCTCTATAAGGTTATAAACTATATCGACAATCATCTTTATGACATTGTCAAGATAGAGGATATAGCCCGCAATATTGGTTATTCTCCGACTTATATCTCGCACCTGTTCCGGGAAAAAACCGGTATAACCACTCAGCATTATCTTATAACCAAAAAAATTGAAAAAAGCATAGAGTTGATGCATGAGGGGCAGCGCAACATCACAGAAATAGCGTCACTGCTGAATTATGAAACATTGCAGTCCTTCAGCAGGACCTTTAAAAATATAACGGGCATCTCACCCTCTGAGTATCTAAAGCGCATGGCATAAATATTGCTCATAACAAGCAAAAGGCCGGGAAAAAACTCTCGTTTTATGAGAGATTTTATCCCGGCTTTCACTTTTAAGGAGTTATGGCAATTAGCTTTTTAAGCTAATACTGCTATATTATCATGGTGTTTAATGTATGATAATGCAGTACTCACTTGTTGTTCCGTCTTTTATACCTTGAAGTTTAAGCTGGATTTATCACTATGCGTCAGCGTTCTTCTGAAAACGTCAGCTTCAAAGTTAATTCCTTGTTGTTTCTTACGATTGTCACGCTTACTGTGTCGCCTGCTTTATGTTCCTTTTTTATTTCTTCCACTTCGTCCATCGTGGTTACTTTCTTGCCATCCAGGCTGGTGATGATATCTCCTGCTTTTATACCCGCGTTTTCAGCACCGCCTCCGGAAAATACTTCCGCTACATATATTCCTACCGGTATTCCATATCGGCGTGAAACAGTTTCGGTTATCGGATAACCTGATATGCCTATCGAAGGTCTTCCCTTAACATATCCATATTTTATCAGGTCTTGTATTATCGGTTTTGCATCGTCTATCGGTATCGCAAATCCAAGGCCCTCAACACCTGTTACAGAAATCTTTGCAGTATTTATTCCTATGACCTGGCCTTTGGAATTTACAAGGGCACCACCGCTGTTTCCCGGGTTGATTGCTGCATCTGTCTGGATTAGGCTAAGTACGGTGGTTCCTGTATTAACCTTACGGTCTAAAGCACTGATCACACCGGCAGTTACTGACCCGGCAAATTCCATGCCCAGCGGGTTGCCTATTGCTACAGCCAGTTCGCCCACCTCAAGCTCGGAGGAATTCCCCAGCTTCGCTACCGGAAGGTTGTCCAAATCGATTTTTATAACCGCCAGATCGGTTTTTTCATCCCCTCCGATGAATTTGGCTTCCGCCTCCCTTCCGTCGGGCAGGAACACTTCCAGTGTCGTGTTATTGCCATTGCCTTTCTTCGGATCGGCATTCTCCACTACGTGGTAATTGGTCATGATGTATCCATCTTTGCTTATTATAACGCCAGAACCTTCCGAAGGAGTTTCAATTGCCTGACTCCATGGATAGCGGCTGTAGCCGGATGTTGCCACGGTGGTTATTCTTACTCCGACCACTGAAGGTCCTACATTTTTTGCTATTTCCGTTATGGAATAAGTATTGGATTGAGTACCGCTCTTTAAAGCTGTGCTGATTTTAGGCGTTTCCGATACAGTCATGGAGCCGCCTTTCTTTTCTGCATCGTTTATAGTTGTGGCGGCATTAATTCTTTCGATGAGAGCCGTCTGCTGCTCCAGGTCCTTTGAGAAGCTGGAGTACAGTATTCCTCCCACCGCCGCACTGCTTATAACCGATGCAACTAAAGCAACTGCCACATACCTGAGCAAGTTTGACTTTCTCCTCTTCTTTTTAGGAGGCTCACCGTATACAACCGGGAGCGAAGGATAATCAACACCCTTTCTTTCATCATTGTTGTTATGTTCGCTATCGTAATGGAAATATCCTTTGAAATCATCCATACATTAACACCTCTCATACCTATTATTTACTTATGTTATTATTATTTTACAATCTGTTTATGATATAATAATAAAAAAATGTTATTAAGAATTTGTGTAGAAGTTATGAACATTTTTTTAATAAACATTTAATATTCTGTTACGCAGGTATGATGGGCTGAAAGGTACATAAAATAAGGCTTTTTGGTCATTATTCGACTTTTTGGATTTTTCTGCCGCTCTAATTTTATAATTCGTTCATATTTTTTTAAAATTTTGTAAACAAATCTGTGATATATTATAATGGTATGTCGTTTATCTTATAATAATTATGACATTAATTTTTATAAAATCTGTTTTAATAACAACACTGACAGGAAAGGCATCCTCTTTATGAAACGTTAACAGGAGAAGTCATTTGCCACTTTCCTTGTAAACGCCGTTTGCATGTTTTGCCGATAGTATTTTCAGGATAGGCAGCAAACTTTAGCAGAATCAATTTATAGAAAGGTACCAGGACAATATGGGAAGAAGAACCAAAAGAAGCAGAAAAAAACCGTCAAAGAGGTTTTATGTTTTTGTAGGCATAATATTGTTAACTATAATCGGGACATTCATTATTAAAAATGCAAAGATTAATCTAGGTCAGGATGCCCCTGCCTTCGCAGATGAATCAAACAATACATCATATATAGATGATGACAATGTATTTACTGTCGTCATCGACCCGGGGCATGGTGGTGATGATAGTGGAACTATAGGCATAAACGGCGAGCTGGAAAAGGACATAAATCTGAATGTGGCCCTCGAGCTTGGAAAGCTGCTTGAAAAAAAAGAAAATATTAAGGTAGTATACACCCGCACCGAGGACAAGGCCCTTGACCCTTCATCCCAAAAAGCCGATCTTCAAGCGCGGTGTGATATTTCAAACAATGCCGGTGCAGATATATTCGTATCAATACACAGCAATTTTGATAAGGTAAGCAAAAATACCAGGGGAATAGAAACCTGGTGCATGGTTCCAGGCGCCAGGGGAGATGTGCTGGCTAAGGCCATACAGAAGGAGCTGGCGGATCTGGGATATTCCAAGGACAGAGGAATCAAGTATTCATCGGATGGTGAGCTTTATGTCATCAAAAACACCGATGCCGTCGCCGTACTCGTTGAACTGGGCTTTCTCAGCAATGAATCCGATACCAGATTTCTGGCCTCCAAAGACGGACAAAAAAAAATGGCAAACGCCATTGCAAAAGGGATACTCAGCTATAAGGACAAGCTTCATTGATTTTCTATATCCGGCATTCAGCCGGATTTTTTTATCCGGAAAAACATGCTATGTTTTATGCAGCCTAAAAATGTTGTTTTGGTGAAAGCGCCGGCTCATAAAATCACCATCTCGGTTCATAGGGATAAGGGCACTTGGCATTTATAAACTTGGCCTTCACCCGCACTATACATCCGCAATACTTGCAGGTAGTGCCGTATTGAAGCGCACTGCATTCATTGCATTTTTCCAACCTTGTTTTGTAGGTTTCTTCGTCAGCCAGCTCTTCATCGCCTGCTTTTATGGCCTTCTCAAGAATTTGCTTCGTTTCCTGCTCCGAAAGACGGACCTTCTCCCGGCATCCTTTGCATTTTTCTATTGGCGGCATCCCGCATCCCCCTCTCTCATGAATAGGATTTCCGGACAGACACATCCATACGATATGTCCATCCGTAAAATCAGGCAATGGTCAGAACGACCACAGACATCGGAGGCATCGACACCTGCAGATTTCCGTCTTTAATACTTGCACCGTCGAAGGCTTCCGGTTTTACATTTTCAGGTTTTTCAAAGGTATTGTGAGCGTTCATGGCTGATGCGGTTAAAAGGGTTCCGCTTACCGTAGATGCCGTGCTGCCCCTTAACAGGCAGTCAATGTCCACACCATCCTCATGGCTCAGATTGCATAAGGAGATATGGATTTTTCCGTCACCGTCCACCGAAGCCGAAGCGCTGACCTGCGGAATGGTTTCTTTGCCAACACGGTATTCGCCGCACTCAAGAGATACCGGCAGCAGCTCCGCATCCTGATGCACTTTGTACATATTGAACACATGATATGTAGGAGTGAGAAGCATTTTCTCCCCTTCGGTCAGTATGACGGCCTGCAATACGTTGACGGTCTGGGCTATATTTGCCATCTTCACCCTGTCGCAATGGTTGTTGAAGATATTTAAGTTTACCCCGGCCACCAGAGCATCCCTCAGAGTGTTCTGCTGGTAAAGGAATCCCGGATTGGTTCCCGGCTCGACATCATACCATGTGCCCCATTCATCCACAATCAGTCCTACCTTTTTGTCGGGGTCATACCGGTCCATGATGGTGGAATGACGGGTTACCAATTCTTCCATATATAGAGTCTTTTTCATGGTAGTAAACCATTCCATCTCATCAAACTCGGTGGATGAACCTTTGTTATTCCAGTCTCCCGGAACCGTGTAATAGTGCAGGCTCAATCCCTGCATCCTGGTGCCCACTTCCCTCATCATCACTTCGGTCCAGTGGTAATCATCTGAGTTCGGACCGCAGGCTATCTTATACACGTTGTTCCCGCCGAAGTTCCTGATATATGTAGCATATCTGCGATACTCATCGGCATAGTATTCCGCCCGCATATTTCCACCGCAGCCCCAGTTTTCGTTGCCTACACCGAAATAAGTCAGCTTCCAGGGTTCTTCCCTGCCGTTGGCCTTTCTCAAGCTGGACATGGGGGACTCACCGTCAAAGGTTATGTATTCAATCCACTGCTGCATTTCACGGACGGTGCCGCTTCCCACATTTCCGCAGATATACGGCTCGGCGCCAATAAGCTCACACAGCCTGAAAAATTCATGGGTTCCGAAATGGTTGTTCTCCACAACTCCTCCCCAGTGAGTATTGATCATCTTAGGCCGCTGCTCATAAGGCCCGATTCCGTCCATCCAGTGGTACTCATCGGCAAAGCAGCCTCCCGGCCATCTCAGAACCGGAATCTTAATCTCCCGCAGCGCCTTAACCACATCATTGCGGATTCCGTCGGTATTGGGTATCGGTGAATCCTTTCCGACCCATATCCCTTCGTAGATGCATCTTCCGAGATGTTCTGAAAAATGCCCGTATATGTTCTTATTGATTTTTCCTTTTCTGATATCCGTATTCACAATCAGACGAGCCATGCTTTTTCCCTTCCTTTCTGATCGACGAGATAAACTCCGTCGCTGATTTTTGATTTATTGACCTAATTTTGATTTAATCCTCTAATTCTTTGACTTAGCCCGCTAGTTTTTACTTTTCATCCATATTTCTTTAAGTCCGCTTCTTCCAGTTTCACCTCAGATTGTCGACAGCTGCCCTTTCAATGGCCAGTCCCCGGGTATAACGCTTCATGAATTCGTTGAATCCGGCGACATCAGAAGGATGGGGAGCAACAGAGCTTCCCTGCTTCCCGGCAAAAACCTTCTCCCTTAGGAATTCCTCAAGGGACTCCTTCTCTCCCCGGTGAAGCATGTAGGAAGCCAGCAGGGCAATGCCCCAGGCACCTCCCTCTCCAGCAGTCTCCATAACGGTTACGGGAACATTCATGGCAGCTGCCATGATTTTCTGGCCCACTTCCCTGGTTTTGAAGAACCCGCCGTGCCCGAGGATTTCATCCACTTTGACGTCTTCTTGTTTGAATAGAATGTCCAGACCTGTTTTCAGGGCACCCAATGATGTAAACAAATGGACGCGCATGAAATTGGAGAGATTGAATTTGCTGTTGGAGGAACGGACAAACATGGGACGTCCTTCTTCAAAATGGGTGATGTGCTCCCCGGAAATGTAACCATAAGCCAGTAAACCTCCGCAGTCCGGGTCGCCTTGGAGAGCCATGCCCAGCAAAGTGTCATAAAGTTTCGGCTTGCTTACATCCATGCCCAGCGCTTTGACAGCTTCGGCAAACAGACCTATCCACGCATCATAATCCGATGTGCAGTTGTTGGAATGGACCATTGCCACCGGTTTACCGTCGGGGGTAGTTACCAGGTCGATCTCGGGATACACCCTTGACAGTTCCTTCTCAAGGACAATCATGGCAAATACCGATGTTCCCGCGGAAACATTGCCGGTACGAGCTGCTACGCTGTTAGTGGCCACCATTCCGGTTCCTGCGTCCCCCTCAGGCGGGCAGAAGGGAATTCCAGGCTGCAGCTGTCCTGTGACATCCAAAAGCTGCGCTCCTTCGGCTGTGAGTTCACCGGCTTTTTCTCCGGCCGTAAGAACATCCGGCAGGATATCCTCCAAGCGCCACGGGAGATTTAAAGGACCTATCAGCTCATTGAATTTCTGTATCATCTGCCGGTTGAAGCCTCCGGTCTTCGGATCGATGGGAAAAACCCCCGAGGCCTCTCCAACTCCCAGGACTTTCCTCCCGGTCAGCTTCCAGTGTATGTAACCTGCCAATGTCGTCATGTAGGCAATATCGGATATGTGCTTTTCACAATTCAGTATGGCTTGATAAAGATGGGCGATGCTCCATCTTTGAGGTATGGGAAAATTAAATAGCTTTGTCAGCTCTTCGGAAGCCTTCGCCGTTATATTGTTGCGCCAGGTTCTGAAGGGAGTCAAAAGATTTCCGTTCCTGTCAAAAACCATATAACCGTGCATCATGCCGCTAAAACCAATTGCCCCTACTTTCTGGACAGCTACTCCGAATTTTTCCCTGACATTTTCAGCCATCTTTTGATAGCTATCCTGGACACCCTTCCAGATCTCATCCAGGCTGTAGGTCCATATGTTGTTGATATAACTATTCTCCCAGTCGTGGCTGCCCGAAGCGATCGGGGCATAATCCTCTCCCATCAGGATTGTTTTAATTCGAGTCGATCCCAACTCAATCCCGATTACTGTTTTGCCATTGATAATGGCATTTCTGACATCATTGAATGCAGTGCTCATCTTTTCCCTCCTAAGTTTTGGCTACATGCCATATATGGAATGGTCATCCGATTAATATTGGTATGCTTATGCATACAAGTTATGATAAAAAAGATTGCTTTGTTTCTCTCCTGTTGGTAGTCTGTCCGTCGATTCTCAGTTATTTATCTTTTTTTGCAGGATTCCTTAATAACAAGCTCCGGCATTATTTCATTCCGGGTAGAAAGCTCGCCTTGTCCGTTATTTTTAAGCATTTGCAGCAAGAGCTCCGCCGCCATCTCCCCCAGTTTTTCCTTGGGATGGGTTACCGTTGTAAGCTTCACCGGACAGTTAGCCGAAAGGTATGAATCATCAAACCCTGTGATAGATATGTCATCCGGCACCTTCAGTCCCATGCCCTCAACCAGTTGAAACACCATAAACGCGATCTCATCGTTATAACACGCCACCGCGTCTATTCCAAAGTCCGGCCGTATCAGAGCTTTTATTTCATTCACCGGCTTAATTTCCTTGTCCTCCGTATGGAACCATACGACCCAGTCAGGATTGTACCGGAGTCCGGAGTCAGCCAGGGCTCTGGCGTAACCCTTATGCCTGTTCAGCCCCTGAATGTCATCTGCCTTAAATATTCCGGCGATGTTCTTATGTCCGAGCTCCGCCAGGTATCTAACCGCAGCATACATTCCCGCGGCATCGTCCAATATGACACGGGGTTTGTCCTCCAGCTTTTGATAATATCCGTGTATAAAAACATAAGGTATGTTGTGCTTGTCCAGCGCATTATACAGCTCAAGATTAGGAGAGAACAAAGCGCTTTTGGTAGGCTCTATAATTAGCCCTTCAACGTTTCTCTCAAGCATATCCTCAAGGCAGCTGCGTTCCTTGACAGTGTCATTATTCGTATTTTTCAGTATGAGGCTGTATCCGTTTTTGGAAAGGACGCTGTCTATTCCTTGTATGACTTTTGGGAAAATATATTCTGATATGTATGTGGTTACCACTCCGATAATTCTCGAGTCACTTCTTTTTTTGCTTCTATCCAGGCAATAGGTGCCGCGCCCGTGCTCTGACTGCAAATATCCTTCATTTATAAGCATGGATATGGCTTTTCTCACCGTATGCCTGCTTATGGAGAACATTTCTGCCAGCGTGCTCTCGGAAGGGATCTGCTCTCCCGGTTTGATCCTCCCCATCAGGATTTCATCTTTGAGATACTCTTTAAGCTTGTAATATTTGGCTTCTTTCCTTTCGTTTGTCATCGAATTCTCCCTACATCAAACTAACTTGTGCATACATGTTGTACTTATTATACATCATTTATTTATAGTATGCAATTATTACTAAATTAATTTGCTGTGCTGGCATTTTCTAAGCATAAGTTCCGAATTAAAGAGATATTAAGCTTGTCTCAAATTTGCTGGCATAACCAGTCATGCTATCAAAGCGCAACCTATACTGGAAACAGCATTCCTATTTTCATGTTAACAAATTAATCTCTGTAAAATACTCCTTCTGGATGAAGTAAAAGTATGCACCTTTATATAAATTAAAAAGCAGGAATACAAAAGGTGATTTTCATATTCCTGCCGGCAGGAAATTTTGATTATGGATGGTTCGGTTAGACCCACACAATCAATACCTGCCAAAATTCTGAATGGCATACATTACAGCACGCATGCTGGTCAACAGGCTGCCATTATTGATGGATCCGGCTGTAGAAAGGTTTAGCCCCCTGCATTCTCTAGCCATTTCACAATCCCTTTTAACTTCCTCTATTATCTTTTTCTCATCATTGCTCATGAAAGTAAAAGGTGCAAGGCATCCGTCAATACGCGTCCGGGGCATATATTTGCGGATCTCATCCACAAGAACGGTTGGCCCGAAATTACACCCCGTCAGTTTTAACCGGCCTAGAATGGGAAGCAGATGAGCCATATCGGAATCCGAATGCTGATACCTGTTATCTTCCGGATTTGGACACCAATGATCGAAAATCCTCTTTAGGATGGGATACCCGAATAATTCATACATTTCCGGTGTCAAAAGGCAGCAGTTGTCATCGGCAAATCTAAAGCCACCTGGTTTATTCTCACTGTTATAACCGGCTTCCTCATCCATAATGCTGGCTATTTTGAAGATGACATCCGATATTACCTGACTGAATCTTCTAGCTAAATCCGGTTCATCAAGGATAAGAAAAATGAGATTCTCAGTGCCGTATATGGACATGGCCAAAGTGACAGGTCCCCGGACATGACGCACTATGTCCGGTTTTTTGCCGTAGGTTTCATAAATTCTCTTCTTTTCGGCTTCCCAGTTGGGAGGAAGTATAAATTCCCGCAAATCGAGCTTTTCCACCCTATCCAGCATTGCTTCCAGTTCCCTGGGGGTTTTGCACGACCCTTCCAGCCACTCTGCAACTCCGTTATGCACATATTTTCCTTCAAACACCTCCCCTATCCTGCGTATGGGAGGAAAAACCGAATCCGGCGGAGGAAATTCCTCGGGCAGCAGTTTTCTTCCGACGATTTTCAGCGCTTTTTCATTATATCGCTTATTTAACTCAATCCGCCTCTCCACTGGCGTATAGCCCCAGGGGTTGCCTTCCTCTCCCAGTTCCGCAAACACGCATTCCTCGCTCATGCGGATACCCAGAGCAACCTGCGGTGCCTTTGGGCTGAAGCAGTTATCCTCATGGGCTAAAGCATCATCCTCCCAGAACTTTTCGATATCAACATCCAGCATATTTTGGTCCCCCTTATTTTTTCCCTTTTACACAATAATACTATTTCAACTGCCTTTATTCCATAAAATTAGTAAAAATTTATTAAACAAAGCAGGATATCCCATTCTTCTTTTACTGCCAGCCAGTCAATTTCTTCAGTTTTTGCATAAAACTATGCATTATTTTCTTAATTAATATACTGGTGCTCAGTCTTGCTTATAGCAATTACTGCTATGCAGAAATTGGCTTTATAGCCATAAAGAGTTTGAATGAATGAAAGCCTCCAACATTTGCTTTGGCAATATGCTCCTCAAGCCATTGATGTTCCCCATATTCATACCGTTATAATATACTTTTAAAATCACTATGGGTCTTTGCCGGAGATATCATAAATGCTCGTTTATATAAGTAAACCGCCCTAATTTTACCATAAAAAAAAGAAGCTGATCATTCCTATTTGAAATCGGCTTCTTATGTTAGATTTTTGATTTTTTTAATTCACTAAAGTTAGATTGTGAGAGAATTAAGCAAAGGAAATGCAAAAGGATTTGAATCACGAAGATTCAAATCCCTATTACTGCAAATTTCACTATGGAGCCGCTGGTGGGAATCGAACCCACGACCTGCTCATTACGAGTGAGCTGCTCTACCTCTGAGCCACAGCGGCATTTATGAACACAATAAAAATATTAGCCCCTAATTAGTGTTTTGTCAATACCGCATTTATGACCAAAAATGAAAAATGTGCTGATTCTATAAACAACCTCATAGGGGCTTTTATGCATCCGCCTTTCTTCTGTGAGCTTTGGTCTCCCTATCCTCTACGTCTTCCGATAGGGGGAAGTTCTTCCTTTGCCCTTCCTGCTTCTTCGGATAGCTGTTCTCAACCCCAGAACCTTCTGTAGCCATGGAGCTATCCTTTGTAGATGTGTCATCCTTCATCAAAAGTTTTTCTATATCCAACCTGTTCTTAGCCTGTATCTCTTCCGTCCTGATTGCTGTCTGGGCCCTTATTTGTTCAATTTTCAACTTCATTTCCGTTATTTTAACCACAGTCACAATACTGACCGGTATTAAAGCGAGAATTCCCACAATAATAATTCCGGTTAAGTTGCCATCAATCATTCTACTCCCCCCAGCTGCTTACTTAACTAAATACATTTTACCCCATATATTTTCTCAGAAAATGCCAGACTTTTCAAGAGATATGCTTACAAAACAACGAAAATCTCTGCCGGTATAACCGAAGCTCACTGCCATCTCTCAATTTTGTCAGAAGTTACAACCCCATAAACCAGAGGCTTTCTTTCAGGCTTTTCACTGGTGATGCTCACTGCTCCATGAAATATGTCCAATGCTTCTGCCAAGCGGCCCTCTTCATTTACATAAAATTCTGCAATTGTGTCCCCTTTATTTACATAATCCCCAAGCTGTTTATTCATGACGATTCCCACCGCAGGATCAATACTGTCTTCCTTTGTTGTTCTGCCCGCGCCCAGAAGCTGTGCGCTTATGCCTATTTCCTGCGTTTTTATCGTGCTGATGTAACCTTCCCGGTCTGCCTTAAAGGGTATTATTTTTCGAGGCTGAGGTAAAAGGGAGGTATCTTCAACAATCCTTTCATCTCCACCCTGGGCTCTTATCATCTCTTTTAACTTCCTCGCTCCCTGCCCGCTGATAAGAGCATTTTCCGCAAGCCTGCGGGCCTCGTCCACAGTGCCGCACTTTCCGGCTGTATATAGCATATATGCCGCCAGCAATACAGATACATCCCGAAGCCTACCGGTCACTCTCCCCTTGAGCACATCCACAGCTTCCCTAACCTCCAGTGCGTTGCCTACAGCCAATCCCAGAGGCTGGTTCATATCGGTGACAATAGCTGTTGTTTTGCGTCCAACGCTGTTCCCTATATCCACCATCTCTTTTGCCAGCATAAAAGCATCGTCAATATTCTGCATGAAGGCACCGCTTCCCGCCTTTACATCGAGGACTATTGCATCAGCTCCCGCAGCGATTTTTTTGCTCATTATGCTGCTGGCGATCAGGGGCATGCTTTCAACGGTGGCAGTGACATCCCTCAGGGCATAGAGCAGCTTATCCGCCGGCACCAGGTTTTGAGTCTGGCTCATGACGGCCAGCCCGATCCTGTTGACAATGCTTGTGAAATGGTCTATGGACAAATTTACATTGAAGCCGGGGATGGCCTCCAGCTTATCAATGGTTCCTCCGGTATGCCCCAGTCCTCTTCCCGACATTTTAACCACAGGCACACCACAGGCAGCAACAAGGGGTGCTGTTATAAGGGTTGTGGTGTCCCCCACACCTCCGGTGCTGTGCTTGTCAACCTTTATGCCCGGAATGGCTGAAAGGTCCACCATATCGCCGGAATTCGCCATCGATATCGTCAAATCCGCCGTTTCCCTTTTATTCAAGCCTTTAATATAGATCGCCATGAGCAGCGCCGACACCTGATAATCAGGGATGCTGCCGGAAACATAACCCTTTATGAAAAAATCTATTTCTTCTTTTGTCAGCTCTCTGCCATCGCGTTTTTTTGCAATGATATCATACATTCTCATGGGACCCACTTCCTCCCAGCTCCGGATTATTGACTCTACATTCCTGTTTTTAGGCCATCACCGCCGATATTCTCCTGCCAAGACATGACATAAAGTACATCTTAAAGCATCGGATAAACCTGCCTTCCCCATGAAGCCTGCTCCAATAAGAATTAATCTACCATTCCGGTATCCTCAAACCCCTGAAGCTTACCGTAAACCGCTTAGCCTGGCGGCGATTTCCTTCACCTTGTATTTCACCTTTTCCTCATCTATTGTCAGCAGCTTCCTGTTTTCCATCACAACCTCACCGTTAATGATAACCGTATCCACATCGGAGCCTTGTGCCGAATACACAACTGCCGATATGGGATTATTCACCGGGCACAGATGAGGCTTATCGATATCCAGCAGAATGATGTCAGCTTTCATACCCTCGTCTATATAACCGGTATCGTCGCCAAATCCCAGAGCCGAAGCTCCATTTGCGGTAGCCATTTTCAGTACCTGCTTTGCATTCATAAGCGTGGGGTTACACTGGACCCCTTTATGAAGAAGAGCTGCCAGGTGCATCTCCTCAAACATGTTAAGATTGTTATTGCTGGCGGCTCCGTCGGTGCCAAGACAGACATTGATTCCCCTATCCAGCATATCAGGCACTCTTGCAATTCCGCTGCCCAGCTTCAGATTGCTGCCGGGATTGTGCACCGCATTGACATTTCTGCTTTTTAATATTTCCATGTCACTGTCGCTAAGGTGCACACAATGAGCAGCTATGACCGGCACATCAAAGATGCCGAACTCCAGACATGCTTCTGCAGGATTCATGCCGTACATCCTAATGCTGTTATTGCGCTCCGCCTCAGTTTCCAGCACATGAATGTGTATTCCGGCGTTTAGCTTTTTTGCAAGCTCCGCAGCTTCCCTAAGTGACATTTCATCATACAGGTATACGGAATGTATTTCCACACAGGTTTTTATTCTTCCATTGCCTTGATTATTCCATGTCTTGAAATATTCCATGCAGCCTTCGGAATCAACGCTTATACCAGGCTTTCCCCTGAGATTGGATACCAGGGGCCCTTTTGAAATATTCGCCCTGATTCCCGATTCCAACACGGCACGGGCCACTTCATCCATATGAAGATACATATCGGCAAAGCAAGTTGTTCCCGACTTTATCATCTCGGCTATAGCCAGCATGGTACCCCAATAAATGTCCTCTGGGCCAAGCTTTGCCTCCAGGGGAATTATCCTGTTAAAAAGCCACTCTTCCAGAGCGAGGTCATCAGCAAAATTCCTCAACAGAGTCATGGAACTATGGGTATGAGCATTGACCAAACCCGGCATTGCCAGCCGGTTTTTACCGTCTATAACTTTATCCGGGTTAAAACCTGGAGGAGTATTCCCCCCGGCGTTCACAAAGAGGATGGTATCCCCCTGTATTCCGATATTTCCGTTTCTGATTATATTTTGCTCCGATCCGGATATAATAACATCTACGTTTTTTATCAATATGTTCATAGGATTGCCTTTCCTCCGGCATTCTTTATTTTACTGCATAATGCATATACTGTACAAACCCGGTTAAGAAACAGGTTAAGAAGGAGCAGGTGGAATCAGGTTGAAACAGTGTACAGCAAATCATTTGTTTGCGATCATTATAAATATCCCTATATTTCTGGCGTCCTGAACCATCTGGGTTTTAATCCCTTTAAACCCGGCAGCCATGAACCATTTTTTCATCTCGTTTTTATTAAAACCCATCCATACATCATGCATCTTCTCTTTGAGCTCCCTGTCGGAATGTTCCACATAGTCCGATACCACAGCTATTCCACCGGGCTTTACGATTCTGTACATCTCCCTTATTTGAACCTCAGGATCCTCCATATGATGCAGGAACATGTTGGCACATACCGCATCAACGCTAGAATCCTCCACCGGAACATCCTCGGCCTGGGTCTGGAGAGTCTCCACATTCGTTATCCCGCTTTTTTCAGCTTTTTTTCTGAGCTCTTTCAGCATTTCTCCGGATATATCCACAGCTATAACCTTTTTTACCAGCTTTGAAATGCCCCTTGCTATATATCCGTCTCCGCAGCCGAGATCCATAACAATCATATCTTTATTAAATATGTTCATTTCTATGAGCTTATTCTTAATGGATTCGCCATAGTAACTCCTGCTCAGTTCCTCCCATTTGGGGGCAACCTCATCAAAAAAATCTTTGGCGTCCACCTCACTGAGAGAGTAAGACTGCGAATCTCCGGAAGAAAGCCAGTCAATCAAAGCTTTCCTGCTGAATCTCCATTCCCGCCCGATCTTTCTGGCCGGAACCTTTTCCTCTTTAAGGAGCTTGATAAATGTCTTTACACTCACTCCGAAAAGTTCGGCCGCTTCCTCCATTGTAAGTATTTCCTTATCCAACCATCCCACTCCAAGCCGCACGTATTTTATAAATATGGTTCTTTACACCGCCCAGCTTTCCAGATACTTTTTCTGGTCGTCGGTAAGCTTATCTATCTCAATTCCCCAGGACTTGAGCTTCATCTCGGCAACGCGGTTGTCAATGTCCGCAGGCACATCCACCACTTTGTTTCCCATCTTGCTGTAATTATTCAGCATATATTGCGCACTCAAAGCCTGCAGAGCAAAGCTCATATCCATTATCTCGGCAGGATGTCCATCCCCTGCGGCGAGGTTTACAAGCCTTCCTTCCGCCAACAGGTTAAGCCATCTTCCGTCGCTCATCCTGTAGCCTGTTATATTTTGCCTCTGTACTTTTTTCTCTACAGCCAGGGCTTCCATTTCCGGAATGCATATTTCCACATCGAAGTGTCCGGCATTGCACATTATAGCTCCGTCCTTCATCACTTTAAAGTGTTCCTCGCTAATCACCCTTTTGCATCCGGTTACAGTGATGAATATATCGCCCACCTTAGCCGCATCATTCATCTTCATGACTTTAAAGCCATCCATGACTGCTTCGGCTGCTTTCACCGGATCTACTTCACAGACGATCACGCTGGCACCAAGCCCTTTGGCTCTCATAGCCACTCCTTTGCCGCACCATCCATATCCGATGACTACCACATTTTTTCCTGCAACAATCAGGTTTGTAGTTCTGTTGATGCCGTCCCAGACGGATTGTCCTGTGCCATAACGGTTGTCAAAAAGGTATTTGCAGTAAGCATTGTTTACCGCTATCATCGGGAACATAAGAGAACCTTCTCTTTCCATGGCTTTGAGCCTGATAACGCCCGTAGTCGTTTCTTCGCAGCCACCCATTATATGAGGAAGCAGTTCTCTTCTTTTCGTATGCAGCATATGAACCAGATCTCCGCCGTCATCTATTATTATATTGGGCTTGTATCCCAAAGCCATATTCAGGTGCTCCATATACTCTTCACTGGTTGCATTGTGCCATGCATATACATCAAGTCCGTCGGCTGCAAGAGCTGCTGCCACGTCATCCTGAGTCGAAAGGGGGTTGCTTCCTGTAACCGACACCTCACCTCCGCCGGCAGCGATCACCTTTGCCAGATAAGCGGTTTTAGCTTCCAGATGGACTGATATTGTCACCCTCACGCCTTTAAAAGGCTGAGTTTTACTGAACTCATCTTCCAAACTTCTCAACAGCGGCATGTTCTTTCTTACCCACTCAATCTTCTGCCTTCCTGATTCTGCCAGGTTTATGTCGCGAATAACACTCTTCATAGTACAATCCTCCAAGCATTTGATTCTTTTTGATGCCTTTTCCCGCATCCAATACGTTTTTTAATATAAATATAAAATCCATTATTATATAAAATATCTAAAATTTATTTTCGTTATAAAAATCAATATTCGCTCAAATTTGCCTTGTTATATTAAATTTGCTTCAATAAAAGCTCCAGAGAGGGCTCCAGAAAGCAACATCTAAAGTCACAGCCATATTAACAAAAATGGCGGAAGGTCAATCAGTGATAATCAAGCCTCATACATTCCAATTGCTTATAAGCTTGTTTACCAGGGAAACAAACCTGGCCTCCACCTTTTTTGCTGTTTCCATAACTTCCTCATGGGACAGGGGCTGCTCCAAAATGCCGGCTGCCATATTGGTTATGCATGAAATACCCAGGACTTTCATTCCGGCATGCCTGGCTGCAATAACCTCCGGAACGGTGGACATGCCTACGGCATCGGCTCCCAGTATTCTCAAAGCCCTTATTTCCGCCGGGGTTTCATACATGGGCCCCTGGGTAAAAGCGTAAACCCCCTTCTGCAGCTTGATGCCCAGTTCACCGGCTGTTTTTTCTGCCATGGCGATCAGCTCTTTGTTGTATGCCTCGCTCATATCGGGGAACCTAACCCCAAATTCATCCACATTCTTACCCCTCAAGGGCGATGGAGCAAAAAAGCTGATGTGATCGGTTATGAGCATAAGATCCCCCGGACTGAAATCCCTGTTTACACCCCCTGCTGCGTTGGTGACCAGAATATGGCTTATGCCTAAAAGCTTAAACACCCTGATATGAAAAACAACCTGAGATATGTCGTAACCCTCATAAAAATGGAAACGGCCTTTCATGACAAGAACCGGCTTCCCTCCGATCTCTCCGGCAATGAGCTTTCCGGCATGCCCTTCAACTGTGGGTATGGGGAAATTAGGGATATCTCCGTAGTCAATCTCAATTTGCTCTTTAACTTCATTAACCAACGGTCCTAGACCCGACCCTAAAACAATTCCTATCTGAGGCTTGGTAGTCAACCGTTTCTGTATATATTCCGCGCTTTCCGCCGCTTTTCTATAAAGATCATCCATTGCTGCCATATCCTCCTAATAAATATATAGTATTATATCATGAAAGAAAAGCAATTCATGATACAAGGCTTTCCATGCGCCTATTAAAAAGAAAACTGCACGGACATTAATTCATATAACAACCGGTCAATATTTTTATCGCTGCAGTTATTATACCATTATAATCTAATATTTGAAATACCATGCTTTTTTATGAGCATTGAAATTCCAGGGAAAAGTTTCCTGAATATGAGCTTTACTAAATATAAGATTTCATCCCGGTGACAAAAGCCATTGGCTTTCGGTTAAGCTCTTTGTTAACCCCATCCATTTCATTATATCCATGCTTGCAGTCGGAACGTCCAGGGATGTCCCCGGAGCTCCCGTCAATATTTCAGATAAATATATTCCATAATTTACTCATAAATCCGCAGAAAATCTAATGGTATAATTTATTTATAGCCGTAAAACATAGATTGCACAGGGAGGGAACATATATGAAGCCACATGCTTTATCGGATTTCATCAGAAAAACTTCATACCTTCTTGCAGCTGTCCTGGCAGGTCTTTGCCTGTTTTTAACCATATTTATATTCAGCATTAACCGTACGGTTTTGAATATGGAGTTTCACAGGTATCTGTTTGAAAAAAACGACATTTACGGCCATGTATATGAAGTCATAAATGCTTCGATGCCTGGCTTTCTTAAGGACTTGGAAAAGAGCTTGCCGGATGATGTCAAACAGCAGGTGGATCTTGCCGGCATGTTAGAAAGCTCCGTTACTTCCGATATGGTAAAAACCAACCTGGACTCGCTTAGGGATGGTTTATTCCAGTATTTTAGCGGCCAAAGCATGTTTCTTCCCGAGATATATTTTGAAATAAACCCCAGCCTATACACTGAAAACCGGGTGCAAACTAATAATCAATTGGATATGGCAGTGCAAGCATTTTCCAAAATAGACAGGATCAATCTGAGCGCTGTCCTGCTTTATTTAAATAGAAACGATATTTCAGATTTATTTTTGTTCATAAAATTCATCTATTATGTATTTAATACCGCTCCGGGCATTTTGTTGCTCATAGCATTGCTGCTGTTTTTTATCAGTTTGATATTGTCCCGGAAACCCGCAGATATCAGCCGTTGGGCATCCATCCTTTCCGCTTCCTGTGGTATTGCAGGTTTCTTATCGGGAAGCGGGTTGATTCTGTATATATACATTTTTATGAAGGGAGCGGCATACCCTCTTACCGCTTCTCTTCCTCTGGAAGGTGAAGTGATCGTGTCATACATTCGGGAATGCATGCTTCCTTCCTCCGTATTTACCTTGGCTTCCGGGCTTATTTTTTGCATTATATCGATCGTCCTGCATTATGCTCCCTCAGTTTTACCATCGGTATTCTCCGGAAAAAGCAAGATGCCGCAAAAAGTAGTCGTCTTGAATAATAATGTGCTGCAAACCCTGAAACTAACGGCTTATGTATTCCTATGCCTGCTTATTGTTTCATTCATAAGCCTGAAGCTTCAATCCTTCAAAAGGGACTATGAAGCCAACAATTTTGCCTCTGCCGTTGAAAAAATGAAAAATTCCAACAAAATCACCCAGGTTATATCTGCCAAGGATGAAGCCATATATACGGTCAACATAAAGCTAATAGACAAGGAAACGGAAGAACCGGTTCCAGGCATTATGGTTGACATAAATGGAGAATCTGCTTCCTCCGGTAAAAAGTATGATCTGACCTCAATAACGGATGAAACCGGCACAGCCAGATTCACGGTCGACAAGGGAAATTTCAAGGCAAGCTTCGTTAGTACGGATTTTCCAAGGGAATATCAGATGCCTTCGCCCTTCTTTTTCGAAATGAAAACGGCAGGCACAACCATAATCACAATAAGACTGGAGCGGCAACCTGTACTTGTTCAGGATGGCATGGGAATCATAGAGATAGAAGTGCTGGACAAGGATAACAAGCCCTTGGAAGGTCTCGAGCTCACTTTGGGGGAGGTTGTCCTGGGCCTGGAGAATGACACCCGGTATAATGTCTTCTCTTATACAAATTCGGAAGGCATTGCCGTATTCAAGGTTGCTCCGGGGACATACAGCGCATCCTTTACCGAGCCAGGACTAATCAAAAGCTACGTCACTCCCTCTCCTTTTGAAGTAACCGCAGCACAAGGCTCAATAGCCAGATACACAATAAGGCTGGCAGAACCATAATAGCATAGTCAAAAACTTAGTCGGTTCGCCTAAAGTTTTTATGACCGACGCCATAACCGGTCTGCTTCCGGTGTCAAGCAGCTCTGATAAATCAAATATTTTATTGGTTTGAAGAGCCTGCTAAAAGAGCTTACCAGCCTTCAGACCATATCAGTCCCGGCGGTTATGCCTTCATGTATTGGCGATCGATCTTGGAACATGGAGTTTTGATATCCCATCGTTTTACTTGTATCAGACAACCCGTGAATTCTTCGGGTTGCCTTATTTCTTTTTCCATACATATTCAGCTGTTTTCAATATGCATACCTTGCAGGGTGAATAGCCCTTTTGAACAGCATATTCACGGCTTATCGGTTTTCTACTTTTCTTAAGATATTCGCAGCCATCCGCATGATATTTTTTGCCATAATTGGTGACATACACAATGTCATCTCCGCTGTCTCCATTGTCCTTGCTGCCATCTTCGGAATCTTTACCTTTTTCATCATCTTCACCGCTGCTCCAGGCTTCATATACTCCGCTGCTTCCATGGAGCCATGCTCTTTCCACCGCCACATGCCTTGTGACAATCCCTTTTTCCGGGAAAAAAGGTATGGGAACTTTGATACTGTATTCTACTGCTATTACAATATTGTCCGGATCAGGGACTAAACCCCATTCCTCATATATCCTCCGGTTTGCTTCATTCCTGCTTTTCAACTCATATTCCACTATTCCCTGGGGAAGTTCAATCATTTTCAGTTCTATTTTCCCGGCATCAACCATTCCTTCCTGCAGGAATTTTTCCATAAGATGTGTTACCACTGCATATTTTACTTTTGTTTTGAGGCTGAAATAATCCCCGGAATACCTGCTGCTCAGGTAACTTCTCAGCCCGTCTTTGTAATCCTCTTTGATCCTCTCTATTACGTTATTTACAAGCTCTTTGACATCCTTGGCTGTAAACTCCCCGGTTATCAGCTTGGCAAAGATATCCTCCTCATCTATGCCGCTTTTGACGTATTCGCCTATTTTTTTTAATTCCTCTTCAATTGAAGGCATCTGGAACTCAATGCCTTCCTGCAGCAAATCATCCTCTAAATCATTTAAAAAGGTTATGGGATAGCAGGACGCTGCCAATTGCTTGGCCGTTTCGTTAACTGCATGGTCGAGGGTTATGTTGATGCATGCGATTTTTACAAAGAAAGCCAGAAGCAGAAAAAAACTCAGAAAAACCGGGAATGCAATAGCAGCTTCGATTGTTACGGAGCCTCTTCTTTTGTTCTGTGGCAAACAGTTCATATTTCCCACCTCAATACCCTATATGGGTTTCCTTTTCAATTACATAGCTGCCACCCTCAAAATTCTTAAACCCCATGCGGTCAAGATTGAAAACCGGCAGAAACCAAAGGTTTATTTTCACTTTAACCTTGCCGTGAAGCATGGTGCTGTAATTCTTAAGGGCAAAGCCGTCATCCAGCTCTTTTATATTTATCTGCATGAGCTGCCTCATATTGTTTAACCTGTTTATTTCACCCTTTTCCGTCGAGGAGGATAGAAGCAGGCAGATTCTCAAATGGTCGGCATAGTTTAGCTTGATGCCATTCTTCACCGACGGGCATATGCCGATTTCCTTGCCCTGACAAAGATCCATCATATCCTTGCAGGAAAGCAAAAAACCTTCCGTCAGCGCATTAATAAGGCGTGTTACGGGTTCGGGCACCGGGCTGGTGGCAAAGGTATCTATTGTATTTATGGCAAACCTTATGGTCCATATGGTTCCCACCGTTTTTGTTACATTCCGGGACCAGTTGACGTCACCCCAAAGTATGTACTCCACTTCCCCATTTTCAAAGAAATGCTTTCTCTCTGCCTTTGAAGAAAGATAGGAATATCTGTCCATTATGTACTCAGTTATATATATTTTTTCAAGAGCGCTTTCTCCTACATCCGTCAAGGCATTCACCAGCTGACTCATTATGCCCAGCACATTCATATTTTCAGCTTCGGCTTCATTCTCCTCTAAAATTCCATCCCGGCCTTCCAAACCGTTCACCAGCTCCTTCTGTTCGTATGCATCACTGCCGCCTTCAAGATATCTGGCATCTATCATCCTTTCTTGGTCCATATCCGCCCGATATAAGCCTATATCCTCTACCAGCTTTTTGATCAGGCCTTTTGCAGATTTCTCCAGTTCCGAATTGAGTTCTTTCCTTGGGGTGTCAGTATCTTCTTCCGGAAGCAGCCTCATTTCGGCCAGCTGAAAATTGCTCTGCATGTCCCTTATCCGGGAGTTCAAGCCTTCAATCTGTCCTTCCAGGCTTTCCAATCTATTATTTAGCTCCGCCAGTTCCTTTTCTGCTTTATCAGCTTGATCCTCTCCTGACCGGCTTTCTTTGTGCCCTTGGCTTTTGCTTCCTCCCTTGCCTTCCTCGCTGCCATCTTCCGACTCTTTGTCACCACCGTTTCCCCTGCTGCTATCTACAATCCTTTGAAGCTCCTGTATTTTATCCCTCAAAACTGCAGCTTCCGTATTTAATCCGGCCAGTTCAGCCTGCATTTTCTCCACTTGGTCGATTATATTGTCCAGATTGCTTATATTGGCCGCTATTTGATCTTTCAGAGCGCTGCTCGCTTCCTTGAGCCCATCAAAAGATGTCCGAGCCGTAGATATTTGCATCCCGTTGACATCGGAATTGCTGCTGTTGACCGCCAAGGCAACCGCATCCGATTTTTCCTTTTCCTCCTCATAAGCCTGCAAGCTTCCTGCAATGCCGTCGTTTAGCTCCATGGCTTCCTGCAGTTTTTGCCGTATACCCAAAAAAGCTTCCAAATCATGTCCTGTAAACTCCTTTGCTTCTGAAATCAGCTTGTTCACAGAATCCCTTTGCTTTTTGACGGCTTTCCATTTAGAGCGTACTTCCTTTTCGCTCTTGGCAAAGCTCAGCTTGCCTGACAATCCGGAGGCCTTGAACTTGCTGACTATATTCTGGATAGAGGCAATGGGTGCTTTATATTTCATATGCTGGAGTATCTGATTTCTGAAATCGTATCCCCGAAGAAGGCTTCCTGAGCCTACCAAAGATGTTTCTCCGCTTTCCTGGCATATTTCATAACGGATAAACCTGAAGCGCGGATTCCTTTCCGATAAATTTTGCTTAAGGTAATATAAGAAGTCCTCCTCTGCTGTATTTGCACCGGACATGGTATCAACGCCAAATATTCCGTAGTCTCCGACCATATCGGCGCTGTAGTCTGCAAGAACCGACCTTGCCGCCGCATTTAGCGCATTCTCAACCTTGCGTTCGGCAACCATGATTCTGGAGGCATCAATTATCACTCCCGCCAGCAGAAGCAGCGCTATAAAGATTATGCACAGATATACTGAAATTGCCCCCCTGCAGTCTTTAATCAACCTCACATTTTCACCCCATTTTCACACACTGCCCAAACTATAGTTTTTTTACTTGCTGAATCTCCCCAGTATCTTTTCCTTCAAGCTGTCGAAAATACCGTCCAGCTCAAGCTTAGGACCAAACCGGTCCATATATTCCAGCACAAGGTCCACATTGCGTATATATTCCGCAGGCTGTTCTATCACAGCCGTACCGCAAGCTGTAAGCTTGATACTTTCACTGCCTGTAAAGAGGGAAATCAGTTTTCCCATAGGCAGCTTGAAATTCTGCGTGAGCTCAACTACCAGCTTTTTTTGCATAATACCGTTGGAGAACCGGATGTTCATTTTTGTCAAATCCGCCTTTATAACTGCCGTTCTCATCCTTGATATGACAAGAGCGCGGATATCCCGGATTCTTTCTTCCTGCGTGCCTTGCGGAATATCCGCTTCCTGTGCCTTTTTAAGCACTTCGGAATATTCGAAGCCTGAATCAAAGATGCTTAGAAATCCTGAATACAAATCACCGACGGAAAGCTTGTCCTTCTTGGCCGGCTCCTCCATGTCCAGCGACATGCCGGTTTCCATCCAGCTTTCGGCTGCCTGCTTTGCTGCCATGGATGCTGTTTGAGTGAGCAGCGCTTGCTGATACATTAAAAGAAATGTCAGAATTACCACTATTAACACTATAAATATAAAAGGCACTATAATTGCAGCTTCTACAGTAATGCTTCCCCTACTATCCTCTGTTGGCAAAGGCATATCACCCCCATCTGCATGGTAAACAGAATTAATTACGGAGCATCTTTTTCTGCTGCGCCCATATCCATGCACAGCCCATGCGGAAATTTCCATGAATATGTTTATCATTTATAAACTACGAAATTTTGTATTATATGCCATCATATGTGGTTATATTACATATTTTACATCATTTCACAGGAAAATTAAATATAAATTGTAAAAAATTCTTGTAAAATGCAACAAAGGTAAAAGCAGTAGTCAATCCGCTTTTACCTTTGTACATGCGGTTATATAAAATCGGTTTGAATTCAGCTAATTGAAATGAATGATTGCTGTTCCGAAAAGATTCAAAGCACATAACAATCAATACATCCATTATTAGCTGAATTCATTCCTAATCTACATAAATTAAACAGTTAAATCCTTGTAAGTAAAATTAAGATTTTCTCTCGAAATCCCCCTTTGCAATGCCGTAGGGATTCGCCCCGGAAGCCATAAGCATTCTATTTTATGCAAATTTATGTGGCAAAAATAGCTCATCCCTTTACCCATGACCTTCGGGAGGAAAATCCTCATCACATCTGATATATCGGTACTGCCCCGTCACCCGGTCCCTTTCATAATATTTGAAAAGAACTACCGTCCTTTTTCTTTCAAAGCTGCCTGCTTTAATCCCCTGCACCACATCATGGCGAAAGGTTTCAAAATGCACCTGCTTATATATCTGCTTTGCAGGCATATCAAACAGTTCCGGAAGGTATTTTTTCAAATTGCCCTCATCTTTCAGGAACTCAAAGCATCGCTCCTTGAAACCCGGTTGGATTTCCCTTTCAATTCCTTCGGGAAGATTGTTGGAGTTGTCCGATGAAAGATAATCCAGTTTCATCAAATCCTTTAAAAGCTCTACCTTCTCTTGGGGCAGAACCTTCCGAAGGAATTCTAAAAGCACCGTATAGGTATCCCTGCCTGACAGGGCCTTCCCCGCATACCCTTCATCCCTGCAGAATTTGTAAAATTCCCAATAAAAGGAGAAGGGCGAGCTATAGCATGTCTCTGTCAGATATTCCAGAGAAACCTGGAATCTTCCCGAGTTATAATATCGGTCCACCAGATCTTCAATTCCTTTCAGCACCAATATCTCATCAAAGCTCATGCTGTCGCTGTACAAAACCTCGTAAGGCGGGTAATCCCTGTAGCCATAACCGTATTTACCGGCATTTTGCCGTATGCCGGAGCCTTTGAGCATTTTCAGGAATCCCAGCTGGAGCTGATGGGGTTTAAGCCTGTACACATCATCGAAAGAATACATAAAAGACCTGAAATCTTCTTTCGGCAGCCCCGCAATCAAATCCAGATGGATGTGTATGTTTCCTAAAGCACGTAGTTTCCTTACATTATCAAAAACAATATCCAGATTGGTCTTCCTGTCAATAAGCTCAAGGGTAACCGCATTTGTGGTCTGCACTCCTATCTCAAACTGTATCCTTCCGGGAGGGGCCTGAGAGAGTATCTCTATCATTTCATCATCGAAGAGGTCCGCGGCAGCCTCAAAATGAAAAACCGTGTCCTCGGACTCCTTTATGATGAAACGGAAAATCTCCTTTGCTCTTTTTCTGTTGCAGTTGAAAGTCCTGTCCACAAACTTGACCAGCTTTACTCCTGCTTTCATAAGTTTCCTGAGGTCCTCTTTGACTCTCTCCACCGAAAAATTCCTAACCCCTTCAAAAGTCGATGAAAGGCAGTAGGCGCAGGAAAAAGGGCATCCCCTTGAAGCTTCGAAATACATTATCCTTTTGCCTACGGCATCCAGCATTTCATCGGTATACGGTGAAGGTATGCTGTCCAAATTTTCTATCCAACTTCCAGGTTTATTTGAAATAATCCTTGCCGAATCTCTATAGGTAAGACCATCTATTTCATCAGGTTTCCAAACCCCGGAAGCCAGTTGCTCCAGCAATTTTCGAAAGGGGATTTCCCCTTCTCCGGATATGATGAAATCTATAAAGCCATTTTCCTCCATCATTTTTTTTGCATCAAAGGATACCTCCGGTCCACCCAGCACAATCCTGACATCCGGAGAGACCTTTTTCAAATTTCCGGCAAGCTTGAGCACCGCCTCGATATTCCAAATATAGCAGCTAAAGCCCACTACATCGGCTTTTTCAAGATAGATAGCCGATAATACGGAATCCGGGGAATCATTTATTGTCGACTCCAAAACTTTCACATCATCACAGCAATCCTCACAGTATGCTTTCAGGTACCATGCCGCCAGGGAAGAATGGATATATTTAGAGTTCAAGGATACAATCAGTGTTTTCATAAAATACCTCGCCATCTTATAATAAAATCACTCATGCTTGTAATGCGCAACCGATAATGAAAATGATATTTATATTTTCGTGTTAACCAATTTCGTTATTTTATTGGAAAATATACCCCTTATCAAGGGCTTAAGGCTTTCTGCATAAAACAATAATAGCCTTTTACCCCGGTACAGCCTTTTTTTGAAGTTTAAGGCTGCCATCCTTCCCATTATATCATACGGGCGCTTTTTATGGTTAAGAGGCTCGCTCCTCCATTAAAAAGTATTGACAAGTACGGATTTATGCGCATAACAGCATAAGGGATATTGATACATGATGTGACAATTTGGAAACGGTCTATGAGTAACTTTCAAAATTGCTTAAGGTTTATTGTGACAAGTCACGCTTGTAAAACGCTTTAATTTTTATTGTTTCTTCTTAAAACTGCATGCTGCATCCTGCTTGTTAACCTTTTCTACTTCCAGCTTTTGCCTTTGAAGTCTTGCCTTTTTTCCATAAAGATAGCAAAAGCAACAGCAGGGGAATAGCAATCTGAAAGGGAATGGAGTAGTAAGGCCATACCTTTTCAGCCCAGCTGAACATCTCAAGAATATTTTCATACACCCATACTGAAAGAACGACACAGAAGGTGACGATCGCCCTGGTCAGCTTCCTGTAGTCGTCAATTCCCGCTATCTGGCTCAAAGCGTTTGCAGCTGCATAAACACAAACCGAGATTTTTACTCCCCCGCCTATCAGCAGGTTTATGTCTACGAGGGATTCCACATTAAGCCCCGGAATGAGCAGTGATGTCAAATGGGGGTTAAAGGTAGCGCGAGACATCAAATCAGCCCCCAAAGCAAATATATCTCTGAAAAACACCATAACTGCCAATAAGATTGAAACTGCTGACGATGTAAACACAACTTTTTTTAATTTTTCCTTTTTGTTTAAATGAAGAAATATCATAAGGAATGCTACGGTTTCTCCAAAGGGAAAGGATATATAGTCAAAAGCTGCGCTGAGCACAGGCTTAATTCCGTTCTCCAATATAGGAAGGAAAGCTGTGAAATCATGGACAGTTAGTATCGACAAACCGATAATGAAAAATAATAAAGGTATAACAGGCACCAAAAGCTCGCTCAATCTTCCCATCACCTCTATCCCACCGTTGACAGTATATGCCAAAACAACCGCAAAAAACCCTATCACCACAACAATAGGAGTTTCCGGATAAGTCACCGTGCAGATAAACTCCCCAAAATTCCTGAACACCAAGGAAGCCAGGTGGATGAAATACCATATATACAGAATGGCAAAAATATTGCCTATAACTTTTCCTAACTTTTCCCTTAAAATGTCCACCAGGGTTTTTGATGGGTTCAACAATGCTATAGACGCATAAACCACCATAAGTAAAGTACCACCTGCTCCTCCAAGGAGTATGGCCAGCCATGCATCATTTTTTGCTCCCTGGGCAGGAGCCAATATCACCGTGCTTCCAAAAAGAAAGCCTGATACAAGCAGAAACAGCTGAAAGCTTGATATCCGTGCCTTTTCCATCACTTCAATACTCCCATCATCTTTAATACAGCCTCTATCCATTGGGCGGGGCTGGAAGGCCTTCTCCCTGCTGCCAGAAGCAAGCTGACCGTGAGGCTCGTTGCCATAAAGAAACCATATAGCAAAAATACCCTCGCCCTTTCCTTTTCCCGTATAAATTTTTGAACATCATAAAAAATCAGAATAGCAAACACTGCTAAAACTATTGCCATTTATGTCATTCTTCCTTCTTTACCGGACTTTTGACAATACCTGTCCTCATTATTCTGGCATCTACCCGGATATCTACCGGAAGCTTGCTGAAAATGTCATTCCAGTTTTTTTCTGCATTTTTCCAATACCGGGGATTATGCTTATGCACATATGTTCCAAAACCAAATATATCGCTGGAATATTCCATCTGGGTCTTATGCAGTGCCAACATGATTTCATTTTTTATTTCTTCTTCCAATCTTTTCTCCAGTATATGCAAATCTTCCGGCGAGTCCAATCTGCCTCTTCCTTCATGCCCTCCCACATTTGCCTCAAGCTCTACCTTGACGATGAGCGCGACTGGTTTGCTGTTTTCAAACGCCACCTTGACATTCCCTTTTGACCTTATAATTTCCATAGATATTTTGCCCTTTTCTGCAGGAATATTCACAATAGTGCTTTTTATTTTACCTATGGCAAACAAAAATCCCCTCGTTTCCCGTGAATCCAGCCAGCCTACCAGCTTTCCTTCCTTAAAAACGGCAACACCTTCCGTTCTGACTTCTTTTTCTCCCGCTTTTGAAATTTGTCCAATGGTAGGTTGCTTTCCGATGCAGTCCATATCTTTAATCAAATCAATCAACCGGGTCCTCTTCACAGTTCCCCGTGAAATGGTGTTTTCTGCCGTCCCTTTTATATACAATGCCGGTATGGATTCCATATCGGTTTCTATTTCAAGGATTTCCTTAGGGGTTGCACCTTTTGCTGTAAGAACATCCATTGTATAATCTATTTCATGATCCCTCTGGAAAAAGTCCAGGACTTCTACTATGCCATCCTTCGAAAGATTTTCACCGAGGATTAGAACCTGAGCTGTACTAAAAAACAACTTTTTATCAATAAGGGACAGCATTCCTCTTATAGCTTCAAAAACTGTTTCCCCTTCAAAGGACTCGACAAACACAGGCATTGGCTGTGTACCTCCACCTTTTCCCTTTCCGGAGGATACCGATTGGATTGCTGCAGGCTCCACCACCTGGACGGTCAAAAGAATTTTACCGTCGTCTGTACGGTCCAGTCCAAGACCTGCCACTAAGTTTATTTCGGTTAAATCCCTATTGTTCCAGCAGCCGGTTACAAGCAAAGGTAATATAAGAAATACGGCCAAGAATACACCAGTCCGTCTTTTACTCTTCCCGCACATCATGGTTTTATTTTCACCTCCTGGCGTTTTGTCCCTTTACCGTCTTTCGCCTTTTCCTGCCGCAGTGTTCCCGGCCTTGTCACCATAGCCCAGATGGGCAGCACCAGGAAAGAATCCTTGAGGTCGGAAACCGAAAGCGGAGAAACAGGTGCCATATAGGGGACCCCAAAAGAGCGAAGTCTGCAGAGATGAATAAAAATAGCCACAGCCACAATGGAAATTCCAAGGAAGCCTAAAAGATTGGCTGCAATCAAAAATGCAAAGCGCAGCAGCATGGTTGCCCTGATAAGCGGGGGTACGACGAAGCTGCAAATGGCTGTGATAGCTACGATAATCACCATCAGGTTGCTGGCAATGCCTGCCGCCACCGAAGCCTCACCCAGCACAATCGCACCTACAATGCTCAGCGCCTGTCCGATGGTCCTTGGCATCCGGACGCCCGCCTCACGCAGAAGTTCAAAAGCCAAAATCATCAATACTGCCTCAATAAAAGGAGAAAAAGGGATTCCCTGCCGTGAAGCTGCCAGCGTAATCATCAGCTTGAATGGGATTAACGTATGATGGAAGCTCACCAGTGCCACATACACTGCCGGCAGCAGATTTGATACTACGAGTGCCATAAAGCGCAGCAGGCGCATAAAGGTTGCGAAATAAGCATGGTCATAATAATCATCCGTGGTCTGAATGGATTCTATGTAAAGATACGGGACCGTAAGTACATAAGGCGTTCCGTCGCAGAATATGGCTATACGCCCTTCCAGCAGCTTCCCAGCCAGCTTGTCGCATTTTTCACTATTCCCCACCGTGGGGAAAAGGGATAAGCTGCTGTCGGAAATGTACTGCTCGATGACCCCGCTATCAAGTATAGCATCGGCTTTGATCTTTTTAAGTCTTGTTTTTACTTCGTTGACGATCTTTTCATTGGCAACTCCCTTGATATAGCATATACAAACCTCGGTTTTGGTCTGTTTTCCTAAATGCACTATTTCCGTTTTAAGGTTGGCGTTCTTAATCCTCTTGCGGATGAGAACGATATTTGTATGCAGGCTCTCTACAAAGCCTTCTCTTGATCCTCTTATCGAAACTTCTGTGTCGGGTTCTGACACCTGTCTGCCCTGTGGGTCCTTCACCCCTATAATCAAAGCTTTATTCTCTCCATCAATAAAAAGCAAAGCTTCTCCCGACAAGATATTGTTCACTGCTTGCCGCATATATACTGTTTCTTTTAAATCGCTGTTGTTGACGACACACTCTTTCAACTGCTCGTATGCGGAGGGTTTGTCTTTCTGGAATTTTGCCTTTGAAAAATATTCAAGAATCGGACGTACCACATCCTGGTTTAGCGCTCTTTTATCAACGAAACCGCTGATATAAGCCACCACTACCCTGATGCAGCCTTCTTCTCCACATGCAATTTCTCGATAAGTAAAATCGCTGCATTCCGAAAAAACTTCATTGAGTCTTGCAATTACTTCATCAATTGCTCGCGGTATGGGTTCGTATGAATCAATGTAGGTATTGTCATTGTTAGTGTTCTGGTTATCCCCATTATTTTGCTTGTTTGTCCTTCCACCCATTTCATTATCACCCATTTTACATTATGACCATTAGTTTAGCAAAAGATACACAAACAGCATCTTCAGCAAGTTTGTTCCAAAGAAAAAAGCCCTTGTTGCAGGGCTTTTACTTCACTATTTCCTATATAAGCTTCATCATCATATCACAGTCACCATATCGTTATAGAACTGCCGCATCTGGAATGAAAACCGGCATTGAATTTTGCCGAAACCGATTATAATCTGACTCAAGTAAAATTTGTCGCTGCCTGTTTATAAATTATTTTTGATAGGAATTTACTCTCATAGAACAGGCTTGCTTCTTTTTACTGATGTCTTGGTATTTTCAGAAAGTCCATGGCATACCCATACGATTCCGGCATATTTGCCAAACTCGTTGCTAATGCATAACAAGGTTTATCGACTGGTTATTTTACACTTCATTAACCCAAGGATTGCACTTGTCAATATCCGCTCCGACTCCCGGTCATAATTCTCAAAGATCCTTTTTCTTTTTTTTGTCAATAAACCTATCTATCACAAAGAGAATGAGAGTAATCACAATAAAAAGCGCATATAAAATTTTGCCTTCTTTTGTCTGAAAAGCTTCATAGTATATCATTATATTACTCCTTTGTAAAAAAAATTGACATTTTATCGTATGTTCCATCAATTCCATACAATCCCAAAATATACACAAAATATTATACGGTGGCAATAAGCAGCTTGCAAGTATATTTTGTTTGCACGCTGCCTATTTTGTTTATCGGCAATATCCTATACCATTATTTAGGAGGATGGAAAAGAGGTGACTTATAAATAGGGCATGATGCAAAATATATTTCTCTTGATAACTTAGCAATCGGCAACAGACTGCGCCTTGGAAGGGAAGCCCTAGGACTTACACGGGATCAGTTGTCAGAGCTGCTGGACATATCCGGCTATTACCTTGGACAATTGGAGCGGGGAGAAAGACAAATGAGTCTGCCCTTGCTGGTAAAGGTCTGCGAAAAACTTCACCTCTCATTGGATTATCTGGTTTTGGGAAGCAATGCCCAAGCATATGAGAATATGGACGAAATAGAGGCTTTGCTGAAAAAGTGCTCAAAGACGGAAATAGAGCTAATTAAGAAGCTCATTAGAACAGTTCTTCCGTACATAAATCAGCAAAGGAAACTCTGAGCTTTGTATTTTGCTGCCTTTTATTTATAAAGGTCAAAACTATAGGTAAAATCCTTTTTCTCCGTTATCTACCCGCTGATTCTCACAGATTTTACCCATTGTTCTATCACCTGCAAAAAATAATCGAAAAACTCTTTGCGCCTTACTCCCGGGCCTGTTTTAAGGCTGGTTGAGGCAATGACTTTTCCATTTACCACATATTTTATGCTGCCTACTTCAATGCCTGAATCCACCGGTGCATGAAACTGATCCGGCAAATCTATTTTGGCTTTCAGGTTTTCGACTTCATCCTCTCTTAAAGGCAGATGAATCTCATCCACAGGAAGTATCGAAATATCTTTTCTGATACCCTTAATTACAGGAACCCTCGCCAAAACATCATTTGTTTTAACCAGCGTATACATTTTATAGTTATCAAAAGCATAATCCAGAATGCTTCTGGAGCTTTTAGCCCTGGCTGTCCTACTGGAACAGTTCAACACAACGGATATATATCTTCGGTTTCCCCTGGTAGCCGAAGTAACGAGGCATCTTCCAGCTTTGCTGGTATATCCGGTTTTAACGCCGTCAGCTCCAGGATACAGATCGAGCATCTCGTTGGTATTGTAGAGGCTCCTGCCCTGAATCTGAGCCGTTTGTGTCCTGACAATCTGATTGAAGGTTTCATTTCCCAGGGCATATCTTGTAATAAGGGCGAGATCGTAAGCCGTTGAGTAGTGATCCGGATTATCAAGCCCATGAGGTGTTTTAAAATTAGTATTTTTTGCGCCTAATTGCCTTGCTTTTTCCGTCATCATCTCTGCAAAGCGTTCCACCGTTCCTCCGATGTGCTCAGCTATTGCTATGGCAGCATCATTCCCCGAGTTCAGCATCAGCCCATACAGCAAATCCCTCAGGCTAAGCTTTTCTCCCGCCCGGAGATGTATGGTAGACCCTCCTATGGCGGCGGCCCGTTTGCTTACAGTGACCATGTCGTCAAGGTTGCCGTGTTCTATGGCAAGTATCGCTGTCATTATTTTGGTTGTGCTGGCCATTGGCTTTTTAGAATAAGCATCCTTTTCATAGAGAACCCTTCCAGTCATCGCATCCATGACGATTGCAGATCCCGCATCTATCTTGGGCGGCTCGACAGGAACAGATGCTTCGACACTCTCAGAAAAAACGGGAATGTTGGAAGTCCCTTCGTATATATCGTCAGCAAAAGCCCCCATTGGTATTATTAATATAAACAGCAAAAGACTCCAGGCTGCAAGCTTCTTGTTCTTTTTCAATAGTATCACTTCTACCCCTTTTGTTCGTTATTTTTTAATAATATATGAACTAACGGGAAAGTTTATAACAGCGCAGGAGATTTCCGAAGGAGGGGGACATGCAAATCCAAAATGCCGTTCCGGCAAGACTCAAAGCACTCACAGCCTCGTTATAGCTATCTTTTAGATTAATCGAACCGTATTTATCCACCATGTCTTTCAGACAAACACGAAGCCTTCTGCGTATAATAGATCGGTAGTAGACAACTACCGCATACATATGCGGAGCAAGTGGAAAATTTTTATAGCAGGTAGTATAATATTTAATAGTGTTTATGAAAATAAAGTAGAACACTCGTATTTCTACCTTTTGGAGGAGGAAATTTTGTGAAAAACATACTGATTATTTCATCAGATTACACAGGCCATGGCCACAAAAGCATAACTGAATCGTTGAATGAGCAATTTGTAAAGCATCCAGATGTAAATGTGCATGTCATAGACGGATTTGCTCTGGCCGGAAGCCTGGGAATCAGTATCGGAAAAGCCTATGGCTCTGTGACAAGAAATGCCACAGACCTATGGAAACTGGCCTGGGAAATATCCTTAAAAAGGCCGTCCCTTATAGCGGAATTCACTGAATTGGCCATCCGCGACAAATTTCTGGAGGTGCTGAGCAAAGTTCGCCCCGACCTTATTTTGTCTGTTCATCCTGACTTCAATGGTTCGGTAATTAACATACTGGAAGAATATAAAATAAATATTCCTTTTGTAACATTGATAGCTGATCTTGTGAGTATCTCGCCGCTTTGGGCTGATCCGAGGGTGGACTATATAATTTGTCCCACCGTCGAATCAAAACTCAAATGCCTGGAGTTCGGGGTACCCGAGTCCAAGCTTAAGGTTATAGGTTTCCCTGTTCGTTCCAGGTTTACCCAGCACATCAAGGATTCCGGAGACAAAAACAATGACTATACCAGCGACAGACCCCTGGAATGCCTGATAATGAGTGGTGGTGAAGGGGTCGGAAATATGAGACATATAGCGGAAATCCTGCTCAAGAATTTCAACTGCCGGGTTAAGATCATAGCCGGCCGTAATGCTTCCTTGAAAAGAAGGCTGGAAGCTTCGTTGAAGGAAAAATTCGGTGATAGGGTAGAGATTTATGGTTTTACCCAAAATGTGCAGGATCTCATGCTTTCATCGGATATTGCCTTCACTCGCGGAAGCCCTAATGTAATGATGGAAGCAGTCTCATGCAATACTCCGCTGGTGATAACCGGCGCACTGCCCGGACAGGAAGAAGGAAATCCCGCTTTTGCTGAAAAATACAATCTGGGTATTGTATGTGAAGATATAAGAAAACTTAAGGATATGGTGAGCGAGCTCTTGGATAACAATGCGGAAAAGCTCAACCAAATTAAAAGATCGCAGCGGGAATTCAGGGATCCTGATATTGCACAAAAAATAGTCGATTTTATCCTGAGCATTGAAAAACGTGAAGGAGTTCAGATCCCCGAAATATCAAAGAAAATAATCCGGCTGGACAGGTTCAGATCCATCCGTGCCAGCATAAATATGAGAAGAAACAGCTTAGGCTTTAGGAGAAACAGAAGAGCAGGCCGCAGATAGCCAGAAGGTTAACCCTGCTGCAGCGTCCGTAGCTTATGCATGGAAAATACCGGCAATACAGGCCGTTAGCCCCTTGCTGAGTTGCCAGTATTTATGAACGCTGTTGCATCCACCTGACGGCATGCAATTTCAGCTTGTTCACCACTGGGTATAGTATTGTGGTTTTAATGCAAAGCTGTATCAAAATAAATGCCTATGAAAAACGCCTGGAATAACCAGGCGTTTTTTTATCTTTGCTGCGTTTTGTTTTATCTCTGTTCGGCATCTCCGTTTATGCCTATCCTTACCTTTTTGACGGGTATTGTTTTGCCCGACTGCATTACCGCTATTTCAACCGCCCTGACAATTCCTGAGCAGCATGGCACTTCCATATGGGCTACGGTAACACTTTTTATGTTGTTGCTCATGAATATATCCGTCAGCTTATCAACATAATATTCGACATCGTCAAGCTTCGGGCACCCTACCACTACTGCCTTGCCCTTGAGCAAATCCAGATGGTAGTTTGGATATGCAAAGGGTACACAGTCAGCTGTAACCAGCAAATCTGCATCCTCAAAATACGGAGCATTCACGGGAACCAGGTTAAGCTGCACAGGCCATTGTCTGAGCTGGGACTTTATTCTAATTTCCACATCACCGCTATTTACCTTCACCCCAGGAGAATTGCTCTTTCTGCCCTCATCATCCCCCAGCATCATCATCCTGCTTCCCGGGCATCCGCCTCCGTGGTGGTGGAACTTAGCTGGAGAAGGCCTGTCATTTTTATGCAAATCATGGTCTTTCCTGTTCTTTGCCAAATGCTTTGCCACTTCCTCCTCATCGAAGTCATCAGCTTCTCTCTCTATAATATGGAGAGCATCCTGAGGGCAATGTCCCAGACATGCACCAAGGCCATCACAATATGAATCCTTGACAAGCCTTGCTTTGCCGTCAATTATCTGTATAGCGCCTTCTGCGCAATTCGGAACACATAAGCCACAACCATTGCATTTTTCCTCATCAATATGAATTATCTTTCTTACTGCCATAATAAAATCCTCCCTGTATGTTAACTACACCGCTTTCATCTTTCTTCTGTCTATATCATACCATCCGCCAAAAGTTATTGCTGTGATTTATATCATTTGCATATGTCAATCCGGTCACAAAGGAAAGAGATTTCACCGATACTTTATTGATTCTATTTGGAATTATCTAAAATAAAGGCTGTATAAGCTGTTTCATCAAAGCTTATATTATATTTGCATGCAATATTTACTGATGAAGCTCCCAATGTGACAACGAAATTATTGATCGAAAAATCCTGCACCAAAGCCAGCTTTTGCAGGCAAATCTTTCTACTCATAATACGGTATGATTTAGAAACAATAAATAACAAGGAGGTGATATCATGGCAAACAACAACAGCAAAACTGCATTCGAAAACATGAAATACGAAATAGCAAGAGAAGTTGGTGTTAACCTCAAACAGGGTTACAACGGAGATATATCAGCTAGGGAAGCAGGTAAGATAGGTGGAAACATCGTAAGAAAGGTATTCCAGGCTTACACTGGAAACAGCTACCCTACAGAACGTAGAGGAGATACCAGCAGGTAATATAAAACAATTATCAGGCTTTATCAGCTGGCAATGCCGATAACTAATACCGTATCATTGCAGCAATGGCAGTTATCGATGAAACTCACAGTTTGTCTAATGGAAACATTAATCAATGCTGTGCTTTTAAAAACGCAGCTTAAAGCCTGTATAATTGAACAAAAATAGAAGCGGTAGGAGATATTTCTCCTATCGCTTCTTCCGTTCTTTTATTTTTTTGAAAAACTACCGCAACCGCAGTTGTCATTAGATGAGCAATTCTTGTTACTAACAGTGCATTTTCCCTTGACCGCTTTTAGATCGGGAGAAATCTCCGATCCTGCTTCCATCCTGTCCAGTGGCTTAAATTTGCTGCAGTCTTTACATTGCATGCATCATACCTCCCTCAATAGAATGATCTACCACAATGATTTTTCTTATCCGCTATAATACCTATGTTTTGCTTAATCAACGATTATATTCATCTAATTTTATCGAAATATCACAAATCCTGAACTTGGCTGTCCAGCCATTTATCGCAAAATTCTGGTTTTATATTATATAATCCGCATCGCATCCATATAATATTTTTATGTTGCCGGCATTATAACAAGGTGTCAGGAAGTCTTTCGCCTCTATATCCCTATTGCATTTCAAATTCGATAACATTGGGCAAAGGCGGGTTTGCGATGGCAGAAATTCTATATAAAAGGAAGAACAACAAGATTGTGAGGTTTTCACCAACAAGCCTGATAGTTTCGAGCTTTGCGGCTTTAGTGCTCATAGGCTCTCTTTTGCTGTGGCTTCCTGTATCTTCCAGCGACGGACAGAGCGTCCGCTATGTTGATGCGCTTTTTACGGCAACTGCGGCATCCTGTGTAACCGGGCTTATAGTAGTAGATACCGGGACTCATTGGTCCCTGTTCGGACAGATAGTAATTTTATGCTTAATCCAGGCAGGGGGCCTTGGGATAGTAACTCTGACCACATTTCTTTACTCAATAATGGGAAAAAAATTAAGCCTGAAGGGAATGCTGCTGGCTCAGGAGTCATTGAACTATTTCACCTTTGAAGGTGTTACAAACATGGTTAAAAATGTGATACTGGCCGCCCTCGGAATAGAACTTGTCGGAGCTGTTCTGCTTTCTGTAAGTTTTGTGCCGGAATATGGCCCAAGGGGAATATACATGGGAATATTCCATTCCGTGTCTGCCTTTTGCAATGCGGGAATGGACATAATAGGCGGATATAAAAACCTCGTTGAATATAATGATAACCCCATGGTCCTGTATACAATTGCAATATTGATTTTTATAGGAGGATTGGGGTTCATAGTCTGGAAGGACCTGTATGATTTCAGGAAAACCAGGAACCTTTACCTGCACACCAAGGTGGTTCTGATGATGAGCGGTTTTTTAACAGCTTTCGGAGCCATATTTTTCTTCATATTTGAGCACGATAACCCGTTGACAATGGGCGCTCTGAGCCTGCCGGAAAAAATAAATGCGGCTCTATTCCATTCGATCTCCGCAAGGACGGCGGGATTCAACTCCCTGCCCCTTAATGGTATGAGGGATATAACAAAAGCTGCCACCATAATGCTTATGTTTATAGGTGCCGCTCCGGGTTCCACCGGCGGGGGCGTGAAGGTCACCACCATTAGCGTTTTATGGGCGGCGGTCATATCCCAGGTCAGAGGGCTGAGTAATACCGTCATTTTAAGGCGCAGGATATCCCAGAATATCGTAAACAAAGCTCTGACCATTGTCGTCCTTAGTATTGGTATAATAGTGATAGCTGCTGCTTTTCTCATGGTGCTGGAAGATGCCAGCTTTATAGATATCCTTTTCGAAGTCGTTTCCTGTTTTAGCACGGCAGGGATGTCCACAGGCATCACTCCAGTCTCCCACGACATTACCAAGGCATTGTTTATGCTCACAATGTTTTTTGGAAGGGTCGGACCCTTAAGCTTTGCAATAGCTTTAAGCATAAAGGCGAACAGGAAGGATGCCGATATGGTATATCCTGAAGGGAAAATCATGGTGGGATGATTGATTATTTGCTACAACAGGAGTGATATCAGTACAAAAACAACCAGGCAACTTATATGCCTGGTTGTTTTTTAATTTAAGTTATTTCACCACAACTCTGCAGAAGCTCTTTTTGCCCCTCTGCAGCAATATATGGCCATCCTCAAGATCAGCTTTTCCTACTACGGTATCAATGTCTGTCACTTTTTTGCCGTTTACACTCATTCCACCCTGCTGTATTGCTCTTCTTGCTTCGCTCTTGGAAGGGGTGAGCCCAGCAATAACTGCCAGATCAATCAGCTTTATACCCTGTTCTAAGTCTTTCTCGGAAACTTCCACCGACGGGATGCTGCTCATATCTCCAGCCCCGCCAAAAAGTGCTTCGGCTGCCTTTTGAGCTTTGATAGCCTCCTCTTCCCCATGCACAATCCTGGTTACCTCATAGGCCAGTACCTTCTTAGCTTCGTTTATTTCCGCATCCTTCAGTGAACCCAGCCTTCTCACCTCATCCATAGGAAGGAATGTCAGCAGAGCCAGGCATTTTTCCACATCGCTGTCCGGGACATTTCTCCAGTACTGGTAGAAATCATAGGGAGAAGTCTTGTTGGGATCGAGCCACAATGCGCCCTTTTCGGTTTTGCCCATCTTTTTGCCTTCCGAGTTGGTCAGAAGAGTGAAGGTCATTCCGTAGGCATCCTTACCTTCCACCCTTCTTATCAGCTCCACACCGCCAATAATGTTGGACCATTGATCGTCGCCTCCCAGCTCAAGCACACAGCCGTATTTCCTGTACAAAACCAGGAAGTCATAGCTCTGCATCAACATGTAGTTGAATTCAATAAAGGAAAGTCCTTTTCCCTCCAGCCTGCTCTTGAAGCACTCAGCGGTGAGCATTCTGTTTACTGAAAAGTGGACGCCTATCTCCCTTAAAAACTCTATATAGTTCAAATTAAGCAGCCAGTCGGCATTATCCACCATTATTGCCTTTCCGTCGCTGAAATCAATGAATTTTGAAATCTGTGCCTTAAATTTCTCGCTGTTTGCCTGGATTTCTTCCCTGGTCAGCATTTTTCTCATGTCGGTCTTGCCAGTGGGGTCGCCCACCATTGTCGTACCGCCGCCTATCAGCGCAATAGGCCTGTGTCCGGCTTTCTGCATATGGGCCATTACCATCAGCTGAAGGAAGTGTCCCACATGCAAGCTGTCGGCAGTAGCATCAAAACCGATGTAAAAGGTCACTTTTTCCTTGCCCAGGAGTTCCCTCACCGGCTCTTCGTGAGTTACCTGCTGTATAAAACCCCTTTCCTTTAGAACATCATAAACATTACCCATAACAATACACTCCTTATTTAAAATCAATTATTCCAAAAACTATATAGATACGCATGAAATATATATCGGCTCCGTCAATAATATCAAAGGCTGCTCATCTCTGATAAGCCAAAATATCAAGCTATACTTCAAAACGCATTTACCTATAAGGCCTTTTACCGACAAGCCCTATATTCCATGCTAATCAAAAAGCCGTTTCACCCCTATAAGGACGAAACGGCTCGTGGTACCACCTTACTTTACACTTTAAAAAAAAGTGCCTCAACAGGATATAACGGTCTTACCCGGTGCATCTTTTAATGCACTGCTCGAAATTGTAATTCACCACTTCATGTGCTGCAGGTTTTTCACCTACCAACCTGCTCTCTCATGAACATCATCCCGGCTGTCATGCCTCGTCGGAATTGTTCTTGTAACCATGAAGCGCTACTGTATTCTTCATCGCTATAAAATATTTGGTTTTCACATAGGCCTATTCTTCACATAAGTAAACTTATTAATAAATATAATGACTTTCACTTCAAAAGTCAATATCCATTTATACCCCCAAAAAGTAATCCTTCAAATCCTGCTGGGCCTCCTCGGAGGATACGGCAATTATCACATCCGAATCTCGAATTATAGTATGTTCGCCAGGTATGATGATACCATCATCCCTTATTATAGATATGACTATGCAGTCTTTCGGTATATTTATATCCTTTAGCCTCTTGTTGCACACAGGGCTTTTTCCGGTAATCTGGATTTCATTCAATACCACCTTGCCGTTTCTCAGCTTCATCAAGGTTTTCATTCCTACATAGTCCACTTCCTGTTCGATCAAGTCGGCTATTATCGATGTGCTGCTTACCGCAGTATCAACCCCCAGCCGTTCAAACACCTCTATATTTTTGGGATTATTCACCCGGGCAATCGTTCTTCTCACTTTGAAATTCCTTTTAGCCAGCTGGCATGCTATCAAATTGTCCTCATCCCTTCCGGTGACTGCTATGAATATATCAGCCCTATCCGTACCCACATCCTGCAAACCAGCAATATTGGTAGCATCACCCTTTATCACCGGTATATTCAACTCATTGGCCAGTTTTACGCATAAATCCTCATTCCGTTCAATCACACTCACCTTGTGTTTGAATGACAGTAGGGTCTTTGAGAGATAATACCCGATCTTCCCTCCACCGGCAATTATTATATGCATGCTTGAACTCCAACCTTTTTAATCTGTTTTTTCCGCCATGATGGCAATGTCGCCCCGGGCTATTTTTGTGCTCCCATTGGGAAACAGGAATTTTCCATCTCTTATGATCCCAAATAATAAAGTATTGCCCATTGTACCCGATTGGTTGATTTTTTTTATATCTCCTTCGCTTTCAATCCTATAGCTTCTGAAAGCAATCAAATCCTTTCCTATGGTATGGGTTGAAACTTCATTCTCCTTAAAAACCATTGAACAGATGAAGTCTACAGTAATATTTGTGGGGCATATGGTCTCCAAACCAAACTCTTGGAAAACTCCTTCCCTCTCAGGGCTGTAAATTCTGGCTATAACCTTCGGCACCCTGAAAATCTCCTTTGCCACCTGGCATACCATGATATTTGTGTTATCATCCGGTGTGACTGCCACCAGGGCATCAGCAGTTTCAATCCCGGCCTGTTTCAACACATCCTGGTCTATGGGCACACCTGTAACGGTCACACCGTCGAATTCCGGACCCAGCCGGTCAAAATATCTGCTGTCTTTGTCCACAATTACGACATCGTGCCCTTTTTCATACATAACCTTTGCAAGCCTTGCGCCAACCTTTCCACATCCGATGATAATAACCTGCATAATCTCTCCCTGCCGCAATTTAAAACCGTCCGAACATATTATGCCCAAAATCTGCAGTTGCTAATAAGCTCTGTTGAAATGAGTTTTGACAGGCCATCAGTGCTTGGAATAATACTCCGGGAATTTTGCAAAAATAAAATGAAACAATATTACTGTTCATATAGTAAGAAAGGATGATTATGTGCTGGTAGTCTTTGTAAGGACGCTAATTCTATATGCAGTAGTCATCGTGGTTATGAGATTGATGGGCAAGAGGCAAATTGGCGAGCTTCAGCCTTTTGAACTGGTGGTTGCCATATTGATTTCCGACCTCGCTGCCGTGCCTATGCAGAATACCGGAATTCCTCTAGTCAATGGAATAATACCAATTTTTACGCTTCTGATCGCACAGCTTGCGATGTCACTGATTTCACTAAAAAGCGTCAAAGCGAGAGGAATAATATGCGGAAAGCCCAGCATCCTCATAGAAAAGGGTAAAATCAACGAATCGGTTTTAAGAAGGGAAATGTATACCATAAATGACCTGTTGGAACAGCTGAGAAGCAAGGATATCTATAATATTGCCGATGTGGAGTATGCCATCCTGGAAACCAACGGTCAGCTGAGTGTACTGCCAAAAGCTCAGAAACGTCCGTTAACCCTTCAGGATATGAATATACCGGCACAATATGAAGGTTTGCCCCTGGTTTTAATCAACGATGGTTATGTAAGCAAAAAAGATCTGGATAAAGCAGGTGTGGACGAAAACTGGCTGAAATCCGAGTTGGCAAAACACGGAATCAGCGATGCCAGGGATGTACTTTTTGCCAGCCTGGATTCTTCCGGCAATCTGTTTTTACAACGAAAGGAGCGATAGAATGCATACTTTAAAAATCATCTCGTCAATTGCACTCATTGTTGCCGCCGTCTTCATTGCCGGCACTTGCGCACAGAACTCTCTCGCTTCAACATCGAAACACCTGGACAGCCAAATCTCTGCCATTGAAAAAAGCATGAAAGATGGCATGTGGGAGGATGCGTTAAATAAGCTGAAAGCTCTCACAGAGGATTGGGAAAAAGCCGAAACCAGCTGGTCCATGCTTCTTGACCATCAGGAAGTGGACAACATCGACTCCACTATAGCCAGGATGTCCCAGTACATCGAAAACCGCGATATTTCCCCCGCTCTGGCTGAAATAGAAACATTAAGGCTGTATATAAGGCATATACCTGAAAAGGAAGCTCTTACTCTTAAAAATATCTTATAACAGAGACGAAGGCATCTTGCTGCTTGCTATGGCACCCAAAGGGTTATACATCATCCTCCTAACCTTATAAACAGCAGGAAGCAGACAAACACCGCATAGAAAAAACCGCTGAAAATCAGCGGAGCAGGGCTGGTTTTCCTTTTTACAGCCATCCACAGGAAATTCATAGTTCCGGATAATATCGCCAGTAAAGCGTTTATGATCAATTTCATATCCAGCTGCCAGGGAGTGACAAATATGCCGATGGAAACAGGTATGCAGCTCTGGAACACCATAGCTCCGGTTATGTTGCCAATAGCCAGCGTATCTTTGCCTTTTCTTATCCATATGACGCTGTTGAACTTCTCCGGAAGCTCTGTTGCCACAGGGGTTATCACAAGGGATAGCACCAGAGGAGATATACCCAGATAATCCGATAAGGTCCGGATGTTATCTATAAACAGGTCGGCGCCAAAGACAATACCTGTGAGCGCCGCCAGCACCTGCAGCGAAATCACCAAAAGAGATGGCTTCAGATTCAAGTACTTCTGGAAATAAAGCTTTTCAAGCTTGCCGTGCTCATGTTTATCATTCTTTACCGTAAGAATTATGTAATAAAAATAACATGCGATAAGCAAAATACCAACAAGCTTTCTGACATATGCTATGCTGATAAACGATGCCAGCACTCCGAGGCTGTAGTTCACAATAAAAAAGCCCATGTCCCGCTTGAATATTTTACCGTTCACATTCATCGAAACTCCATATCTTCTCTTTTTGGCGAAGATGAGGACGCTCATCCCGGTGATGAAAAAGGCAAGGGTACAAAGCATGAAAGGCGCTCCTATTATCGCCCCGACCCCTATATCGGTGGACGGGGACATATCCTTTGAAAACAGAAGAGCCACAACAGGTATGGTAGTCTCAGGAAGACATGTTCCCACTGCGGAAAAAATGCTGCCTACAACCCCATCCCCTACTCTGAGCTTTTTTCCAAGCCATTCAATGCCGTTGGTAAATACCTCACAAAAGATTAATATGATGGCAAGGCTTAAAATCAAACCGACGATATCCAACCCCATATAAAACTCAACTCTTTCTTCAAATATTTCTGCAAATAAAATGCATCCATATTTATATATGATTGGATAAGCGGTATTAGTATTGGAAATGCACTTTTTTGGAAAATAGGGTTTGGAAGGCTCTGAATTCCCAAATGCGACAGAATTTCCTCTATTCTTTGAAACTATGTTAGTTTCGGTATGATGCAGAAGATATTACGAATCCCCCTTTAACCGGCTGCGCACAACCTCATACATAAGCAGGCCGGCAGCCACGGAAGCATTCAGGGACTCTGCCTTTCCGGACATAGGTATCTTAACCAGCATATCCGCCTGTTCTGCAACTTCCTCCCTGATTCCGTTGGCTTCATTGCCTATTATGACGGCAATATTCTTTTTCAAATCCACATCGAAATAGCTGGTCTTGCCCTTGAGATGGGCGGCATAAACCTTAAAACCTGCGGATTTTACAATGCCAATAGCTTTCATCAGGTCATCGGTATAGAGCGCTGGGACATGAAACACCGATCCCATGGTTGACCGGAGCACTTTCGGGTTATATAAATCAACAGAGCCTTTGGATAGGATAACCCCGTCGATTCCTGCCGCATCCGCCGTCCTTATTATGGTACCCAGATTGCCGGGGTCCTGCAGGGAATCCAAAATAAGAAGAAAACTGCTTCCGGATAATATATCCTCAAGGCTATAAGTCTTCCTTCTGATTACGGCAAGTATCCCCTGGGGGTTTTCCGTATCGGATATTTCCCTGAACAAGCGGTCGGACAGTATATAAGTTTCATATCCGGCTGATTTTATGCGGTTTAACAGCTCACCATTAGCAGGATTGGCATGGAACGCATCCGTAATCACAATTTTGCATATTCCAGCCTTTTCTTTAAGGGCCTCTTCCACAAACCTTGTGCCCTCAATAAAGAAAAGGCCTTTTTCATCTCTGTGCTTCCTGATTTTCAGCGATTTTACCTCTTTCACCACAGGGTTTTGGCTGCTGGTGATGATGTTCATAGATCCACTCCTTTTTCAGGCATAAATAAAGGACTCGTTAAGAGCCCCCATTTATTGATTATTAAAGCGCCTGCTTAGCTTTCTCAACCAGCTGTGCAAAAGCTTCCGCATCGTTTACGGCCATGTCGGCAAGCACTTTCCTGTTCAATGTTATATTGGCCTTTTTCAGTCCATTCATGAAGCGGCTGTATGAAAGTCCGTTAATCCTTGCTGCCGCATTTATCCTGGCAATCCAGAGTTTCCTGAAATCTCTCTTCTTAGCCCTTCTGTCCCTGTAAGCATATACCAGAGACTTCATAACTGCTTGATTTGCAGTCCTGAAAAGCTTGCTCTTAGCACCAAAATAACCTTTGGCCAGTTTTAATATCTTTTTATGTCTTGCACGGGTTCTAACCGCACCTTTTACTCTTGACATACAATGAATCCTCCTTTATTATGCATATGGAATAAGTTTCTTAACAGTAGCTTCATTAGCAGGTGATACATAAGCTGTAAGCCTGTGATGCTTTTTAGCCTTTCTATCCTTTGAAACCAGCCTATGACTTCTCCATGCATGGCTCATTTTTATCTTTCCAGATGCGGTTTTCCTAAATCTCTTTTTTGACGCGCTATGTGTCTTTAATTTTGGCATTTTACTCTCCTCCTACATATCCTGAATAAATGTGAACCTCCCACGACAAAACCGTAGGTTTCCTGCTTCATCAACCTCGCAACCTAGTATCTCCACAGGCGTTAATTCGGACAGTTCCTGCCCTACGTGTCCTTACCCATGCCCAAAGCCATGAGAACACGGGCTCTGTTCTTTCCAATATCTTATTGCTTAGGATTTAATATCATTATCATGCTTCTGCCTTCAAGCTTGGGCTTTTTCTCAACAGTACCCACATCTTTAAGCGATTCTGCAAACTTCTCCAGTACTTCTTCCCCCAATGAGGTATAGTTCATTTCTCTTCCTCTGAATCTAACGCTGACTTTGACCTTATCTCCATCTTTCAAGAACTTAGCTGCATTTTTTACCTTAAAACCGAAATCATGATCTTCTATGGAGGGAGAAATTCTTACCTCCTTGATGCTTATAACTTTTTGGTTTTTTCTGGCTTCCTTCTCTTTTTTCGCAAGCTCAAACATATACTTGCCATAATCCATTATTCTGCAAACAGGTGGTACTGCCTGCGGTGCAATCTTTACAAGATCAAGGTTCTTTGAGTTGGCCAGTTTCTGCGCCTCTTTGGACGACATAATACCCAACATGGTACCATCAACATCAATGAGTCGAATCTCCTTATCCCTTATTTCCTCATTAACCATTAATTCGTTTTTGCTAATAATAGAACACCTCCGCGTAAAATTTGGGCAAGAAGCTGGAAACTTCATGCAACACAAAAAAGTGAATTGAATAAATCAATCCACTTCTTAAGCAAAGTTATAACCTAGAATTTAAAACTTTCCCTATTAACCTTACCAACCTGAGCTGTAAGGTGAGAAGTGGATACCTTCTACTTTATTTGCTTCTATATGATAACATATGCCAAACTGTTTGTCAAATCTTATTTTTATGTTTTATGTTTTTCGATTAACTGCTTTATGAAAATTATACGAAATTATAAACTCAAAAATCCATGTAATGCGCTGTTATTTTGTATCTCAAGTCCTGTTTTAATCCGTATGAAATTTTTAATCTATAACTTGCATTTTAAGCAAAATCCGGCGGCAAGATACCTTAATCCTTAATCTCGAAGTAAAACATCTTTTAATATATTATGTAACCAACTTTTGTGCATTATGATCCTGCCTTTATACATTATGAAACCAGTCATTAATTTGATACAGGCACAATACTTTAAATTTAAGTTCACAGTAATTCCTTCGTTGTATCAGCGCCATGGGAATGCCTGTTCCGATATACCATAAAGCAAAACCTGAGCCCGTTCGAAGCATCCCTTTCCCATTCCGAGCGGGAGATAATATACCATTTATTTTCATCTATTTCCGGGAAAAAAGCATCCCCATCAAAGCTTTCGTCAATCCATGTGATATACAGCTTGTCGGCATGGTCGATAAAGCTTTTATAAACTTCGGCCCCTCCGATTATGAAAACATCCCGGTTCCGGCTGTATTCAAGTATCTCCTCCACCGTGTGCATGATGATGCAATTCTCAGAGCGGTAGCTCTTGTCCCTCGTGAGGATTATATTGTACCTGCCGGGCAAGGGCTTTCCTATGGATTCAAAGGTTTTCCTCCCCATGACAACGGCATGCCCCATGGTGACCTTCTTAAAATAAGCCAGATCAGCCGGCAAATGCCAGGGAAGTGCATTGTTCCTTCCTATAACGCCATTAGCTCCCACGGCGGCAATCATCGATATCATGCTGACTCACCCCTAAGCTTACCGGCATTATCCGATTGGTTGGAATATCCGGCTCCAAACTGCAAACAACCTCATAATTCGGCCTCTATATCGTCAAAGACTACGGGAATCATTTCTTTGAATTTCTTCAGCATCGGCACGGCAATTTCCCTTATCTGCGGATGGGCGGCAGCATCGGTCCTCAGCTTGAAGAAATGCCTCCATTCCCTTAAATTCATAGTCATCACCAGCTCAGTTTTAAGGGAATTGGGCAGAACGCTGCGGGCTTCCTGTGGTGTAGCACCGTTTTCAATCAACTCCATATACTTCTTTTCCGTAAACTCCATGACACTTTTCCATATCTCATATTTTTTTCTGCCTTCCTCGGTGTTCACATCCCAAAAGCAAGGCTCTATGTACGTGATCTGATTGGAATATTTATCCTTGCTGTAGTTGCAGTACCTTGTGCTCTCCTGGGAGTACGAAGCCAGGCGGTGCCTTACTATCTCATGAGTCACCCCTCTGTCGCAGATTACTCTGACAGTTATGGAATAATGCTCAATGACCGATTCATGCTTGCCCTTTATGATCCTTCTTACAAAATCGGCAGCCGAACCCTCGGTGGCTTTATCCTCACTCTTGTAGCATGTCCTTCCGGCTTTCTCAATGAGCTTTAACGCCTGCTCTCCGTTCACCTCCGACTCGATTATGAAATAAGGCTTTATTATATTCATAGATCATTTTCCTCCTGATTTATATTAATTTATTATATTTTATCAAACAGCTTAGGGCATGTCTATTTTTACCCTTTAATGAATTTGTGCAATTAATTGTACCTTATTTATCATAGATAAAGGGAAAACAATCTCTACCTGATTATTGTGATACCAATAATTAAGACAAACAAAACATAAAATAAGCAGTATAGATAGAGTAAACACGAAAATCCAAATCTTACCTTCGTATTTACTCTAAATTTAAAATATATATTAATAAATTCATGATACTCTCTTTATTGATATTGATGAAAGCTCATTAAACATTGTTTAAATATTGCTTTCATTTTCACATAAACAACCTACTTTTATTGAACATGATATTTCACGCCTTAGCCTTATATTTATTAGCCTGAATGCTAAACAAATTATAATACTTTCCTTTTAACTTCATAAGCTCATCATGGGTGCCTTTTTCACATACCTTCCCATTTTCCAGATATATAATAGTGTCACAATTTATCACGTTAGCCAATCTATGTGTGATAACTATTGCTGCCCTATCCTTCATAAGTGCCAATGTAGATTCAAATATCTCATTCTCTGTGATAACATCAAGGGAAGCGCTTGGCTCATCAAGAATAATCAATCCCTTATCAAACAGAAAGGCTCTGGAAAGTGATAATTTCTGTGCTTGGCCACCCGACAAAACAATTCCCTTTGTATCGAATTCCTTATTGATATATTTTTCCATATCATGATTGAAAATATCAAACTCAAGCTGGCTCATCTTGATAGCATTTAAAATACTATTGTCATCGTATAGCTTTTCTATATTTCCAAAGGCAACATTTTCTCTTACAGTGAAGGAATATGTAAAATAGTCCTGAAAGCATACCGTTGCATACCTTGTTTCCTGTTTCACCTCATTCAGGTCAACACCGTTTAGCTTAACCGTACCTTCTTTGGGATGATACAGACCCAGTATTATTTTGGCAAGCGTTGTTTTACCACAGCCATTTTCACCGACGATGGCAATCTTTTCGTTTTGATGAATTGTTAAGTCTATTCCGTCAAGAATATTGTTTTCCATATTGGGGTATGCATATTTAACATTCTTAAGCTCAATAAAGACATCTGCGCATTGCTTTTCGACCGGTTTGCTTGTATTTTCATCTTCCATATCAGAAATAAATGAAAGCAAATTATCTACTGAATGAACCGTTTCATTTAAATTGCCAATATAATATATAACGTTTTGAATATAGTTGTAAATACTCTGTGTTACTCCGACAAACAGCACGGCATCTCCCAGTGTGATCCTGTTATTCGCAGCCTGGAAATATGCATAAGCAATAACTGAAACAGTCCCCAGAGAATGGATGGTTGCCATTATTATTCCTTTCCAGCAATTTTTTAAATTGAAGCTCTTAAGTTCTTCATAGTATTCGTTGAACAAATGAGAGTATTTTTTCTTGTAATGGTCAAAGGTGTCGTACATGCGATTTTCTTTATATGAATCAATCGATGATAAAAGAGAAAATATATATAGTGTTTTTCTCTGCAAAGGTATTTTTGAGGTGTTAAATTCCCAATTCTTCTTTCCGAAGGTTGCCTGATGTATGAAGCCAGGAATGCAACACACCGATGATAAAAGCATAGGGATTATCCCTAAACTCAACATAATACATGACAAGTATACTATTGACAGTAATGCACCAAACAGTGACATCGTGTTAACAAATATACTTAAAACATTCCCATCGTTTATCTCACGTTCTATAGCTGTCAGGTAGTTGTAAAAGTTATTGTCTTCGTACTTATCATAGGTAATTTGGTTGATTTTTGCCATTACCTTTTTTTGAATTGACGCATTCAGCTTTATCTGAGTATAATCACTTATAAAATCCTTTGCCCTAAAAATTACGTAGACACCAAGGTTATATGCAAAGTACAGGAACACGATAAATAATATACTGCTCCAATTAAGAGCTTTCCCATATTCTTGCTGCACGGTATCAAACAGCAGCTTATCGAGCAAAGAATGCAATGGAGACAACACAAAAGAGCAAACAATCAACATAGCAAGAAAAATCACTAAAGCAGGCGAATTACTTATCAGCAAATTGATATAGCGCGTTATTTTCTTCATGTCAGCTTACCTCACTTATATACTGTTTAGATTGCATGTTAAATAGAAATGCATACTCCTGATTGAGCTTCATTAGCTGATCATGCGTGCCATGCTCAACCAATTTGCCATCTTTCAGCACAAGAATCATATCCGCACAAACAGCTGTGGAAAGCCTATGGGTTATCATGATTCCGAGTTTATCCTTTGTTAGCTCCGAGTAAAGATTAAATAAATTTTGCTCAGCTTTTGCATCCAATGAAGCATTTGGTTCGTCAAAAACAACTATTTTGGAGTTTTTTGCCAAAGCACGCGCAATAGCTATCTTATTATATTGACCACCTGACAATTCTACGCCTTTTTCATCATACTCTTTAGAAAGATATGTTTGCTCCTGATATGGCAATTTTCGAACTAAATCTAAAAGCTGTACTTTACCAATGATTTGTTCAAAGGTTATATCATCAATATTTGAATTTGCCATTATGATGTTATCCTTTAAAGAAAAGCCATACTTAATGTAGTCTTGGAAACAGACACTAAACAGTTTATGGTAATCTCTTATGTCAAAATCAGATATGTTACACCCGTTAAGTAGAATTTCACCTTTGGAAGGTTTATAAAACCCTAATAACAGTTTAATTAGCGTTGTTTTTCCTGAACCATTTTCTCCTAACAAGATAACATTTTGAGGAACGCTAAGTTTAAAACTGACATTCTTTAATACCGCTTTTTCAGAATTGGGATATGAAAATGAAACATTCCTGAATTCTATGCTTTCAACAGTTTCAGGAATAGGCTTATAGCCATGTTTTGTTGATATATTCAGATATGATTTCTCAAAACTGGTGAGATTATCGATATACCTGGAAGATTGAATTACATTATTAAATGATGATTCAATATTTTTTATTGCATTCTGCAAACCAATGGAAACCGATAAGAAAAAGCTCAAATCTCCCAGGGGTATTCTGCCCTCTGATGCAGAAGCTATTATTATGAAATATGAGGCCATCAGAGAAATTTGCATAAGAATCCAAAACAATGAATCAATTTTGATTTTGGATGTAATGAGCCTGAAATATTTACTGTTATAATCTTTTAATGTCGCCTCATGTTTGTCCGATAAATACTTTTCAAACCTAAATGTTCTGATTTCCTTGGCTGATTTTTTGTCAGTGAAAAGCTTGAATATATAATTCAACAGCCGTTTTTCCCGGGTTGTTTCCTGTTCAAAATTATACAGCTTTTGATTGAATCTGTTTTCCCAAACTAATGATGGGATTGAGCTGATAATAAGAATAATGGAAACAGGAATATTTATTGAAATCATTACAGTAAACGCTGATACAAAGCTTATAATTAATGAGATAAGACCTAGTATATTATTTACGACATTTATAGGTTGCCTGCCATTTGTTAGTTCAAGCGCCTTGTGGTAAGTATCATAATTTTCTGATTTATCGAAAAAGGATAATTCTATATTCTCCATCACTTTTATTATTCGCATTCTAGTACCGTGTCCGATTTTGGACAACATTAATGCTTGTGTAAAACTGTTTAATGGCCACCATATCCTGTTCAACCAAAAGAATAGAAAAAATAATAATATGTATAGTGCAAGTGGTCTTTGATATGATTCAATGCCTTTTTCTAGCGATAATGTGATCATGTCAATTATTTGCTTTACCACTAACCCTCTTAATGGCCATAATGCATTTCTTATAATATTATTAAACAGAAGCAGCAGCGTCATGATTTTGCTTGCTTCCCACAAAATGCGAATAATTTCCTTTATGTTATGAAAAAATGATATTATTTTCTTCATAGTTAACCTCTTATCTCTACAAACTCTATGTTTTCATTTGTTCCTAAAATTGGATAAACAATTGTTACTGGTTCGCATTATCTTTAAAATAATTAAGTATACCAATCTGCTTGTGCTATATACATATCTGAATAATATCCTTTATCTTGTAATAATTGTTCATGTGTTCCTTTTTCAACAATGTAGCCATTTTTAAGAACCCAAATTACATCTACATTTCGCATATAGCCCAGGCGATGCGATATGAAAAATACCAGTCTTCCTCCCGCCAAAGATTTTATCAGTGAGTAAATCTCAATTTCGGCTATCGGATCCAGATAAGCAGTAGGTTCATCAAGAATCCATATTTTTCGTTCCGGATTGGCCAGCAACCGTGCTATTCCAATGCGTTGCCACTGCCCCATGGAAAATTCAATTCCATTTTCCAGTTGTCCTAACGGTGTATCCAGCCCCTTTTCAAGTTTTTGCACGGTAGATTTCATTCCAACCATTTCCAGTAATTTGTAGAGCTGATCATCATTCATTATTTCAAGGTGCTGACCATATAAGATATTTTCCCGGATGGTCATCTGATATTTGCCGAAGTCCTGTGTAAGCATACCTATAGCGTTTTGCATATGTTCAGGTGACAGACAATTCCCATCATCATCCTCAAAAATGACTTGACCGGCATAGCCTTCCAACAATCCCATGGTTATATTCATTAACGTCGTCTTTCCGCTTCCGTTTGATCCAACAATACCTACTATCTGACCGACTTTTGCACAGGCATTAACTCCTGCTAATGCCATGCGTTCTGACTGGGGATATGTATATTTTACATCAATATATCTGATTTGGCATATATGTCTATTACTTATTCTGCTGGCTTCCAAAAGATAAGTCTCTTTTTGATCAATTACGGTAAAATAATCACTTAATATTTTTACATACATATTTTCCTGCAAGAAAAAATACGAGTTACTTTTCATCATTGAATAAAAATTAGCCAGGAGTGTTAGGGTCATGGCAAAATACCCCACATCAACACGGTGGTTCATGACCTGAACTGCAACATATAATACCGTTGCCGTAAATACAATAGTTTGTAATATTGCCGGAATAATTTCACTACCCAGGGAAAGCAAATTTAATTTCATCGTTGCATTACGATACTTCTTGTTTATACTTGAAAATTTTTCATAGAAATAATCATACAGCCGGTTTGCTTTGATATTTTGAACATTAATCCGATCTTCCCACATCTTTTGAAAATAATTATATCGCAATCCATGAGGCGCCACCTCCGACCTCCAGTAATCCAGCTGTTTATCAGTTATATAGCCTGAAAAGCCCAGTGAAAACAATATTGATACAATAACAATCGGTGGAAAAAGGATGCTGATTTTAGAAAGAAGTATACCATACATGATAGTGGTTATAACAATACGAAATATAGTGCTAATCGCATATATAGCATCTCCATATTGAGCACCGGCAGATTGTGCGCGATTTACACGTTGATGAAAATCATTATTTTCAAAATGAGTATAGGAAATACAACTGAGTTTTTTAATAAAGGTTTCTTCAACACTTTGCCGTACTTCTTCTTTATAATTGGAATTCACACGATTGTACAACCATTGGAGTACGTGGGAACCTACTAAAGTAAGTAAAAGCAAACCTAGAATATATAGTATTTTTATATCTAGTATATTTGATCTCCCAACATAATCGACAATTGTATTGGTTATAAATTGTATAATCTTAAGTATAATAAAATCCTGTAAAACCAGCAAACAAAGCAGAAAGAGTATCAATATTGTACTACGCTTATGCGATTGTAATAATGAACGAAGGACACGACTATGTATAACTATGGTTTGTTTGAGATCAAACCACGAAAGGAAGCTCTCAATCCGGCTTTTATTTTCACTTTTATCTTTCTTGCTCATCATTTTCACCCCGCTCTTCTTTCAAGATAAAGATTCTTCTGAGCCTCGAATAACTCAGCATAGTAACCTTGCTTTTTCAATAGCTCATCATGGCTGCCTTGTTCTATAATTCTGCCATCCCGAATCATGATTATGCGGTCTGCCAAACGAGCAAATCCTATACGATGAGATATTAGAATAGCAGTTCTCCCTGATATTATTTTTCTTATGTTTGACAGCATATTTAATTCCTCAAGTGGATCAATGGATGCTGTAGGCTCGTCCAAAATTAAAACTTGAGGTTCTCCCATATAGGCTCTAGCCAGTATTACTTTTTGCCATTCGCCGCCAGATAAATCAGTCCCAAAATCATCATAATCTTTACCTAATAGAGTATCCAGTCCCATCGGCAACTTGTCAACAAGAGGACCTAAATTTGCGTTTTCTACTGCAGTATGAATCTTTTCGTTGTCATTTATATATTCACTGCAACCTATTGCAATATTTTCTTTCAAAGAAACTGAAATTTTAGCATAATCCTGAAATCCTATTCCAAAATAACGAGAATAAGCCCATGGATCATCAGCTGCACTTTTGCCGTTTAAATGAACAGTACCCTCAGTCGGCATTAATAAACCACATGCAATTTTGGACAATGTAGTTTTTCCGCTTCCATTATATCCTAGGATACTTACAATTTCCCCTTTCTTTATTGTAAAAGAAACGTTTTTCAGTGCGTTTTGCTTTGAATTTGGATAGCAAAATGAAACATTTTCAAAAGTTAAAGTTTGAAACTTCCCATAAGGCAAGGCTGTTTCTTGCACATTAGGTCTGGAATCTGAATTTTTCTGAATCCCTTCATATTCAGAGATAAAGTCAGCAAAATCTTGCATATATAACATACTGGTGTAAATTCCAGATAGTCGCTGGCTAATGCTACCTGCCTGCTCTCGCACATGGCCCAAAAGGCCATATAGCATTACAAATACACCCACTGAAATTCTGCCTGATAACGCAAGCAAAAACAAAATTAAAATCGTTGCAATCTCCAAAACAATTCCCGTCAGATCTGCAAGTGCAGTGTAATTTATATCTTTTAAAGCCAAATGTAGCCTTTTTTCCTTTAGCAATTCGTAATAATGCCTCCATTTTTTAAACAACCTGTTCTGCGCTGAAAATATGCGCAACTCCCTTGCAAATTCTTTGCTGGTAAGCAACGTCTTATAATACGTTTGGTATCTCTCTTCTTTGATTTGTTCCTTTGATAACAAATACTTTTTTTTGGCAATGTATTTTGACACGCTGTATTGGACAACAAAGACAATTATCAAATAGAAACACAACCATGGAGTATTTTGAATAAATATAACGAGAGTAAAAATTAACTGAAAACATGAAAAGAATATAAGTGGTATCAGATCAAGTATACCTCGGCAAATATTCAGGACATTATTATGTACCAAAGTATAATTCTGCATGAATGAGGCATCCAAAAACTTTATATAGGGTATATGCCTTATGTTGAAAGCGAACATTCCCTCAAAATGTTTTTCAAGAGCAAACTGTGTACGGAAATAAACAAAAGCGTTAGAAAAGGGAATGGTATTTTGCAAAAAAAACAATGCTACATACAAGCTAGCCATCCATACAAAATCGCTCTTCCAAACACCTGTAGCATATATATTGGCAACATGATCAGTCATATTTCGCAACAAGATACTGCTAAGCGGAAACATTACTGAGTTGAACATACTTATGACAGCCATAGCTATTAAAAGGAATCCTGCAGATTTTATGCTCTGTTTCAATGTCCAAATAAAAGCTTTGAGTTTAGTATGATTCTGTCTCATAAAGACATGCCTCCATAGTATTTATATTATATCGTAAAACAGATGGAGTATAGATTTAATTGATTCAATTCCAGCATAACACAATTCATAGACTGGAAATTCTTTTACCAAATTCATAGAAAGACTTGGCACTTCTGTAACTGGCGTATAAATGAATCTTTTCATCAAATTAGCCATGCCTTTCGATTTAGATAACTCATAAAAAGTAGGTGTTATATAAATCGGATCTCTATGAAGAAAAATGATAGCATGAATAGGCCAAGTCTGATCGTAAACAGCTGCTCCTTTATTACCTAATGAAAAATCTAATGTTGACATGCGTTCACAAAGAAAAACGTTACCAAATACATCAATTCGTATATTCAAATCAATAAACCCTTCGTTAGAAATGATTGGACAACAGTTGGGAAGCTCCATATGACCAATCTTAAAATCTGGTCCTTCATACAGTTTATAAATTCTATCAACTTCTTTGTATACCTGAAAATAATGATTTTCATCAATCCCTATTTTTTCAAAAGATACCCTACCACGTCCTAACGGCGCCATCCAACCAAATGAAATATCAGAAACATTTAGTTTCTTTGCTAGCAAAATGTCCAAGATTAATTACCATATTCTTGCTACATGCATTTATTTTAAAATAATTTTGCAAATCAATTTGAGCTGCATTTAATTTCATTACAGCTCCTCCTTCTTATAAAAAATACCTATTTAGTTTCTACGAGAGTATAATTATAATATATAACTGTTATGTCTAAGGTGAATACTAGCAGAATACACCATGTTATCTTTGTAATATATTCACTTATTTGCTATGTCATCTATAATTTACCACTTATAAATCAACATGTCAACATCATTTATCATTTCGCTCCAGCAATACCTGGAAGCCTGAGAATACCAGGCCGTTGATATATTTATACATGGATTATTCATAGTAGTTGCATATGCTTTTATATTTTTCTTTACTTTTATCAGCAAGTGTTAGACATGTTAAATGAATACTAATAAGCTCTTTACAGAGTTGTTTAATAATCACCGAAAGGTTTATAAGTTTATAAGTGTTTTCTGAAATGATGCTCTAAAATAGGTTAATTTTAACCAAGGAGTAGCAGTATTGGCTAATCCTCTGAATTATTGAAACTTAATCATGATAGGACTATGTTTAGATATTAATATAGGCATCCCCGAAGAAGGGATACCTATGCATAAACGTATCCGGTAAATACCTTTACAATGCTAAATATAATTGACCAGTCATATTTTTAAATATTTCTCACCCGTTTTTAAACCGAGCCACCAGGTTCCTTAGTATTGCGAAATTCTCCAAGTGATCTATGTTGTAAGTAACTTCCCTTTCCCTGGGTACAATCAGTATTCCTAATTCCCTTGCGCCGAAAGGATAGCATTTGAGTTCGCATACCCTCGTGGTTCCGTCGGCTCCCAGCACATTTATCCATAGGAATGTCGGAAAATTGCTCAGGACATGGTCCATACCATCCTCGGTCTGAACATCCCTGCCATTGATGCTCAGTATTATATCTCCTCGCTTGATCCCCATCTTTTCAGCATGACTACCCTCCAGGACGTCAAAAACCCTGATCCCCCTCCTGACGGAGACAAATAGGGGCTCACCATGCTTTTCCTTATAATAATTGTAAAGCATCATGGCTTCATGGGCGGCTATTGCAAATACCGCTCCTATCACTTTAAAAGCATAAATACGGGCGGACAGAATCCCGATAGCCAGCATTGCAAGGCTGTATAAGAAGGTCTGGCAGGCCATTTCCCGCGCTTTGCGTTCCGGCTGCCGGGTTATCGCGATACCTGAATAGCCTGAAACGGCAATAATGCTGTTCATAGCTAAAGCCAGAGCACCTGCTCCCAATATTTCCGGCTTGAAAGCCGGCCACCAGTCAAATACAGCCAACCTCTCCAGGCCACCTCCGCCGGCCTCCGGTATAAAACTGAGGAATACTATTGGCAGAGGCCAATACTTTTGCATGAGAAATGCTCCTGTGATGTTTTCCTTATGTCTGATATATACCGGTATACTGTCTTTGGCTCCGTTGAAAAATATCAGCATGCTCTCTGCCGCATGAACTATTCCGATAATAATCAACAGTTGGGTCGAGTCCAAATCCGGCATACCCAAAAGAAATTTCGACAGGATCAAAATACCGGCAGCATAGGAAATACACATAAATCTGACGTTTATTATAGACAATCCTACCATTATGACAAACAAGTATAATGGAACCTGGGAGCTCATCGCAACCCCCGCATGGACAGCACCGATACTGCCTGCAAAGCCTGAAACCAATCCATAAAAAACAGCTTCTTTGAGAAGCTCCTTTATAGGTTTGCGGATGCGCTCAGCGATATCCGCCTGGAATCCCTTATACTTCTCATAGTGCTTTTTTATAATAAAAAGTATAATCACGTAAACGGGCAGAAATAAATAACCGGCCAGAAAACTGGTTACAAATTCCCGAGCAATATATGATATTGTAGTAACAAACGGCATTTATTCCACCCCATCCGGCCATATCTCAGTTATTCTGCTCTACCTACTATTATTATACCACATTTATCCTAAAATACTCTAAAAAGGACACCATACCCATATCCCGCCATATTACCGGACCAGGCGTTATTCCCTGCCATCTTAAAACACTCCGTCAGTATAAACCTTTTTATACTTTGTGCGATTTTGCCACACTGGCATAATAAGCAACATTAATCCACCGGATGCTAAATGCCGGCACTTTCCCCGCCAACATCCGCTGTCTTTCTGGGCCTGTAAAACATCATAAAGATTACCAGAATGCAGGAGGTGAAAGATATCAGGTAGAGCAGTTGAAATTTGCCGTATTGATATATGATGTTGTTGATTTCAGGGAGCTTGCCCATCAGAAAGCTGCCTATGACCGGAGCCAAAAGCGTGCTTAGCCCATAAGTCGCGCCATACCAGCCTTCATAAGCAGTCCTGTTGTTTTCAGGCATAAGCTCATACCTGTATGAAAGAATGGCAATATTAAAGCCACTGTTGCCTATCCCCGCAAGTATGGGAGCAAAGAACAGTATATAGTATGTCCTTTCCGTCAAGAAGCTGTATATGAGAAATTCACCGGCCGCAAAAATGGATGAAACCCTCAGCACAAACCACAATCCCCGGCTGCGCTCAACCCTTGACCACAACCGGGTGCAGGTAACCATCATTATATTGGCTATAACGTTTACGACAGAAATAAAGGAATAGTCCAGCTTCACATACTTTATCTGATATAAGGAAGTATAGGCGGACGACATGGTAAGACTCAAGTAATAGAAAAATATGAACACCAGGAATGCTCTGTATTTTGCATTACGAAGCGGCTCGGATGATCCGGAAAGGGAGATTCTGCCTTTCTCTGCCACCCTGTTTTCAGGTTCTTCAACTTTGGATAACACAATGACATCCGTTATGGAAAATACCAGGCTGACGGTGAATACAACTAAAAATCCCATATAGCTTTTATTAAACAAATCCAGTACAATACCCATCAGAAACGATGCAAGGGTAAAGGAAATCCTTAAGAAAAGCATGCGTATATTGATATATTCATTTCGGGCTCTTTTTGAAACAAGGTTCATCATCCAGACGGTAGAACCAATGCCATAAAAGCACCACAATACGTTCCCCAGGATAACCATGAAGGAAACGGCACTTAAGACGAAGGTACGGTTATTGGAAATCAGGGGTAAAAAAACTATAGAGCAAATCAAGGCTCGTGAAATTATATTAAGGGATATGAGGAACTTTTTCCTTTTATTCATCCTTTCATAAATGAAGGATGAAAGAATAGCGATAATAGATGCCCATGCGGCCGAATTGTTCAAAAGGCCCACAAGGAAATCCGAACCCTTAAGATAAACTATGTATCCTGAAAGGAATACACCGTTGGTCAACACAGTGGCTGCGTTTATGAGAATTCCGTCAATAATCAGCAATATTTGGCTCTTCTTGTATTGACCTGAACAAAACTGGCTAAAAAATTTATCAAGAATTCTTTTAATGCAAATCGCCCCATCTTTTGAAATAATGAACCCATCGACATTATATCATTTGTTCATGTCTGCCGTCCACATGGTTATTTACGCCGATGAAACCATCTATTTCCTCTCGCTTTCTGAGCAATTTCATACAGAAAATGAAAGGCAGGAGCTTAGGAATTCATCTCCTGCCACTCCTGCTTCGTTATCTTAAGCTGTCTTGGTTTGCTCCCTTCCGGGGGCCCCACTATGCCCAAGGCTTCCATCTGGTCTACAATTCTGGCGGCTCGGGCATAACCTACTTTCAGCTTTCTCTGTATGAGGGATGTGGAAGCATGGCCCTGCTCTATGACTATATCAATTGCTTGGGTAAGCAGCTCATCTTCGTCATCTGATTCATTTTGTGCACGGGATTCGGTCTGGCTTTCAATTCTTGCCAGTATTTCATCATCATATCCTTCCGTCATATCATACCTGGATTTGATATAGGAAACGATACTCTCCACCTCCCTGTCGGATATGAAGGCTCCCTGCACCCTGATAGGCTTAGGCGCGCTTATGGGGCAGAACAGCATATCGCCCCTGCCCAGCAGTTTTTCGGCACCTGCCATATCCAGGATCGTACGGGAATCAATTTGGGATGAGACGGCAAAGGATATCCTCGATGGAATATTTGCCTTGATCACCCCGGTTATTACATCTACAGACGGCCTCTGGGTAGCGATGACAAGATGCATTCCCGCTGCTCTGGCCATCTGGGCCAAACGGCAGATGCAGTCCTCAACATCGTTGGGAGCTGCCATCATGAGGTCGGCCAGCTCATCGATGATTATGACTATCTGGGGCAAGGTGCTTTCTCCTCTTTGCGCCAGCAACGAATTGTATCCCTTCAGGTCCCTCACATTATTCTCCGCAAACATCTTGTAACGGTTCGTCATCTCCACCACCGCCCAATTCAAGGCTCCTGCCGCTTTTTTAGGGTCAGTCACCACAGGTATCAAAAGATGTGGTATCCCGTTGTATATGCTCAGCTCTACCACCTTGGGGTCAACCATAAGCAGCTTCACTTCCGCAGGTGAGGCTTTATAAAGTATGCTGGCAATCAATGTATTTATACACACACTCTTACCGGAACCTGTTGCACCTGCAATCAACAAGTGGGGCATCTTTGCTATATCCGCCACCACAGTTTTGCCCGCAATGTCCTTTCCCACTGCAAAGGATAGCCTGGAGGGGTGCCTGATAAACTCGTCGGATTCCACTACCTCCCTTAAGAATACCGGTGTCACTTCCTTATTGGGCACTTCAATCCCGACTGCCGCTTTCCCCGGTATGGGAGCCTCTATCCTGACACCGGTCGCAGCCAGGTTCAATGCTATATCATCCGCAAGGTTTACTATCTTGCTTACCTTGACCCCTACATTGGGCTGCAGCTCGTACCTTGTAACCGCCGGGCCTTTGCTGATGTTCACAACTTTGGCACCAACTCCGAAGCTTGCCAGGGTGTCCACAAGCTTCTTGGCATTCTGCTCCACCTGGGTATGGGTTGCTCTTTCGTCCGGCTTTATATTATTGCTTTCCAGCAGGTCCAGAGGAGGGAGCGCATAATCATTAAGCTTTACTGCAGCTTTCATAACATGCTGAGGTCCGGCATTTTTAGAAATTTCCGTGGCATGCCCGTATAGAGTCCCAGGAGCTCTTGAAGCTTCCGTGAAGTAACCGTGCTGAACTCCAGGAGCTTTTAATGCTTCGGTATCATAGCCTTTTTGAGTTACAGAATCTTTTAAGGATTCCGCACCATGCCCATATGGAATCCCAGAGCCTTTTGAGAGTTCTGTGGTGTAACTATGATGAACACCAGGTGCTTTTGAAGCTTCCATGGCATGCCTATGTTGGACCTCAGAAACTTTTGAAACTTCCGGAGTATTTTCATACCGAATCTCTGAATCTTTTGAGATTCCTGTAGCATTCCCTTGCTGAGTCTCATAACCTTTTGAGGCTTCCAAAGCATACCCATACTGACTCCCAGAGGAATTTGAAGCTTCCGTGACATACCTATGCTGACTCACAGAACCTTTTGAAACTTGCGGCATATGCAAATACTGAGCCTCGGAATCGCTAGAAATTTCCGGAATATGCCGTATGCCAGACTTTTCCTGAAGCCTGTCCATGCCAGAATAGAATGCTTTTTCATCGGCTTCAGCATCCGCAGAAATCCCATATAGGCTATAATCATCCGATTCTGCATCAATTTTGTCAGAACCGCTTATAACCTTCAGATTTCCCAAGCCTTCCGAAATTTCGAAATTTTCCACATCACCAATATTGTCGATATCTCCTCCATATGCCGTAGTATCTTCATCGGTCATATATGCCAGATCTTCCATGTATTCTATATAATCGGCATCATCGGCATTGGAGTAAGCCTGAAAGCCAACATCATTTGTGTTTTCCGTATCTCCTGAATGTTCCGTGTTCAATATGTTTCCCATATAAACAGCATCATCCGTATTTGTCCAATCCGCAGGAATCGGAGCGTCCCCAGTGTTGCGCATGTTAGTGTCCACGTTCATTTCATTTGCATTAGTCAAGTCATCAATGCTGTTTATGCTATCTATGTAGTCTATGTTATCTATATCAGAGGCATAGGTACTGCCTGTATCCTGTATGTTTCCTGGGTCATCTATTATACCTGTGGCATACGTGCTGCTTGTGCTCTCCATACTACCTGGGCCTTCTATTACATCTGTGGTATATGTATTGCTTATGTTCTCTATGCTGCCTGGGTTATCTATCATACCTGAGGTATATGTACGGCTTATGTTCTCTATGCTGCCTGGGTCATCTATCATACCTGAGGCATATGTATTGCTTATGTTCTCTATGTTGCTTGGTTCATCCATGATGCCTGAGGTATATGTGCTGCCTATGTCCTCTGCGCCGCCTTCCTTATCCATGATGCCTGAAGCATATGTGCTGCTTGCATTCTCTATGTTGTCTAAATCACAAGTGCTCCCTGTGCTAATCTTGCCGTCCATACTAACGCTATTTTCCATACCAACTGCATACTCAGCGTCCCTCGCGTTTTCCGAAGCTGCTGCTTTTTCATCTAGATTTGTGTTCGGTTCTGCTCCCTTTGCGACATCAACGCTGCCTGCCTTTTCTAATATACCGTCTTTTTTTTCAGGATTGGCTGCACCGATGGATGAATCCCTATATACTACCTTTGCTTCATCGTTTTTGGCAGGTGGGACAGTGCTGACAAAAGGCGATCTATAAGGTGTAAACTTCTTAGGAGCCGCCTCTTCCTTATGCTCCTTAAAACTGCTGGATGCTTTCAGACCGCTTTTATCGCTGTCCACCAAAACCCAATTATAATTCTTTTTTATCGGCCTGCATTCCCTTCTCGCCGATCTGTAACCAAAATTGCCTGTTCTTTCTTGTGAAGTCACTTTACCTACTGTATGCAGCTGATGTTTTCCTTCCTTCCTTATTTTTCCTGTTGTTACGAGGGTTTTTGACATTTTTGCCTGTCCCGATGTTTTTTGCTTTCCAGCTTGCGCCGACATCTGGGACTTTCTTTTTCCTGTTGCTGACTTTGTTGTCCGTAAAGACATCAAATACGAAAGCAGCACAAAAAAACCAACGGCTATCGGCAATTCCATCAAAAGAGTTATAATAAATCCCCGGGAATTGATAAAGGAAAAAATAGCGGCTGTCAGAATCCATAACACCACAGTAAAAACTACCAGCGCATTAAGTTTACTCAAATAATTTTTTTTCGTCTTTTTTGCTCTATCCATTCCGTAAGCATTAGTATTTTGTCTTTTCATTTGTAGAAAGAGTCCTCCCTAATGGTCAAGTAAAAATGAATTATTTATAAAATATTGATAATAAAAGTATACCATAATATGAAAAAAAAACATAAGCTCAAGTCGATTAATTTATTAGACATAGAGCTTATGTTTCAGCTTGTTCACTTTTTTATATCAATTCTTTTTCAGATCTTTTTCGTTCCGCCATAAAATTTACTTTATGGCTTTTTCACATACAAAGTTTTTATCTCAAAAGGATGGAATTGCAATTCCACAGAATCCTTATTTATCTCCACAGGTATCGGGTTCTCCTCCATCAGGTTGACTTCCTTCACCTCTGCGGCAGGAATTCCTAACTTCACAGTCGATTTACGGTATGCTCCGGACGCTTCATAAAGTCGGATTACTGTAGCTTTACCGTCTTCGCTCCGTTTTACCGATTCCACTACCACATTTTCATCAGATACAGCAACAAGGCTGTTCCTTACCGGCAGGCAACCGCCATGAGGATTGACCGTCATTATCTCCACCGGCACATTCAGGAAATATCCTTCCCGAACCACTCCTCCTGCCACAAGGTCCCCTTCATGTGGGTAAAGCGCGTAGGTAAACTCATGAGCTCCTAAATCGGCTTCCACGCCAGGATATTCGGTACTGCGGATCAAATTCAAATCCAGCACGCAATCATGAACTCTAATACCATACTTGCAGTTATTCAACAAAGCAAGCCCGGCTGTTGGTGTAGAAACGTCCGCAAAACGGTGATGGGGCACCTCGAACTTAGCCAGATCCCAGCTAGTATTGCTGTGAGTTGGGCGCATTACATGCCCGAACTGTATCTCACAGGCTGCTTCAGGAACATCAATGGAAGCAGGGAACCTGACTCTCAGCATTTTTTTGTTCTCATGCCAATCAACCCTAGTTACGAAATCTATCCGGGCGCTTCCGTCAACCAGAACCATATCCTGTTCTATACGGGATGCACCATACTCAAAGGTCTGTCTTACCACGGCTTTAGGTCCGTCGATGTAAGTACTGCGGGAAACCAGCTTCGGATGCTCTATCGGCAGCTTCAGATATTTGGGATCTATGTTCCAAGCATCTCCACTGTCCTGATGTACCGTCATCACATTACCCTGGCATCCTTCCCTCAACATCTCCATTCCGTTGGATTTCAACAGAACACTGTCGATGAAACCATTGTCATTTAGAACAACCTTCACCTTGTCATTTTCAACCACGCCATCCTGGATGCTTACCGAATAGCTGCCGTTTTCAACAGCCTCTCTAGAGAATACTGAATATCCCGTCGATGGCATGTTTACTTTCATCCAGCCATTTTCAGCCTTTATCCACTCGGTACGTTCCCAAGAAGTGTTGTTGAAAGCTATAGCCGGCGCTGAAGTCTCACCGGTATCGATGCAATCAGCCAAAGCAGTAAGAGCACCGGAGCTTATCTTATTTACTTCTTCAAGCATTACTGCGTAGCGCTCGCAGGACTCATCATATACCCGTTTTATTGAGGAACCAGGCAGTATATCATGGAACTGATACAACAGCACTTCTTTCCATATCCTCACCAGTTCATCCTCAGGATATTTAAGTCCAGTCACAAGCTCTGCCATCCGGCAGGCTGCCTCTGCTTGACGAAGTGCCAGCTCCAGTTTTCGGTTGTAATATTTGTTTTTAGCTTGGGATGTGAAAGTACCCTGATGATTTTCAAGATACATTTCTCCTCTCCAAACCGGCAAATTCGGGCGTATAGGATCGAGGCGCTTGAAGAAGTCAACAGCGTGTTCATAGCACACACGAGGTACTCCGTCAAGATCGTGTTCCCGGGCTATACGTTCCAGATGTTCAGGACCCGGACCTCCTCCTCCGTCACCTATACCAAAAAGCATAAGAGCATTGGAACTGATGTCCTTCTGTTTAAACTCCTTTTCTGCCTTTCTTAAGGCCGATGGCCTAGCGGAGCTGTTATATGTTCCCTCAGGTGGAATATGAGCCAACACGTACGAACCATCCAGCCCTTTCCATATGAAGGTGTTGTAGGGGAAGATGTTCACATAGTTCCAGGTCATCTTGATTGTCGTGAAGTAGTCAGTGCCGCTGAGCTTCATTAGTTGTGGTATTGCAGCTGAAAATCCGAAAGCATCCGGCAGCCAGAAGGTTTTTACGTCTACTCCGAATTCCTCCCGGAAGAACTTCTTACCATACAGGATCTGCCTTACCATCGCTTCAGCTCCTGACACATTCGTATCACACTCTACCCATAATGCTCCCTGTACCTCCCAGCGGCCGTCGGCAACCCTTTTCTTTACTTTCTCATAAAGCTTGGGATACCTTTCCTTCATCCACTGATAAAGCTGAGCCTGGCTGGCGCCAAACTTATATTCGGGATAACGCTCCATCAGTTCCAGGACAGTGGAAAACGTGCGTCCGCCTTTACGTATGGTTTCCCTTATCGGCCATAACCAGGCCAGGTCAATATGGGCATGGCCTATCGCTGAAAAAGTAATGGCATCGGAATTTTTCTGCTCCAATGCATAATCAAGCACTTTCCTGGCAGCTTCCATCTTTTCCGGTGTGAATTCATCCAGTATTGCATTGACACGGCCAAGAATTCCCGCCAATTCATCCTTACGATAGCCGTCATCCAATGAACCATACAAATCCACCAAAACATGGATGTCATAGTACAACGCACGTGCAGCATCATTACAGGTAGCAATGGAAGCCTCCACCAGCTTGCCGTCATTTTTATATTTACCGAAAAGATCATTCATTCCGGCTTCAACCCATATATCTACCTTTTCTCCCCCGGCAGCACAAGGCAGAAACTGCAGAACTCTTTTTCCAGGCAGCCCCAGGGAAAGATCGAATTCTGAATTTACACAGGTCAAGCCTCTAAGGGGAGTACCTTCTTCATCAAAAACACAGCCTTCACCGCCTACATCGATAAGCAGAACCACTTTGCTGCCTGCCGCTTCAGCCGGTACAACCCCTGTGAATCGGAACCATGCACAGTCCCAAAGCTTTCCCCAACAATCTCCTACTTTCAGCTTGGAGTATTTGCCTTTCATCCTATCTGCAAAGGATAATGGCTCCTCACTCCACCACATTTCTGCATCCAGATCCGCTAATGGCTTATAAACCACAGCTTTAGCCTTTCTTTCGAGCTCTTTAAAGCTCTCAAGCGTCTCTTTGGACATATAAGTTGTCTCCTCCCACAATTCTCAATTTTACTTCGAAATGTTACTACATATGCATATTTCGCTCAAAAGCTTAATCAGCTTCGAAAGAAGCCAGCGATCAAGCTGTAATGATTCATATCGACGATATGCACTACTTAATATGGCGATATGTATTAAGAGGTTCGCAATAGCTGCGAACCTCTTAATATTTTAGAATGTTAAGCAAATTCCGTCAAGATTAGTAAATTATCTTAGGATCTTTTGCATATTCTTCGTTCAGGAATTTTTCCATTTCCAGATATCCTGCATCGATCATACGCTTCCTCTGAGCTTCTATGATAGCTATAGCTTCCTCATCGCTCTTAGCGAGATAAGCTTTCTTCAGCTCATCACCCCAGTTGGTGGTGGACATCTTCTCATCATAAGCTGCTTTACCCGGCCAAGTATCTACTACGTCATCAGCAGTCTTGTAATCTATGAACTTGAGTGGGTTGATTTCTCTAGCTTTTACATAGCCTTCTTCCATGTACTCCTCTTCCCAACCCCAACCTTTACGTGGGTCAGCTCCTATGAAAGAACCACCGAGTCCGAAACCTTCGAGCTTGAACTTGTTACTGTCGGTATTCTTTATGTTCTTCCATTCTTCAGTGTACTTAGGTACACCATTTTCTTTAGTGTAGTGCTTACCTTCTATACCGAAAGTAACCAGTTCGAGACCTTCATCAGAGTTGATGTAATCTACGAATGCCAAAGCTCTGTCAGGATCTTTTATGTTCTTGGAGAAGAAGAGAACCGGTGAACCTGTTCTACCAACACGCTCTATCTGAGCCGGTGCTTCGCCCTTCTGGTTGAGAATAGGTCCTAACGGAACATACTTCATCTCAGGATTTGTCTGATACAATGTTCCCTTAAAGAAACCATACTGGTTAGGATAGTGGCATCCAAACACTGCAACACGGCCGGTGATCATCTTTTCTTTTGCCATAGTATCTGTCTGAGTGAAGCATTCAGGGTCAAAAAGACCTTCTGCTACCAGCTTGCGCATGAACAATGCCTTGTCTATTTCATTCTGGGTGAATATTCCATTTATGAGCTTGCCATCCTGCATTACCCAGCCTGTAACGTTTCCGGTCTGGAAACCACGCTGGAATTCGCCATAGCTCCAACCATTGTGCCATGTTCCACCAGGAATAACCGGTTTGCCGTTGATGTCTGTAAAGTTACCGTTCTTGATCTTAACCAGAAGATCATAAATTGCCTCTGTGGAGTTAACCTCTTCGGGTTTTATGTTCAGAGCTTCAAGGATGTCGGAACGAGCAAAGAGATTGTAAGCCCAGTTAGTTACGTCTTCCTTAGTACGTCCGGTCTGAGTGGGTATTACATAAATCTCGCCGTTATAATCAGGATGTTCGATATCCCTTTCCTTGTAAATCTGAGAAATAGCCCCTATTTCATACAAGCGCATGATGTTGGGATATTTCTGTATCAGATTCTTGAGAGGCAGAAGCAATCCTTCAACAGCAGCATTCTTGATCAACTCACCTTCACCGCCGGGGTTGGTGTTCCAGTGAGGAGCGTTGGTGATGTCCGGCAGGTCGCCGCTGGCAAACACTGTTGCTAGCTTTTCTCTCTCGGAGCTGGTGATTACTTCAACTTTCAGCTTAACTCCGGTTATTTCTGTCAGCTTTTGTACAAGCTCAGAGTTTTCAAATCCGTCAGGAAAATCTCCGCCACCGCCGTTCCAGCAGTTGAGGAAGGTATACTCGATTATGTCCTTGGGAGCAGTATTTTCACCTGTGGTTGAATCTCCGCCGGAAGTCGAGCCTGTTGAAGTCTTTGTTGTTGAATCATCTGAAGACTTTGAGCTGCCACCGCAGGCTGCTACGGAAAAAAGCAACGCGAGAGCAACCATGACTGCAATGATCTTCTTAATCATGTAAGATCCTCCTTTTTTATTATTTGATATCTCAAATAAGGATTTTACTCCTTAATGGAGCCAATCATAACACCTTTAACAAAGTACTTCTGCAAGAAAGGATATATGCACATTATAGGTGTGGTCAGTATTATAAGAAAAGCCATTTTAAGGGATTCCGGCGTAGTGGACTGCATAACGCTGCTCATAAGCTGCTCATTTATCTGTCCTTTTTCTCCTGTAGAGCTGAGCGAATTCTCAAATAGGGCCTGGGAGAGAAGATCATGCAGCAATGTAGCCGCAGGATGCAGCTCCCTTCTACGGGAAACGAAATAAGCTCCTGTGAACCAGTCATTCCAGTTACCAACACCGACAAACAGGGCAACTGTTGCCATTGCCGGCAGTGACAGCGGAAGCATGATTCTGAAGAATATTCCCAATTCAGAACATCCGTCAATTCTCGCTGATTCCTGCAAGCTGTCCGGTATGCTATAGAAGAATGTCCTCAGTATGATCGCATTGAAAAAGCTGTAGATGCCTGGCAGTATATATACCCAGAAGTTATTGAGCAATCCTATCTGACGGTACATTATATATGTCGGTATTAGTCCTCCGGAAAACAATGTGGTGAAGTAAAAATAGAATATTATCGCTGAACGTCCCGGAAGATCCTTTTTTGTCAGCGCATAAGCCATCAGTGCCGTAAAGAAGCAGGAAAGCACGACAGAAAGCGCTGTTCTTTCAACCGAAATTATAAAGGAATTATATATGAGCGGATGCTGAAAGGCTTTTACGTAATTTTCCAGAGTGAACATCCTCGGGAAAAAGTAAACTCCTCCTTTTAGCGTATCTAATCCATTATTAAAGGATAGAACCAAACAGTAATAAAATGGGTAAAGTGTAATTATGCCTAATAAAGTCAGCACTGTATAGTTTATGCCCTGCCCGATCTTGTATGAAAGGGATCTCTTGATTTTTTTAGGTTTATAATGTTTACTTTCTAGCTGCTTTGCATTTGTTGTCATTATTCTCACCCCCTACCACAACGATATTTCTGTAAGCTTCTTAGACATATAGTTCGTACAAACCACTAATACAAGGCTGATCACACTTCTAAAAAGTCCGACAGCCGTAGCGTAATCGAATTGGTTCATGTTCAGACCACGTTTTAAAACATATGTGTCAATTACCTCAGATACGTCAAAGGTAGCAGGGGTTTGCAAAAGAAGTATCTGTTCCATGTTGGCACCAAACAACCCTCCCAGGCTGAGCAGGAACATGATGCCCACAGTTGGCTTGATTCCAGGCAGCGTGATATGCCAGAGCTTGCGGAGGCCATTTGCTCCATCTATATCTGCTGCTTCATACAATGTTGGATCAATTGATGTTAATGCTGCTAAATATATAATTGAACCATAACCCACACCTTTCCACATGTCGGAAAGAACTATGAATGGAAGGAACAATTCCCTTTTCCCCAGGTAGTATATAGGCTCTAATCCATTGGCAATCCTTATATCGTTGAGCAATCCACTGGTAGGTGAGAAGAACTTATGTATTAAGGCTGCCACAACAACCCAGGAAACGAAATACGGAAGGTAAGAAACTGTCTGTATGGTTCTCTTGAAAAACTGCTTGCGCACGGCATTAAACATAAGGGCCAGTATAATCGGTGCCGGAAAGTTTATAATCAGTTTTGAAAGGCTGATTACTACGGTATTTCGTATAATTTCATAGAAATGCGGATCACTAAGAAAATCCTTGAAATAACGGAGCCCTACCCAACGGCTTCCGAAAATCCCCAATGAATACTGGAACTTCTTAAAAGCAATCAATATACCACTCATAGGATAGTACGCGAAAATTGCATACCATACAATTGCCGGAATTAGAAATAAATAAAAAGGCCCATACTTTGATAACAGCTTGCGAAAAGTCATACGACGTTTGATCGGTTGGGTTTTCTCCATCAACATAAAACATGCTCCTTTTTTTCAAGTTATTGACATTGGACGCTGCTATGATCACAACAACTTCTATTATTTAATATATTAAAATAAATAATACCAAAAAGTTTGAATTTCTTTGAAGTACTTTGTATAAAAAGAGTAGCATTGCTTAAGCTGCAGTAACTTGTGCTGTATCGTGTACGATGTCGTTTTATATAATATATTATATGTGAACATTAAGAAAAAGTCAACTTTTTTTACATGTAAATTTTCTTTATGTGTAAATGTCTCTAACTGTATAATTTTGTACCAGTTTGCCAGAGATATCAATCATATATTTGATATCTCTGGATATTGAATTCGATGTTTTCTGGAGTTTCTTGCTATGGATCTATACTATACTTTTAACAGTATGCCTTTTCTCGAGCCACACTTCATGCTGTATGCTGTTCATCGGCCGCTTCTCCAGCAGAGCTGAACTTATTTCATCCACCGCACTCTTTCCCATCTCTATGCTCGGAACTCCAATAGCCGTAAATGGCATGTTTTGCATGGGTAGATACGGATGATCTCCGTAACCGATGATTGATACATCATCATAAATCCTCAGATCATTTTCATAAAGCCAGCGACTTATTTCGACAATAGCAAGACTGGTATGACTGCATATTGCCGTATATCTGCCGGATTTAAAATCCTCCGGTGTAAACCGGGATATAAATTCTGAAGTATAATTATGGCCTTTTAATATCAGAGAAGTATCATAATCTATACCGGCATCCCTCAAAGCCTGCACAAAACCCCGATCACGCCGGTCGACAGTTTGCACGGGCCTTAATGTGGATATGTTTATGATGTTGCGGTGGCCTTTTTTAGCCAGATACGCTCCCATTTTGTATCCGCCGTCATAGTCATCACAGGTGACACAGGGAACATCGGACATTTTGGGAGGATTATCTATCAGCATTACCGGCAATCCTGCATTCTGAAGATATTCCAACAGCTCATATTCATAGTCCACCTCATAGCAGCACGTGATAGCCGCGACAAAATCATCAAGATATTCCTTCTTTACTTGTTCCAGACGAGCTTTGGAATCCTTGAGGCTCAGAATCTTATAATCAAAGCCCAGCAAGTTGGCCTGTTCAACACAACCAAGCATAACGCGAAAAAGGAATCCGTCTCCCACATCGTGAGGCAGAGCTATCAAAAGCTTACCCCGGTAGGGAACCTCGTCCAATCTTGCCATAACAAGACCTTTTCCCGGAACACGCTTTATCATTCCTATGCGAATCAGATCCTCAACAGCTTTTCGAACCGTAGGACGGCTCACTCCAAAACGCCGCGCATAATTAGCCTCGGTATCGATCGGTTCTCCGGGCTTTTTATCTCGAGCTTCTGCTTCAATTAACTCTCTGACTTGTTCAAAAATACGCTTTGTTATCACTTTCATCACTCTTATTCGTCATTATCACGTAAAATGATAAGAAACCTCTTCTTTTTATTTGAGCTGCCGGGATAAGCTTGGACATGCAGGCAGCAAACGACTGTCTATTTCTATTATATAACACTCTTATAAGTGAAACAATACTTACATGTAAATAATTTTTCACACATTCTGCATATGTCACCAAATAGGCACAAACTTAGTCAAATACTGACTTTCTTCCAAAAATGCGGCATCAATAAGAGCAAAACCGGGAATATTTCAAGCCTTCCGACAATCATGCAAAAGCTTAAAACGATCTTGCTGAAAACCGAATAATCCGCAAAGCTACCCAAAGGACCTACCATACCCAGTCCAGGGCCGACATTTCCTATACATGTGGCAACGCTCGAAATGGTAGTCACCATATCCTTTCCATCTATGGAAACAAGTATAAGGGAAACTGTGAATATAGCCATAAATGCAAAGTAAAAGGTCATTACCCCGGATACCGTTTCTTCATCAACCACTTTCCCATCAACCTTAATCGTATAGACTGCTTTAGGATGCACAATCCTTACCATTTCCCTTTTTATGGTCTTACCCAATATCAGGAGCCTTATATTTTTGATTCCACCGGCAGTGGAACCGGCACAACCTCCTATAAACATCAAAACTAAAAGTATCATTTTGCTAAGTTCTGGCCACTGGTTAAAATCAGTGGTGCTGTATCCTGTAGTGGTAAGAATGGAGGATACCTGAAAGGCTGCATGTCTCAATGACTGACCTACTGAGTCAAACATGCTGCCATGTATATTTATTGCAATAAAGACCGTTGAAACCGCAGCTATTCCTAAATAGAGCAGCAGCTCTCCATTTTTCAACGCCGCCTTCAGGCTGCCTTTAAATATAAAGTAGTAAACCGAGAAATTCACTCCGGACATCAACATGAAGATTGTGATTATTACATCAATATATATATTATTATAAGCCCCAATACTGGTATTTTTGATGGAAAAACCACCGGTACCTGCCGTACCGAAGGCATGTATCAGAGAATCATACAAAGGCATGCCCGCCAGTAAGAGCAGTATGGCCAGTACAATAGTCATCAAGGAGTATATAGCATACAGAATCTTAGCAGTTTGTCCAATCCTGGGAACAAGCTTTCCAGGAGCAGGGCCCGGGCTTTCAGCTTTCATAATATGCAAAGTGCGTGCTCCTACCGATGGCAAAATGGCGAGAGTCAGCACCAGCACACCCATTCCGCCTATCCAGTGGGTAAAGCTTCTCCAAAATAAAATGCCCCTGGGCAGGTCTTCAACCTGCTTTAGGATAGTCGCTCCCGTGGTCGTAAATCCTGAAACTGATTCAAAAAAACTATCTATCACTGTTGGGATCGCGCCGCTGAAATAAAAGGGCATGGCGCCAAATACCGATATCAGTATCCAACCTATGCCGACAATTGCAAAACCATCCCGTGCATATATCTCTTTCACTTTTGGCTTGACTTTTACCATGGATACTCCAAAAAGCAGTAAAAGTAATATGGTTACAGCAAAAGCACCAATATCGTTACCCCGGTAGTAAATGGCAGTCACCAGTGACGGCAGCATAGCTGCCGCCTCACACAACAGGAGTATGCCCAATGTTCTTAAGACTATTCTGTAATTCATTCTGTAAACCTCCTGTTGAAGCTAATTGGTTCAAATCCAATACCGCTTTATTTTTTGTTACTATAATAACTCTGTCGTCCTTTTTGATGACATCATTACCATGGGGTATGATAATCTCATTTTTTCTGACTATGACCGCAATCAATGTGTCCCTTGCAAATTTGATGTCCTTTAACGGGATGTTTAAATAGCTTGTGGAATCGTTAGCAATAAACTCCACAATCTCCGCCTGTCCGTTTATTATTCTGTGCAGGGATTCTATCTTGCTTCCTCTGGCGTTCTTTAGAGACCTTACATATCTTAGGATGATATCTGCCGTAATATGTTTTGGGCTTACAATATTATCCAGATGGAGAGTTTTCAGTATTGAGGAGTAATTCATTCTTGTTATCTTGGTTACAACCGTCTGAACCCCGTACTGCTTTGCCAAAAGAGAAGACATAAGATTATCCTCGTCTCTTCCGGTTATTGCTATAAAACCACCCATTTCACCGATATTCTCCGATTTCAGCAGGTCTTCTTCAGTGCCGTCGCCATGGATTATCAAGGTATCCGGCAGCAGTTCGGACAGCTCCTCACATCTTTCCCTGTCGCTTTCAATTACCTTCACCCTGATATCCATTTCCTTCAATAAATTGGCCAGATAGTAAGCTATACGTCCGCCACCTACCATCATGACATTTTTTATCTTCTGGGTGCATTTCCCCAGATATTTATAAAAGCCATACACATTAGACGGTTTTCCTATGATACATAGGATATCATCGTTTTCTATTCTGAAATCTCCATTGGGAATGAAAACCTCATCATTTCTCACTACCGCGCATATGAGTATCGAGCCGGCAACTTTTGAGGGCAGATCCTTAAGCTTGAGACCCACAGCCGGTGTATCGCTTGTAATCTTTACTTCCACCATATCGACTTTTCTTCTGGAAAAGCTGTCGACACTGATGGCCGACGGATACCTGAATATGCGGGCTATTTCGTCAGCGGCAGCTTGCTCAGGATTTATAACCATGTCAAGACCTATTCTCTCCTTGAGGAGTGCAAGCTCGCTGGCATATTCATGATCCCTTATCCTGGCTATCGTCCTGGCAGCTCCCAGCTTTTTGCCCGTAAGGCAGCATACCATGTTGAGCTCATCGCTGGCTGTCACCGCAATAAGGAGATCAGTATCATCCACTCCTGCCTCCAGAAGAGTGTTTACACTTATACCATTTCCTTTTATGCACATGACGTCAAGATTCTCTTCCGCCTTTTTTAAGGCTTCGGCATTCTTATCAATAATTGTAACGTCATTATCCTCCTTTGATAGGTTCTCGGCAAGACTATATCCGACTTTCCCATCACCTATAATCAAAATTTTCATATATTCCTCCAAAATACATATAATGAACCTTATCGGCAAAAAGCTGGAAATATACCCACGATATTTCTTGATAGCTTTGCTGATAATAATGATATTTATATGATAAAACACGTTAAATAGCAAGCCTGCAAAAGAGCATGAAAGTCAGTTATTTTTCTTAGAAAGCATAAGACTTTAATTTTGCATTCATATGCTGTCATTATCTTTTATTATTGTCATTTTAATATGCTTTAGAGAAAAATACAACGGCCGGAAAATAATAGTCCGGCCGTCTAAGCACTTCACTCTCTTTCAGCATTCTAATCCGATTATAAAAGATGCATATATTACAAGCATCAGCATTACAGAACCTTGCTCAAAAACTCTTTTGCCCTTTCGGTTCTAGGATTTCCAAACAGCTCCTCCGGCGGCGCATCTTCAACGATTTTACCCTCATCCATGAACAATACCCGGGTTCCCACTTCTTTGGCAAACCCCATTTCATGGGTGACGACGATCATAGTCATGCCCTCTTGCGCCAGCTCCTTCATAACCTCCAGAACCTCCCCGACCATTTCCGGGTCGAGAGCTGAAGTAGGCTCGTCAAAAAGCATTAAATCCGGTGACATGGCAAGGGCTCTGACTATGGCAATCCTCTGCTTCTGTCCACCCGACAGCTGATTTGGATAAGCTTTGGCTTTATCCTGCAAACCTACACGTTTCAGCAAGGCTTCCGCTTTCGCCTGGGCTTCGTCCTTGCTCATCAGCTTAAGATGAGTAGGGGCAAAAATTATATTGTCCATAACACTCATATGCGGAAACAGGTTGAAATGCTGAAACACCATTCCCATTTTTCTGCGAACTCTATTTATATCAACCTTTGGATCGGTAATATTCTCACCTTCAAAGAGGATTTCTCCGCTTGTGGGAGTTTCCAGCAGATTGAGGCACCTTAAAAATGTGCTTTTTCCTGAACCGGAAGGACCTATAACAACTATTTTCTCCCCTTTTTCTACCGACTGGTCAATACCATCCAAAACCCTGTGACCTCCAAAATCCTTCACGAGTTTTTTAACTTCTATCACCCTGCCTCAACCTCCTTTCAAGAACAGACAGCAATGAAGATATTATCATTACCATTATCAGATATATCGTTGCCGAAGCAATAAGCGGAAGAAATGAATCATATGTCATATTTCGAATATTGTAAGCTCCTCTGGTGAGGTCATGCACCGAAATATAACCTGCTACGGAGGTTTCCTTGAGCAGCGCTATGAACTCATTTCCCAATGCAGGGAGCACGTTCTTAAACGCCTGGGGCAGTATGATGTAGCGCATTGTAGCCCAATAGGAAAGGCCCAGAGAGCGGCCTGCTTCCATTTGTCCCTTATCAATAGATTGTATACCCGCCCGGAATATCTCGGCCACATATGCACCACTGTTTATACCAAAACCCAAAATAGCCACAGGAATAGGCTCACTGACAAAAAACAGCACCACATAAAACCATATCATCAGCTGCAGGACAACCGGAGTGCCTCTAATAACAGTGATATACACATCGGCTATGATATCCAGCACCTTGAACTTCCTGTTTTGCCTTGCCACAATCTTAAACAGCGCCAGGATGAGTCCTATCGCAACTCCCAATATGAGAGAAAATATGGTGATTATGACCGTGTTTCTAAGGCCGGTAACCAACTCCATATATCTGTCTTTTACTATGAAATCATCAATAAACTTTCTTTGAAGTTCTCCAAAAAAACCCATCTTATCCCCCATACTTTAAATACGGCAGATAATAATATCTGCCGTATTAGATACTGTATACGCTAAAGTCAATTAAGTTGCAAAAACTAATTGCTACTGATACATTCAAATAACCTTTATTCTTTAACCATTAATTTTTGACCAGTCCGGCCACCGTTCATATCATGCAGGATTTACTCTTCCGACATGTGCTCACTGATAAACTTGTCCAGGCTTCCGTCTTCCTTTATCCTCGCCAGTGTCTTGTTTATTGATTCGAGGAGCTTCTTATTGCCCTTCTTTACTGCAATCGCATATTTTTCTGATGTAAGCTCTTTATCCAGGATGGTTACAGCGTCAGCATTTTCCTTCTGCAGTGCATTAGCAGTAAAGCTGTCAATTATTACGGCATCGATTTTGTCGCTTTTCAGAGCCATTACTGCGTCAATTGCTGATGCAAATCTGCTTACCTTGGATGACGTAAGGTTTTCTACCACATAATCATCTCCGGTTGTCCCACTCTGTACACCTATCGTGAGACCGTCCAGATTATCCACCGTTATGTCGCTTCCTTTCTTTACAATTACCACCTGGCTAGCATCAAAATAGGTGTCGGAAAAGTCAACATTCTTAAGACGTTCTTCATCAACCGACATACCAGCAATACCCATATCTGCTTTACCGCTGGATACTGCTGTTATTATTGCTTCAAATTCCATATCATCAATCTTAAGTTCTTTTCCGAGATCTTTGGCTATCTCCTTGGCTATTTCGACATCAATGCCTACAATCTCAGAACCATCCTTATATTCAAAAGGTGGGAACTGAGCATTGGTTGCCATTACAATCTTGTTGCTTTCCGTGCCACAACCTGCCAGCAGGGATACTGCCATAATCAACATTAAGCAAAGCGCTGTTACTTTTTTCATTTTGCCTCATCTCCGTTATTTATGTTTAGTACAAGTGATATTATAATTTATTATGTATAAATATACAATATATTTTTATTGATAATCGGGGTAAATTATTATTATTTTTTATTCGAGCCTTTTCTATACACAGATAGCATCCAAGAAATTGCATATAATTGCATAACATAGCCATTATCTTCCCAAAAAGTATGGGGCTTTTCTGCCGTCATCTCTTGCAGAAAAGCCCCGTACCATCTTCAGCGCTCCCTATCAAAGGGTTTGCTCCAAATTCTTTGCAATTTCCTTTAAAAAGTCTTCGGTATTGACTATCTTTTTGTTCTCTAATTCGGAAAGTCCGGCCAAGTCCCCGGTCATTACTCCAGCTTCAATAGTATTGATGGAAGCGGCCTCCAGCTTGTCTGCAAACTCTACAAGGTCCTTCAGGCCATCCAGTTCTCCACGCTTTCTCAAAGCCCCTGTCCAGGCAAACAATGTGGCCATAGGGTTGGTGGATGTTTGCTCGCCTTTTAAGTACTTGTAATAGTGCCGTGTAACAGTACCATGAGCAGCCTCATACTCATAATAGCCTTCAGGAGAAACCAATACAGAAGTCATCATGGCAAGGCTTCCGAAAGCGGTGGCTACCATATCGGACATTACATCACCGTCATAATTCTTGCATGCCCAAATCATGCCGCCTTCAGATCTGATTATGCGGGCTACGGCATCATCTATCAGCGTATAGAAGTACTCTATCCCTGCTGCATTGAATTTATCCTTGTATTCCGAATCGAAAATTTCCTGGAAAATATCTTTGAACCTGTGGTCATAGGTCTTGGATATCGTATCCTTAGTGGCAAACCAAAGATCCTGTTTTACATCCAGGGCATAATTGAAACAAGCTCTGGCAAAACTCTCTATTGACTTGTCGGTATTATGTATACCCTGAATTACTCCAGGCCCTTTAAAATCGAAAATAGTCTGCCTTGCTGTTTCTCCGCTTTCCGATGTGAAAACCAACTCCGCTTTTCCGGCACCTTCCACACGGTACTCAACATTTTTATAAACATCCCCGTAAGCATGCCTTGCTATGGTGATGGGTTTCTTCCACGTCTTTACAAAGGGTTTTATGCTGTTTACGATTATGGGAGCCCTGAAAACCGTGCCGTCGAGCATGGCTCTGATGGTTGCATTGGGGCTTTTCCACATCTGCTTTAAGCCATATTCCTCCACCCTTTGCGCATTTGGGGTAATGGTGGCACATTTCACAGCCACACCATATTTCTTTGTCGCCAAAGCTGCATCTACGGTTATCTGATCATCGGTCTCATTCCTTTTTACAAGCCCGAGATCATAATACTCCGTATTAAGCTCTATATAAGGTATAAGCAAAATATCCTTTATCATCTTCCAGATGATCCGGGTCATTTCATCCCCGTCCATCTCCACCAGCGGAACTCGCATTTTGATTTTTTCCATATGTCCTGCTCCTTTATAACCAAATTTTAAGAATTGATAGAAATTTTATCCGGATTATTATTGTTAATAATACAACAAAGTATGGGATATCGTCAACAATATTGATGTGGATTGACAAAGCCGCAATAAATCAAAATAAAGAGCCTCTAACGACGCTCTTTCAATTTATCCATTATGAATTTTTCGGCAAACTCCTTGCTAAAAGGCAGTTCAATCCTGGTGGAACCGGAAACAAGAAATACCTTGTCAGAATCGCCCTGCTTCTCACTCTCTATTTTTATATCTTTGGCATCCAGAGTATACTCATTGCCCTGGATCTTTAAAACTGCCTTTGAGTCTTCAATCTTAAAGGATGGCATGTTCAAATATACAGTTATGGCCAATATTGCAATGCATATAAAAATAGCCAGCTTTATCAGTTTTTTAGCCACACTTACAACAATCAGCAAAACAACCGCCACTACCACCAGGGGAATCAAAAATCCCGGGTCTGTAAAATTAAGACCTTTTAAAGCTTCGAACATTTAAATGCACTCCTTCTTCCTTTATAGCCTTGCCATTCAAATAGATACAAGAACACCTTGCTTAACCCTCACACAGGCATTCCAACAAATACAAGAAAATTCTACCACATAGCCTGAATCCCGGCAATATCTTCCCCTGAAAATGCATGCAGCATGAGTGCAGAGCCGGGAAATAACCTGCTCCCGGTGTACTTCCACATTGCTTTGGCGGTTTTGAACCGTCAAAATGGCTTTTTCGGGGCATTCACCCGGATGGCAAACTGAATGACAGGCTGCCTACCTATTATAATCCTTTTACCACTGCCATCCTCTGCTTATTTACAACTGCAGCACCTGGCTTAAAAAGGCTTTGGTCCTCTCATGCCTCGGATTTTGAAAAATTTCTTCCGGTTTGCCTTCCTCGATGATTTCTCCGTTATCCATAAACACAACCCTATCGGCCACTTCTCTGGCAAAACCCATCTCATGAGTCACCACCAGCATGGTCATATGCTCCTGGGCCAAATCCCTCATCACCTTCAGCACCTCACCGGTAAGCTCAGGGTCTAAGGCTGATGTAGGTTCGTCGAAAAGCATGATATCGGGATTCATAGCCAGAGCTCGGGCTATTGCAACACGCTGCTTTTGTCCTCCGGAAAGCTGGGAAGGGTAACAGTCTTTCTTATCTATAAGCCCCACCTTGCGAAGAAGCATTTCAGCCTTCCGTATGGCTTCCTCCTTTTTTTCACCATTTACTATGATCGGGGCTTCTATGATATTGCCCAGCACGGTGCGGTGCGGAAACAGGTTGAAGCTCTGGAATACCATGCCCATCTTTTTGCGTATTCTCCTGATGTCGCTTTCCTTTGCATAACGGCTTTTTCCGGAGCTATCCATAGTTACCATGGCCTCTCCTTCTATCTCTATGCTTCCCCCATCTATTATCTCCAGACGGTCAATGCACCGGAGAAATGTGCTCTTGCCTGATCCGGAAGGACCTATAATAGCCACAACCTCACCTTTTTCAACTTCAAGGGATATACCTTTCAGTACTTCCAGGTTTTTGAATCTCTTATATATGTTCAAGGCTCTAATCATATTCATACCATAGATCTCCTATTCATGCAGAGCGAATTTTTGTTCCAGCTTGCCAAAAATTCTGGTGAGCACCAGGGTCATCAGCAGGTAGAATACTGCTGCAATACCAAAGGGAAGTATGTTGAAGTCCCGCACCACCGCAATATTGGCAGCCCTGAGAAGATCCACAAGCCCTATGGCATTAACAAGGGCAGTGTCTTTGACAAGGGTTATTACCTCATTGCTCACCGGAGGCAGGACGCGTTTCGTCATCTGAGGCAGGATGATGCGCAACATGGTCTGCCAATAGGTCATGCCCAAAACATCGGCCCCTTCATACTGTCCTTTGTCTATGGACTGTATCCCCGCCCTGAAAATCTCGGCAAAGTATGCCGTATAGTTAAGGATAAAGGCGAAAATTGCAGCAGGGAACCTGTCCAGGACTATCCCGAAGCTGGGCAGGCCATAATAGACAAAGAATATCTGCAGCAAAAGGGGAGTCCCTCTAGCCAGCCATATATATACATCCGTTATATACTTCACCAGTTTTTGATTCGAAACCCGTATCAAGGCTACCAGAAGCCCTAATGGTATGGAGAAGACAAGGGTGATGAAAAAAAGCTTAACCGTTACTAAGCTGCCTTCCAGAATAGCTCTCGTAATATTTATCAAATATTGCATCCGGTTCTCCCTCATTCAAAAAAATATAGGCTAGTGACCACTCGCCATCAGCCTGTTTACTATTTTAAAATATTATTTTAATAAATGCTATATCGAATATTATTTTTCTTATAAAATACTAAATAAAATTAGAATATAAGTTAACTCATTGTGCCAGCCATTTCGATAGCAAAGTTCTGAGTTAGAGAGCTATCTCAAATTAGCCAGCACACAACAAATTAAACTAATATTAAAGCCCTTATATTACTTTATTACGTTTTCTCCAAACCATTTGATTGATATTTCTTCAGCTTTGCCGTTTTCCTTCAGCTGCTTAAGCGCTTTGTTCAGTTCTGCGGCAAAAGCCTTATCTCCTTTTCTTAGGCCTACCGCAAAATCTTCGACTCCGAAATGATCCTCGAGTATAGTATAGTCATCCATATACTTGGAAATGTAGTACCTGCCGACAACCTCATCCACCACGACCGCATCCACTCTGCCGTTTTTAAGGTCCATCAATGCCTGGTCATTGCTCGTGTAAGGCACAATCTCCTTCAGGGATTCCTTTGTCTTTGTGTCGGCATTCAAAGCATCCTCACTGCTGCTGCCGGCCTGAAGTCCGACGGTTTTACCTGCCAGGTCTGCCTTTCCTTTAATGCTGGAGCCTTTGGCCACTACGATCATCTGACGGTCTTCCATGTAAGGATCTGTGAACAGCATGTTCTTTTTTCTTTCTTCCTTTACCGAAAGCCCGTTCCAGATAACATCCACATTTTTATTGCTGAGCTCTGATGCTATGTTTTCCCATATAACCGGCTGGAACTTCACTTCTACGCCGAGTATTTTCGCAGCTTCCCGGGCAAGGTCAATATCAAAGCCCACTATTTCTCCGTTTTCATCTTTAAAACCCATCGGCGGAAAAGCATCATCCAAGCCTACTATGAACTCTCCCTTATTTTTTATGTACTCCCATGATTCATCTTTACCGGATCCACTGTTGGCTGAGGTGCATCCGGAAATCAATATTCCTGCGATCACTGCAATCGTTAAAAACATAACTAGTTTTTTCCTCATAAAAAAAGCCCCCCGTAAAAGTTCATTTCTTCTTCCCTTGACAGCAATAAACTGCGTTTTTTATACGTGATTTTTCATCATCAAAGGATTATGGATAAGACTATTATAATTTAGTTAACTAAATTAGTAAAGTGTTAAATCAAAAAAATTCCTCTAATTTTATCCTTATGCCGGCAAAGCCATTCTTCTGTGGCAAAACACCATTTCCCCACATATTTTGGTAGTAGCAAAAATTGAAGAATTTATGCCGGAGCTCACAAATTCAATCTATTCATCTGCTATAAGGAGGTGGCTATGAATGTCCACAGCGAAACGTCTCACCACAGTCTATAAAAAGTCCAAAGTGATACCTTTTGACAATAATTCAAAAATAATATTTTTCAGCGACTGCCACCGGGGCAACGGAAGCTGGGCAGACAACTTTATAAGCAATAAGAACCTGTTTAACCATGCACTAAACTATTACTACGATCGCGGTTTCACATATATAGAGGTCGGGGACGGGGACGAGCTCTGGGAGAACAGGAGTATGGCAGAAATAATACAAAGCCATGAAGACACTTTCCGGATCATGCATAAATTCCACCTCGATAACAGGTTATATATGATATATGGAAACCATGATGCGGCAAAATCCGGTCCAAAGTACAGGCGAAGCAGATTTTACCGGTATTACAGCTATCGGGACAAAGAATATGTAAACCTGTTTGAAAATCCTGAAGTTCATGAAGGATTGGTTTTAAAGCATACCCCCACCAACAAGGATATATTGGTGGTTCATGGCCATCAGGGTGATCTGATTAATGACCGCCTGTGGCGGCTGGCCAGGTTTTTGGTAAGGTATGTGTGGAAGCCTCTGGAAACGATAGGCATAAAGAACCCCACCAGCCCTGCAAGGAATCATACCAGAAAAGGTACTATTGAGAGAAATATAATAAACTGGATAAAAAGCAATCAAAGAATGGTAATCGCAGGGCATACTCACCGCCCGATGTTTCCCCGGGATGGAGATGCTCCTTATTTTAATGCCGGATGCTGCGTCCATCCGAACTTCATTACCGGTATTGAAATTCAGGAAGGGGAAATTGCACTTATTAGCTGGTTTGTAGCAACAGACCATTACGGCGTGCTGCGGGTAACCAGAGAAGTAGTCGCCGGACCGGAAAAGCTCGAAAAATTCCTGTGACGGTCATTGATATGTGTCAAACAGCAGAGTGAATATTGATTTATGGTAGGCATCCGGACAGACACCGATCTACTGCAGGTATTGAGATGAATATTGTATAGGGCGGCCATTTGCATGACCGCCCCTTTTATACAGGAACCGTGGACAAGCCTGGTACTATCACAGCTGACACAGCCTTCACCAGGTCCTGGGGATCAATAATCATCTGGAGTCCCCTCATACCTGCACTTACCGATATTTGTCCGAAATTCATGCAGCTTTCGTCAATATAAACCGGATAGGGCTTTTTTGTCCCGACAGGAGATACTCCTCCTCTAATATATCCGGTCAGAGGCTGCACTTCTTTCAGATGTACCATCTCAACCTTTTTATTACCGCTGGCAGCTGCCAAGGCTTTTAAATTCAACTCTCCGGAGCCTGGAATGCAAGCCATCAATATACCGGTTTTATCACCTCGTGCGACCAGCGTCTTAAAGACCTGATCTATGGGCATGCCAACTTTTTCAGCCACATTCTTTGCTCCCAAATCGGATTCATCCACTTCATATTCCCGTAGCTCATATTTGATCTTCAATCCATCAAGAATTCTTGCCGCGTTGGTCTTTTTCATATGTACTTCACCTTTTTACATGCAACATTTCAGCGCATAGGATGATTTATGAGTCTTTAAGTCTTTATCTTCCTTGGATTTTCTAGACTCTTTAGGGTATTCAGGCTCTATTAACTTTTTATTTCTTCTAACTCTTTTATTTTTTATTCATTCTTTTGGTATTTAGCGCTTAAGGGCTTCAGGCTCTTTAGTCTTTTAATACCCGCCAGACCCTTTGGGCTCTTTTAGCTCTTAATGACAATTATCCTGCTATGCAGAATAAAATCAATCCATTACCCTTGTTTACTTAATCAAACCTTTGCTTTAAGCCAAACTCCATAAAGGACTAACCATATTAATAGCATCTATAAATTTATATTAATAATCTACATAATCAACATCCTGAGGTTGCTTCAAAAAACCTATGCTTATCAACCACTTTTCGCAAAGCCCAGTCCATGCGGATACTACAGGATGGCTTTCTGCCAGGCCAAGGCCATGGGCGCCACTAGGAAATACATGCAGCTCATAATCCACTTTATGCCTGCTCAGGGCAGAAGCAAACATCAGGCTGTTTTCCACCGGCACGCCGGCATCATCCGCTGTATGCCACAGGAATGTCGGAGGTGTGTTGCCGGATACCTGCATCTCATTGGAAAGGCTTATGCGAAGGTCTTCCGGAGGATTCGGACCTATAAGGTTTATCATCGAACCGTCATGGCGGTAGTCACCAAAGCTTATTACAGGATAGCAAAGGATCATGGCATCCGGCCTTGAACTCATCCTGTCCACAGGGTCTTCGGAATTTTCATCTCCTTCGTCAAAATGGGTTCCCACCGTTGAGGCCAGGTGTCCACCGGCAGAAAAACCCAATATGCCTATTTTTTCACTATCCACATTCCATTTTTCCGCATTATATCGCACAAGCCTTATAGCTCTTTGTGCGTCCAGCATCGGATAGGGATGCCTGTATGGCGCAACCCTGTAGTGAAGAACAAAAGCTGACAATCCTATACTGTTAAGCCATAATGCTACCGGTTCCGCCTCATGGGGAGCCCTATGTTCATATCCGCCTCCCGGTACAACTATAATTGCTCCGTTTTTGTTGGCGGTCTTTAATAAATAGGGAACCATACAGGGTATCTCACCGTTTAACTCACTCATAAAACCCGGAATTTCCTTTTCCCACAACCTGATCATTTTTGATACCTCCTGGATTAAACTCTCCGTCGGCAAGCCATGCGCGATGACACGTTATCATTTACAAGCCGTATTTTTTTGTGAATTGCCGTGACATCGGTATTCTTTACCCACATTCGACTAATAATTATATTATATTGCTGTTGCCCTAAAGATGTATTTCCCATAATTTGATTTTATCACGCTATTTGCCCGTTTGTCACTACAGGCCTTGAAAAATAAGGAAAATTGGTATACACTAATATTGTTGCCTGACGACGGGCATTAACAATTAACAGCAATAGCTGCCATCGAAATTGGCGAAGCGCACATATAGAAAGAAAAATAGATTAGACTTCGCTTGCTATTGCATATTCTATGAGGAGATGTATTTATGAGTAAAGTTGTCGAAAAATTTTTAGATTATGTTAGGTATGACACTCAGTCCGGCGAGAGCTCAAGTACCTGCCCAAGTACCAGAAAGCAATACGATTTTGGGCTTCACCTGGTAGACGAACTAAAGAAAGTTGGACTTGAAGACGCAAACATTGATGAAAACGGTTATGTAATGGCATCCTTGCCCGCCAACTGCAGCGGAGCTCCTGTCATAGGTTTCATAGCACATATGGACACAAGTCCGGATATGAGCGGAGCTAATGTTCAGCCTAAAGTGGTAGAAAATTACAACGGAAAAGATATAATCCTGAACAAGGAAAAAAACATAGTGCTGTCCCCTTCCGTATATCCAAAACTTCTGGATTATGCCGGGCAAACCATCATTACCACGGATGGAACCACTCTTTTGGGAGCCGATGATAAGGCCGGGATAGCAGAAATCATCACTGCAATGGAATATCTTGTAAATAATCCCCATATAAAGCACGGCACAATAAAAGTATGCTTTACCCCCGATGAGGAAATCGGCAATGGCGCAAATCTTTTTGATACAGTAAGATTTGGCGCTGATTTCGCCTACACAGTGGATGGAGGGGAACTGGGAGAACTGGAATATGAAAACTTTAATGCCGCTTTAGCCAATGTGAATATAAATGGAATCAATATACATCCCGGAACTGCCAAAAATAAAATGATCAATTCGACCCTGATAGGAATGGAGTTCAACTCAATGCTACCTCCCCATGAAACTCCGGAGCATACCGAAGGCTATGAAGGTTTCTTCCATCTGACCCGGATCAACGGAACCGTTGAAAAAACCACATTGCAATATATCATAAGGGATCATGACAAGAAAAAGTTCGTAGAGAGAAAAAACAAACTGGAGAAAATAGCAGAATATCTCAATGATAAATACGGCAAGAATACCGTAACATTGGAAATGAAAGATCAATACTACAACATGAAGGAAAAGATTGAGCCGGTGATGCATATAGTGGAAACGGCAAAAAAAGCCATGGAGGAATTGGGCATCACTCCTTTAATAAGGCCGATACGGGGAGGTACCGACGGTGCCCGGTTATCCTATATGGGATTGCCTACACCAAACCTATTTACCGGTGGGCACAACTTTCACGGAAGGTTTGAATATATACCTGTAGAATCCATGGAAAAGGCTGTTCAAGTGATTGTAAAAATCGTGGAGTTGTACGCAAAAAAGGCTGAGTCAGAGGATGCTTCAAAGGAATAATCCTTGAGAGGCAGCTTTAAAGGAATCAAAAAGCAGGCGATTTTTCCTCTGCCTACCTTCAAAAACGCCATACATACCTCCAAATGTACGGCAGCTTGATAAGAATATTATATAAAGGGGGCATTCCCGAGTAACCGGGAGTGTCCCCTTTATTCACGGCTTAGTATTACAGCCACATCGGCTTTGTTCGCCAACGCTGCATCCACTGCATCCGCTGCAGCAGTTTTCACCCTTTCGCATGCGTATAACCGTCCGCACTATTATATAAACAGTCAAAGCTACTATGATGCCACCTATAATCCAGTCTATCATTCCGGCACCTCCTTTTAAAATTCACTTCATTCCTGTTTCCAATCATTTGCTTCGATAGCCACCTCTTCCTACAGTCGCCATCTGAAACCAGTCATGTTTTTCTATTTCAATACTGTTGTTTTTCTTCCTGTTAGTTCAATCCCAACAATCTTCCTCCCTGGTAGATTATGAAAGCAACAATCCACGCTACTCCCGTCTGATATCCGACAGCCATCAACGTCCATTTCCATGAGTTCATTTCCCTCTTAATAGCGGCAAATGCAGCTACGCATGGTACATAAAGCAATGTGAAAGCCATGAAGGCGTATGCTTTTAAAGGAGTGAAGCTAGCCTGCAAAGCTGCAGCCAATTCCACCGAATCTTCGGCTACTTCTCCTATCCCATGCAGTATGCCCATGGTGGCAACCACTACTTCCTTAGCCACCAGTCCTGTGAGGAGGGCAACGGAAGACTTCCAGTCACCAAAACCCAAAGGAGCAAACAACGGTGCAATGGCTTTTCCTATATATCCGAATATGCTGTCTGCGGGGTCTTCCACCATTTGGAGGTTGAAGCTGAAGGACTGCAAAAACCAGATGACCACCGATGCTGCGAATATCACCGTTCCTGCTTTCTTTATAAATGCCTTTCCCCTATCCCACATATGTATTGAGATACCCTTGAGGGTAGGAATCCTGTAAGGAGGAAGCTCCATAACGAATGGTTCCGCATCGCCTTTTAAAATTGTATTTTTGAGTATGATTCCCGACAACACTGCCACTACAATACCCAGCACATAGATGGAAAATATTACAATACTCTGGTTTTTAGCAAAGAAGGCAGCAGCAAACAGCACATAAACCGGAAGCCTGGCACCGCAGGACATGAAGGGGGTGAGCATGATGGTAAGCTTTCTATCCTTTTCATTCTCCAGCGTTCTGGTAGCCATGACGGCTGGTGTAGTACATCCAAAACCCATAAACATAGGTATAAAGGATTTTCCGCTAAGGCCAAACTTTCTCAGAAGGCGGTCCATGACGAAGGCTGCTCTGGCCATATAACCACTGTCTTCCAGTAACGATATGAAAAAGAACAGTATCATGATCTGAGGGACAAACACCAGCATGCTTCCCATTCCACCGATGATTCCGCCAACAATCAATTCATGCAGCCATTCCGATGCACCGGCAGCTTCCAGCCAGCCGGATACCAATCCTGCCAGGGAATCATTGATGAGAGCATCCACCCAGTCGATGGTAAAAGATCCGATGGCTCCGAAAGTCACCTGGAATACGGCAAACATGACCGCAAGAAACAGAGGTATGGCCAGAAACTTGTTGGTTACCACCCGGTCGATCTTATCGGAAAGGGTAAGCTCTCCCCTGCCGGATTTCTTTTTAACCGTTTTCCCGACAATATGGGATATGAATCTGTACCTGTTGTCGGCGACCATCGTTTCCATGTCATTGTCGTATTCTTTTTCAAGCCTATCTTTATACTCGTCTATTTCAGTCAATAACTCTGAAGGAATGTTGAGCTTCTCCTTTGCTTTTTCATCCCCTTCCAGAAGCTTTATAGCCGCCCACCTGGAATAATGCTTCTCCTTAAGATAGGAAGAAATCTTTCCTTCTACTTCAGTAATACATTTTTCAATTTTTTCATCAAATATGCATACACGCTCATTAGCTGCCTTTACAGCTGCTGTCTGAGCTAGTTCCAGTGCTTTTTGCACCACATCGCTAACCCCTTTGCCTTTGTTGGCGGATGTGCACAAAACAGGGGTACCAAGGAATTTTTCCAACTCCTTTGTATCTATGCTATCTCCTCTTGCCTCCACTTCATCCATAATATTCAGCACTACCACCACTGGTATTCCCAGCTCTATAACCTGGGTGGTAAGGTACAGATTTCTTTCGATATTGGTGGCATCCAAAATATTGATAATCACATCCGGTTTTTCATCGATGATATAGTCCCTGGCTATGATTTCCTCCATTGAATAGGGAGACAGGGAATAAATCCCCGGCAAATCTATGATTCTTATATCTTCTTTGAATTTTCTTGCTTTGCCCTCTTTTTTCTCAATGGTTACTCCGGGCCAGTTTCCGACATACTGGGTGCTTCCGGTAATTTCATTAAACATCGTGGTTTTACCACAATTGGGGTTTCCCACCAGAGCAAACCTATATTGCATTTGACATCCCCTTTTCTTGATTTTGATAATCATTATCAACTGATTGTCCAAAAAAACGCTACTTTACGAATTTAAGTAGCTCTGTTTATTTCACCAATATGTTTTCTGCTTCCGATTTTCTGAAAGTCAGCTCATACCCGCGGATATTCACCTCTATAGGATCTCCCAAAGGTGCTACCTTTCTTACCAAAACTTCCGCTCCACGGGTAACACCCATGTCCATCAGTCTCCTCTTCACCGCTCCTTCACCGTTAATCTTTACAATGATGCCTTTTTCACCTGGTTTCAGCAGCTTTAAAGACCTCTCCAAAATACATCGCTCCTTTCTTCCCTATACCTGCACCAGCAGCTGCTGGGCAATTCCTTTATTCAAGGCCAGTCTGGCTCCTTTTACACATACTATGAGATTTCCGTTTACTTCCGATATTACCGATATGGGCGCTCCAGGAATAATCCCCAGTCCCTCCAGGAATTTTTTGGTTGATTCCTTAGCTCTGCAGATGTTTACAATCGCTTCCTTACCTGGTGTCAACATCGTTAAAGGCATTTCTACCCCTCCTCATCAACATAAATCTGACCGACTCCATAGATATTGATAATAAATATCATTTTCAATATTCATTTATTATTTTACTAATAATAACATATTTAGTCAATAAAAATTTATGCTTTATTCTGGGAATTTGGGAAAAGCCTTTGAGGGATCAAAATCTATTTCATTATTTCAATAAATTTACATGCCAGCTCAGGATTAAATTGGGTTCCGGCGTTCAACCGTATCTCCTCGAGAGCAGCTTCCTTTGACAATGGCTCCCTATATGGGCGTTTTGATGTCATGGCATCAAAAACGTCGGCAATGGCCAATATCGATGCTTCATAAGATATCTCGCTTCCCTTAAGCCCATCGGGATATCCCTTGCCGTCATATCTCTCATGATGGTGCCTTATGATGTCGGCCACATCCTTTAAGAAAGCTACATCCTTTATGATTTCCGCTCCGATTACCGGATGGCGCTGTATTTCCTCATACTCGGCCTGGGTAAGGGGCAGCGGCTTCCTCAATATGCTGTCATCTATGCCTATTTTTCCTATGTCATGAAGAATCGCCGCCGTTTTAATGTTCTCGACCTTTTGATGAGGAATTTTCAATGCTTTTGCGAGCTTAACAGCATATTCCTCGACTCTCGCGGCATGACCACTGGTATAGGAATCCTTGGCCTCCATTGTTTTATTAAGGGCGTGAATGGTCTCCATGTAAATGTCGCGCATGTTGACATACTGCTTAAACGAATAACGGGCCAGCAGCAGCGGTCCGAAAAACAGCAGCACAGCCACATGCCCGTAGCTTATGCACGCAAGAGCGATTATAATGCCGATTGTACCCACTGCCAGAGAACTGGGCAGGGTTCCTTTGATGCTGCCTGTCCACATATTGATAAAACTCTGATGGTTCAGCAGCGACATCAATCCCACTATAATAGTGCTATTTAGAAAAATATATGTTATCAGGGAAATTATGACCGGTATAACGGAAAACTTTGCAATTTCGCCTCCGACAGCCGTATAAACCATGCCGGATATACCTGCCGACAGGATTCCCAACGCGGCATTGAACAGAGTTTTATAAATGGGAGTATTAAATATATGCGCATATTCATTGCCTTGCCTGTGTATTATCATGAAGGTTAAACCGGAAGCTGTTACAACAGCTGACATCAACGGCCCACCCACTATAAGGGAAGCAATGGTGATGGCAAAGCCAACTGATATACCCATGCCATTAGGTAAGGTTATCCCCAGTGATTCCGACACAACTGCAAGGGCGGCCCAGAAGACTAACGCCTGCCAGCTGTCAATGCTCCATGTTGTTGCGAGGTAGTATGTTACAGGAACTGCAATTAATAGGATTGCTATTATGTATACTATTGCTTTTTTTGGAATATCCACTATGAGACCCCCTAATATATATCAAGCCGGTCTGTCGTTAATTAACGCCAGGAGTAATTAGCTCCTGCAGCAAGAATAAGAGAAATCAAGCTTGCAACCAACATTATAATTCTTTTCATCGAATATAGCCTCCTTTTCAGGTTTCTATGCCATCTCGCTATGACAGCACGCTATATCCGCTACGCTGGAATTGATTTAACTGATTTTCAGACCGGCTTTGATATCAACGCGAAAACTTGCATATAATCCTGTTTACTGCGCTTAAAGCAGCTTTTACGGCAGCCTCTTTCATGTCACCTTCAACTACGGCAGAGCCTGAGAGCATCTGTTCTTTGTCACCCAGCACGGAAGCTACGGCAACAACGACAGTATCCCTGCCTGAAAGGGATATTATTTTTATATCCTCCAGAATAAAGCTATCCTCCAAACCGAAAAAATTCTCCACAGCATGAAGGGTTGCCCTGGCTGGCATTCTCAATGCATTGCCGGCAGTATTAGGTCCGGAGACAATGCCCTCATACAGCTCATCATCTTTTTCCAAAATCACCTTGACTTCCGATCTCCTATCGTCGATCAAGCACTCAAGAGCTTTGAATTTCAAGCGGAAGTCCCCATATTCCATGTCCTCAGATTTTATCTGGGCAATGCTGATTTTTTTGTGATCAAGGTTTACCCCGAATTTTGTCATGAATACGGATTGTATATCCCTTGAAATTTGCTTGGGACTTCTGCCGGTATCAGATATGATATGTACTTCCTGGATCTCCCCACTGTCATCCTGCAGTATCTTGCAAGAATGGACAGATCTGACCTGGCATAAATACTTTTCCATTTCCTGTATACTCATACTATCACCTTACTCATAGACCATCTTTTCTGGAAAAGCCGGATGGTATAACGATGCCCTTCCAAAGCCACAAACCAGTGCCGGTAGACAGGCCTGCTCCGGCTAATTTAGTGAAAACAACCTTTTTATCCATAAAAATAATATCATGAAAATTATTACTATTACATTATAAGTGGAATTTTAAAAATACTCAACACTAATTGACAAGACATTAATATTTCTGCAAAATAAAAAACCTCTCTCTCAAGAAAGAGGTTGGAAAACCGGGATAAATTTTGACTGTGGTGCGCAGGGAGGAAGCCGCAGGAGCCTCTCCGGACCTTCGGGCAAAAGCATTGAGGCTTAGCAGCTGATATCAATTCTTAAGCATAAGGCTTCGACTGTATATTTTATCCTGATTCACAGTATATTCATCCTAATTCTGTTTTGTCTTATGCTGTTTACAGATATCCTGCCTGCTCAATGGTTCAGCTTACGGTCACGGTAGGATTTTCCCGGGACTTTGGTTCCATTTCCCCTGATTTCGTACCGAAGCCGGAGCACAATACGGAAATCAGTATCAGTAAGCATCCAACAGCGGGCTTTATACCGTTAATTGTTTCTCCCAGAAGAAGATGGCCTAATATGAGGGTGGTAACAGGCTCTACCGTATAGACAAGTGCTGCCTTTTCCGGACTTGCATGCTTTATTGCGGCAGTTTGCAGCAAAGCGGTTACTACCGAAACAAATATGCCGGCTAAAGCCAAAAGTCCGAAAACAGGTGATGCCATCCTTCCAAAATCGATAATATGCCTCTCAAAGGCAAAGGACAGTATAAAGAAGGCTGTCGTATTGGTCATATGGTATATAAACGCAAAGTGTATGGTCTTAACCTTTCCTGAAAAAACCTTTTGTCCCACCAGGAAAAGAGAGAAGAAAAGCGCATTTCCAAGAGCAAATACATCCCCTGTATTAAAACAGAATGCTCTAAAATCGCAAGTGAGCATAAAGACCCCTGTCATTGCGGCAGCAACACCGGCAACTGTTCCCATTTTGGGTATCTTTCTTTCCAGAAGGGCCATTATCAAAGGAGTGATGACAACAGACATCTGGACAATAAAGGCCGCATTTGAACTGCTGGTATACTGAAGCGCAAACATGGACAGGGTATTGCTGATAATTGAAAAAACGCTCACAAGCATGCTGGGCAAAATAGCGCTTTTTTTCATCTCTCTTATGGAAGGAAAGAAAAACAATGCTGTAGAAACCAGACCTCCCAGCGAGCATATAAAAAGTATGGCAAACCTGGGCAAATAACCTAGCAGCATCTTGGACCAAATATATGATGACCCCCATAAAAACGCATTTATCAAAAGGAAAAACGTAGCTTTATTCTTTCTTACAAAACCCATCATATCCTCTCCCATCTTTCTTTTTCATGTGCTTTCTTAGCATTTAAACTTAATTTGCCGTGCCAGCTAAATAGAGACAGCGTTGGAGCTCTTCTATAGAAAATGCCGGCACAACCACCCATGTTCGCATGATGCAAGCAATAATGAAAATAACATCACTTATTTCGTGTTAATGAGTTAACCTAAAAAACGATACCGATCCAAATAATCAAAGACCACTTGGCATGAATTGCAAAACACAGGCATAAATTTAAATCCAATTTGCCTCACCGGTATCCTTTTTTGCGTCCGTTTATATTATACTCATAACATTTCCTATATTTATTGTTAATACTGCTTGATATATTGCAAAAACTGCTATAGAATAATGGATGTAGATCAAGGGAGGTGATATTGTGAAAAATGAAGCAGGAAACACGCACAATAAGAGAGGATATCTAAACAGGGATTTTGAGCTTTTTCATATTAAGGACCAGAAAAACCTCCAGTTTGAATTTCACTACCATGACTTTAACAAGATAATCATATTCATATCCGGCAAGGTTACATATCTAATCGAAGGCAAGGCATACAGGCTTAAGCCTTGGGATGTCCTTCTCATAAGCAGCAGGGAAGTTCATAAGCCTATTATCGATGCTGAAGAAGTGTACGAACGCATAGTTTTATGGGTTAACACAGACTTTTTGACAAGGCACAGCAACCCTGACTGCGACCTGTCCAGCTGCTTCGATAGAGCATACAATGAAAAATTCAACCTGATAAGATTTGATCCTTCAGAACTTAAAGATATAAGAACCATACTCTCCCATATGGAAGAAGCATGCAAGAGCAACGAGTTTGGGAGCCACATCCTAAAGAATTCATTGTTCATGCAGTTTATCGTCCAAATAAACAGAAAACTCATAAGCACCCGGAAAAATATCGAATCCAGCGATATCGAGTTTGACGAAAGCATAAGCAGCATACTGGACTATATCAATGAAAATTTAGGAAAAGACTTGTCCATAGAGCATATAGCATCCAGGTTCTTCATGAGCAAATACTATCTCATGCACAAATTTAAAAACCAGACCGGTTATTCATTGTACAATTATATATTGCAAAAGAGGCTGATTGCAGCCAATGAACTCATAAAAAAGGGAGTACCTGCAATGGAAACCAGCATTGAATGCGGGTTTGGAGATTACTCAAGCTTTGTGAGAGCATTTAAAAAGATGTTTGGCTCTTCTCCTAAAAAGTACTATATGAACCTGCAAAAAGAGCAGAAGCTCAATGAAAAGGAGCATTAGGCACCGGAAAAGCACGTCAAAAGCGCCTGCTGGCAAACCTGGCCACCTCTGTAAACTCCCTGCTGCCATTTCCTCCGGTCACATATACATTCCCGCACCTAAGCCACGCATGAGCTTTCATGCCGTCGTCGCCATTCCTGCTTACACCCAGATACATAGTGCTGTCAATATCCCGCCTCTTCAACATTCTCTGGGCTGCAAGGGCCTGAACAAAGCACTTGCTCTTCCAGGGCGTATATCTGCTCACAGTTTCTACAGCCCAGGAAACTTTTTTCACAACCGCATACTCCTTTGTACCGATTTGGAAGGGAGTTTCCATATTATGTATACCAATATGCCTTTTATATTTACTAAAAGGAAGCAGGAAGATCATAGTCCTGTATATGCCTGTAAGGACAAATGCTTCCATCAGCATCAGCCTGTCGCTCCGCTTTGTGCAGGTAAAGGCTATGATTTTCCTAACCAACGCTAATGAGTTCCTCATCATACATCTTGCCCAGAAATGCCAAAACTTCCTTTGCGCATGATTGCTCATCAATTTCATATTCCCTTGTCATTGCATCAACTATATCCCTGACCGTCAAAGGCCTATCCATCATATCCCATATCCTGCTTCCCACTTCATTGAGTGCAAAATATCGGCCTTTGTCGAGGTTCATCATCACTTTCTCTCCGTTCAAGTCGGCAGCATCTATATATTCCGCCCGCCTGACCAACGAGTCGATACTGATGGTTTTCGTATATTTCATGAGTATCACTCCTTTGTTTTTCTATTTTACAACGCAATTTTTTGCTTTTCATATGCCTCCATGTACCGCTTTATTCATTCTATTTTTATGGAAATTCCGTTTTCATTTCCCACAAAGCTATTTTATAACTCTGTCTTTCCAAATTTACACCTTCATCGTTCTATACATTTTTACTCCGGCTTCCTTTCAAGCCTGCCAAAGTGCTTCTAATCAGCCTTGCCTGCTCGTCAACCGTAAAACAGGATTTGGGTCTCGTTATGCTGTACATAGGTACCCGGCTGGCTAACACCAGGCATTTTTGGAAATACGAGGGCTTCAGGCCCAGATAACGGATAATTTCTATACGGTATATATTCCTCAATACAAGCCGGATCTTTTCGATCCCTGTTACTTCCATTACCTCCATCCTGTCAACATCTCCGGTTTTTATTTCAAAAATTCCGTCCAAAGGTACAGGATTTCCCAAAAAATGCTTTTTTAAAGGAATTATGTACTTGTCCCTGAAGTTATCGGTTTTTTTGTACTCATCCGGGTTATAGCCCATCCTTACCATCGCATCCCTGCAAAGCTTTGCCTGGGGGCAGGCGGGATGCATTAAGATGCTGCCGTCATCATCCATTGTCAAGGCAGATATGTCGTCAGCCAGGAATTTACATCCTTCCTTTCTTAGCGCCGACGTCAATGTGGATTTCCCCGCTCCCGTATGTCCGGTAATTATGATGCCTTGCCCATCTACCATTACCCCGCTTCCATGCATTGCCACAATATCTCTTTGATACATCAGCATCCCCAGACAGCTTCCAAGAAGAAAAGTCTTAAGCTCATCCATGTCGTCCCAGGTTTCAGGCTCCACGATAATCCTGCTGCCATCGGCTACATAGTAACGGGCGGTTCCCTCTATATGAAGGTAAAATTCCCTTCCGGAAACTTTCAAGAATTCGTTTATTACCACCCCATCCTCGATGTTCCCGTTTGCTTTGCCCAAGGCAACGGAGGCATCTATGCCTTCCATTGTCTTTTTGTCTATAGCGGGCAGCTCAGGCATCGGAATCTCCGAGGCTATATTCAATCCATAAATGCTGTAGACATATTCCTGTTTCTTATCCTTTGCGTATATCATGCAAATCTCCGGTAAAAATAATCATTATTTTTTATTACATTCATATCTATGTATAAGCAGCATCTTCTATTACCATAACCTTTCGATTTTTTTTGATGCTGGACTAAAGCGCTGCACTGCATTGTTATGCGATATCCTTGCACTTTTTTTGGAAAGGAAGATAATTTTGAAAAAACCGATCGGCACCTTTAGGTGGATATTGACACAGAGCAGGGGATATCTCAAATATACTTTTATTTTAATGCTGATAGGCGGCTTACTGTCGATATTGGGCGTTTACAGGGCAATTGCATCAAAGAAGCTGGTTGACACCGCCATCTTAGGCAGCAAACCTCAAACAACCACACTGCTGATACTTCTCGCAATCCTGATCATTGCGGAGATATGCTTAAGCTCCACTAACTCCATCCTGTCGGCAAGATGCCGGTCAAAGCTGAGCGCCAGTATTCAAAAAAGAATTTACGACCATATATTGAACTGCCAGTGGATGGAGCTGTCCGGATATCACAGCAGCAGCCTGTCGACCCGCCTCTGCAATGATGCGGATGCAGTCGCCAACGCAGTAACAAATACCATGCCACACCTTTTTACATTAATCGTACTGCTGGCATCCTCCTTTACAGCCCTTTTATACTTGGAGCCTGCAGTAGCCTTGGCTGCTATAATCATTTCCCCGGTTTGCATATTTTTCAGCAAGCTCTATGGAAGCAAACTGAAAGGTGTTTATAAGGATTCCCAGGAAGCCGATGCCCTATGTCGTTCCTTCCTGCAGGAGTCCGTGCAGAACATTCTCATATTGAAAACCTTTTGTCTGGAAAGGGAGAATTATGCCGGTTTGTCCCGGCTCCAGGACAAAAAAATCAGCCTGGCTGTAAAGAAAGGATATATAAATACCCTATCCAACACGGTGATACGCTTAGGATCATGGTCGACTTTCTTTATCATATTCTGCTGGGGGGCTAATAACCTTTCCGGTGGGGTAGCCGCTTTTGGCACATTAACAGCTCTGCTTCAGCTGATATCCGGCATACAAGCACCTTTTTATGGCCTTGCTTCGTCCGTTCCGGAGCTGGTGGCATCGGTCGGGTCTGCCGAAAGGCTTATGGAATTGACAAGCATACCTAAAGAGGTGGAGGACAACACTGATATGGAATCCTGCTGCCCTATCCCGGACAATTCCCTCCTGGACATAGAATTCAGAAATGTGTGCTTTTCATACAAAAAGAATGAATCCTTGCTGAAAAATCTGTCCTTTACGGTAAAAGCCGGGGAAATCGTAGGGCTTATCGGAGCCTCCGGCGAAGGCAAAACTACTATAGTTCGGCTGTTGCTTGCACTAGTCACTCCTGATAAAGGACATATATTCATAAAATACAAAGGCCGAAAATACCAGGTCAGTCCGTCCAGCCGCAGGTTTATTTCCTATGTCCCCCAGGGCAACACCCTCTTTTCCGGCACCGTCAAGAGCAACCTGCTCCATGGGAACTTGACGGCTTCGGATTGGGATATCCATGAAGCTGCCGTATCCTCCTGCTCCGCAGATTTCATAGAGCAGCTTAAGGATAAGTATGAGACAGTTATAGGAGAAAAGGGATCAGGGCTGTCGGAAGGCCAGGCCCAAAGACTGGCTATCGCCAGAGCTTTTTTAAGGAAAAAACCCATACTGGTTCTGGATGAAGCCACCTCTTCCCTGAATACTGAAACAGAAGCCAAAATACTAAGATCAATACGGGATTTAAAGCATAAACCCACTTGCATAATAATTACCCACAGGCCTTCGGCCCTCGCCCTATGCAATAGGATCTTCAAGCTGGAGAAAGGTATGCTGTATGAAATATACTCAGATAACAGCATGCCGGAAACTGTTGAGGAAAGATATGCATCTTCATGCATTTAAATATCCCAGAAGTTTTGCTCCTGGGATATTTTTTATGCAAACCGGTTTGGTTCAAGAATAGGTCCTGTGTTTTACATTATCTTCTCCTATCCATTCTTTATCACAGTTTTCTGAGTGTAAAACATAAGCTTCTGTGTTTTGGATATCCAACTGGAATATTTCCGGTTTACGCCACACTTTCTTTTCCATACAGCACCCCCCTTCCTCTGGAGCTACAGTCTAAACAACTGTTTTGAGACCTTTACTTTAAATTCTTGATGCAATTATATACAACTTGCTGCCTCAGCACAGCAAAGCAAGCTATATTTGGTAATCAAATCCGTATGGTATCTGCGGAATAGTGCTTTTCAAGAAACTTCGACAGTACAAGGGCAATCAAAAGCATCTTTATCCACCGTCCTTTATCCTCGTCCGGGCCGTATTTCAATAACTCCAGTTCTTTTTCCAGCCTACTGGTGTCAATATATCTCTTGATATGCTCATTTTCCAGAGCTCGTTCGATATCAACACATATATCCTGCCATGACGGTTTAAGTCTCTGTATCCAATCCGCAGCCTGCAATCCTCTTTTGGTACAATTGCTCCTTATTTTTTCCGGCAGTATGCCTTTCATCGCTTCCCGGATCAACCGTCTTTCCACTCCATTTCTCACAAACTGATCGCTGGGAAGACTGAGGCAGAATTCTATTACCCTCTTATCCCTGGAAGGATCCCTCTCTACTATTCCATAAGCCAGGGAAGCTTTTGTTTCAGGTATGGCTACCTGAGAGAAGGAAACATTATCAACAATATACTTATGTATGTCTTTCAAATTATAGAACTTTTCCGGCTTTAGGTTATACCCCTTTTTCTCCAGTCGTTTTTTGACATTCCATTTTTCCACCAGCTCAGGGTTCACCGGGAATGCTTCATAATCTTTGATATTTTTTCGTACCCGATTGCTTACGACTTTTCTTAGGCCATAGGGCAGCAACACCCTGATAACTTCCATTATAACGCGTTTTTTGGGGAGGTTATACAACTTGGCCAGGCTGTCTATTTCCCTTTTCATTTTTATTAATTTGCCTTTGCCAAACAGTGTTTTAATATGCACATCAAAATCTCCAAAGGATATTGTAGTGTTCCCGGACTGGCCTGAGAGCAAAACCCGGCATCCTTTTTTAGCAGCTTTTTCTGCCATAGAAAAAACCCAAAAGGAGTTTTCGATGGTTTTATAGGGCTGCTCTAAAATGTCAATATATTTATCCATATCTTTTACGGAATCTTTCCCCTCATTTCTGCAGTACTCAATATCCACGTTGTCGTATTTTTCTCCAATAGTCCTTATGTACTCCCTCTCGTCGGGGATGAAATGCCGGTACTTCTTATCATTAAATTCATACCCTTCCATGGGGATTGAGCTGAATGCCCTAAGCCTTTTTCCTTCACCCGACAGCTCTTGCGCTGCAACGCACGCTATCGACCCCGAATCCAGCCCTCCGCTCATCATAATCCCAACATCGGAAATGCTTCTTAGACGGCAGCGAACTGCTTCAAAAAAAACTTTTTTAAACTCCTCTATATATTCTTCATCAGATTTTAATTTTAAGGGTTTAACCTCTTTTAAGGGGTCCCAATATCTCCTTTTGGTCCGGCCTTTTTTATCCACTGTCAAGGAATGGCCAGGCTCCAGCTGATATATACCCTCATATGGGCTCTCAGCGTATTCAACACTTAGTACAGGCCCTTTCAACACCAGAAAGTCAGCAATCCATTTGTCATTCAAATCCGGCTTTTTTC